>MHBG01000100.1:0-34354 GCA_001804785.1 Lentisphaerae bacterium GWF2_45_14
GATATCGATGAATAAGAATCCTGAATGCGTCAGGAGCCTCACAGGATTTCGATGGATCATCGATATATTATTATATATTTGAATGCAAATTGGTATAAACATCAACTTGAGAATTGGCAAAGTAGCTAATATTTATTTTATATAATTTTGAAAATACTTTTACTGGACTTGATAATCCATGTGTTCAAAAAATTACCAAATTTTGAAGATTAGAAGGATTCGGGAGAATTGATTGAGCATCAGTCCATCGCAAGAACGGTCAGAGCCTTTTCCTTATTTTCCATTCTGATTTTTACCGGACAGTAGTGTTTTAGTTTAGGAGTCTTTTACACTTTTCAATTTCTCCAGCTTTCGGGGCCAGGCGCACTGGCTATTTCGGCAGAAATTATGATCCGGAATCTTCCTGGTAGTCTTTGAGGGCGCGGCGGTATTCGGGAAGTTTTCCGTATTCTTTGCGGAGAGAGAGCTTCTCTGAACTTGAAGCGTGTTTAAGTTTAAGCTTCAGGTATTCATAGGCTATCTGACTGCCCTCTTTCGCCCAGTCGTCATCAGGTGCGATTGATTTGATTCTGTAGAAATTACCATTTGCAATCAGGTAGTAGAAATAGGCATTGGGATCACCGACTTTTTCTGATGCTTTCTTCAGGAATTTTAAAAGGAATGATATTTCCAGATCTTTTACAGGCACGTAAACGGTTCTGTCACGCAAGAGCATTTTTATGGTTATCACGCCGTCGGAGATACTCTGAACGGCTCCGAGAGCGCCCTCCTTGAACTCTATCTGGGTACCCTCAAGCTGCTTGCCGCCCGTAGTAATCAGAGTCTGAAGTTTTTTAGCAGACTCAAGAGCGGCCTGCATTTTCTTTGCCCATTCCGCGAAGGATTTCGCAGCCTCTTGTTCGCGTGGGGATTTATCGGAAGCTTTCTCGAGTTCTTCGAGGGCAGGAGAGAAAACATCGATAGCCTCTTTATAGTTTCCTCTTCTGACAAAGTCGATGAAGCGGCGGCGCATCGAATTTTGAGAATTCTCAATGAACTTCACGTACTCATCGGCGTGTCTTGCAATTTCCTGTTGTTTTTCCTCTTCAACTTTTCTAAGCTGTTCTTCGCGTTCACTTTTCTTACGCTGAATCTCGTTACGCCTCTTTTCTTCCTCTTTGGCCTTTTTCATGGTCACTTCTCTAATGGCGAACTCTTCATTGTATTTGCTTCTGAGTTTGTTTCTTCCTATTTCAAGTCTTTCCTCGTCGATTTTGAGGAAAGTGCCTCTGATTGACTCGATTTTGGATTTATCTTCATCAGAAAATACCTCAGACGGTGATATCTGAGCAAGAAGTTCCTCGCATTTCCTCAGAATATCGCCACGTTTTGCGGGATTTGCCGTGATAAAATCGATGACTTCGGTAATTTTGCCCGGAAGTCCCTGAGCTGCGGGCCGTTTGACTTCCTGTTGTTTTACCGGTTCGCGCGGCGGCTTTTTTATGGTAAGGGGCGGGGAGGAAGACGGAACGATCAGACTCCGCACAACGATTACTGTTCCGCCGATAAGCACAAGAACGGCGATTGCCGCCATGAGTATGGGGCGCCGTCTCGATGTCCTTTCCATCTGAATTGCACCTGACAGTGTGCCCGATCCGCTGCCGGGCGGTGAGGCCATTTTTGAAGTTTTCCCCAGCTCCGTGCCTGAAGCCCTGGTCTTTCCGAAGGCGCTGCCGGTTTCAGATGAAGACGGGATCGTAAAATGGCCTGTTTTTCTTTTTCTGGAAATGCCTTCGGTCGCGGTACTTGGAGTTTTTCCTCGTCTCAGCAGTCGCAGGTCTTCGACAAGTTCCTGAGCATCCTGGTAGCGTCTCTTAATATTTTTTTCCATCATCTTGACGATGACCTGACTTACATCCTGAGGGATTTCCGGATTCACAAGGTGTGGGGGGACAAGTTTTTCCTCAAGGTGCTTTCTAGCTATTTCGGTAGCTGTTTTGCCTTCAAATGGGAATTTGCCTGTAATCAGGTGGAAGAAAGTGGCACCGAGGCTGTATATGTCGCTTCTTATATCCATTGGCGCGCCGGTAAGGTGCTCGGGGCTTATGTATTGTGGAGTGCCCATAACTTCGTCGCCTTCCGCATCGTCGAGTTCGCCGGCGACCCTGGAGAGACCGAGGTCGGCCAGTTTGGCCCGTCCGTTACGGGTAAGCATTATGTTATCGGGCTTTATGTCTCTGTGTATAAGTTTCTGTTCTTTCCATGCGTAATCGAGGGCCTCGGCGATCTGCTGAATTATTGAGGTTGCCATATCGAGGGGAATTACCTTCTCGCGTTTAAGGACACTTTTCATGGTTTCGCCGTCGATATTTTCCATGGCAAAGTAGAATATTCCCTCGTCCTCTCCGACTGCGTATGCCTGTACTATATGGGGGTGATTCAATTTTGCGGCGGCCCTGGCTTCCTTGATAAAGTTAACCACAAACTCCGCATTATTTATGTAGCTATCGGCGAGAATCTTCACGGCTGCTGATCTATCAAGCGAAATCTGATGGGCAAGATATACTACCCCCATGCCGCCGCGGCCAAGTTCTTCAAGAATAATGAAATCCGCGATAACCGCACCTGTGGCGACACGCGAATAAGGAACTGTAACTACCTCCCCGCAGTGACCGCATTGCACATCTATTCCCAGGTCTGAATTTTCAACCGCTACGAGCCCGCGGCAAAATGGACATTGAAAACGCATAAAACTCCCGCACCTTTTCCTTATTTTTTAGACCAAAACGTATCCATAGGCCGCAAAAAACATTGAAACTCCCAGCCTAAGATTGAGTAATATAAACTTATTTTCCACAATAAAAAGCATATAATATATTTTTTATATTTCATTTCAAGGCGAGGCATTCGCTCCGCTCAGTCTTCATCATCCTCAGACTTGTGGGAATACCTGGGGTTGCCGGGCATAATGCCGCGTCTTGTGGCTTTTATGAAATCAGTGAAATGGCTGACCTCGACAGTTATTTCTTCGGACTCAATTTTTTCGAGCGCATTTTTCGTGTTAAGTCCCTGGAAGAAATATGTTTTGATGGCCTTTCTTATGGCTGCCCTTTGAAGCGGATCAAAACCGGCGCGCCGCAGACCTATAGTGTTGGGCCCAAAGACAAAACTGTTTTCCGTGAGGAGACAGTAAGGTGGAACATCCTGAACAATTGTGGCATCGGCGCCAATCATGGCGAGTGAACCGATCCGGCAGAACTGGTGAATCTTTACATAGCCGCTCAAAACGGCGCCGTCCTCTATCTGAACGTGACCTGTAATCGCGGTATGGTTCGCGATTGTGACACTGTTCCCGATTATCACATCGTGCGCGACGTGAACAAAAGCCATCAGCAACACATGATCGCCGACGACGGTCTTAAGTCCCTCGAATGGCGGGCGGTGAATTGTTACGTACTCTCTTATCACTGTATCGTGTCCGATTTCGGTGTAAGAGGTAACTCCTTCCGTAAATCTGTGGTCCTGAGGCTCTTCCCCCACAAGAGCACCGTAATATATCCTACAGTTTGGACCTATTTTTGTAAAGCGCCCCACCTTGACATGCGCATCGATAAAGCAACCCTCCCCGATAACTACGTCCTGAGAGATTATTGAGTAGGGGCCAATCCTGACATTGTCGCCGATTGATGCCTCGGGCGAGACGACCGCGGTAGGATGTATGCTGATCATTTTAGGAATTCCTTAACGATTTGAAATGATAACAATATTTCCTGAAAGCGTCAGTTGCAAATCGGAGGAGTCTCATTTTCCAGAAAGCGGCTTCAGGATTACGTATGACGGAAAGCCCGCGATATCGAAATAGTCCAGCACGGACCCTATCTGCGGGTCGGAAGGCTTTTCAGCTCTGAACTTAACTACGAAAAAATCTTCAAGCTCTTTGCTCACGCCGGGACTTTTCAGAGTCCCACGCTCCATCTGGGTGCAGTTCTTGCACCACGAGGCCCAAAAGTCAATAAGCAGCGGTTTACCACTTTTTGAGGATTGATCAAGCGCAGCCCCCAGCTTCTCCAGTTCTGCTTCAGGGCTCCAGCTTTCCTCAGAAGGAAGAAGAGAAAATCCGATATAAGCATAGTAAATAGCGAAAAGAAAAATCATCACACCGAATGTATGCTTGACCCAGGTCATCCATTTTCCGGGCTTCGGCATTACAGAAAGTCCCGCTCCCGCAAACGGCCAGGGAAGCGCCATGCCCATCCCCAAGAGAAACGGAAGTAAAAGCCCAATCAAAGTTCCTTCCGAATACATCCTCGCCGAATAAAGCAGTACAGCCAGCACCACCGGCGCAATACACGATCCGGCAAGAAGCGCGGCCAACGCACCTAAGAAAAATGCCATTAAAACGGTACCCTTCTTCGAGGCCGAGGGATTTATTTTTGCACCGAACCTGGAAAAATCTATCGAAAAAATATTAAACATCGCAAGTGAAAAAATCATGAAGACCGTCGCTATTGCGAAATTAAACCATGACATTGAGTTGAGATAGCCAAATCTTGCTCCACTCAATACCGCCACCATCCCGGCGACCCCATACGCAACCGCCATCCCCAATCCGTAAGCCGTCCCCCTGACAAAACCGCCATATCTGGATTTCGAGTCCATTTCAGCACCTATTATTGCCAGATTTATGGGGATAAGAGGAAGAACGCAGGGGGTAAAGTTAAGCATAAGTCCCCCAAAAAACACAATAAATATAATGATATAAATACTTTTCCCTTCAAGAAAATCCGAAGACATCCTTTTGTTGCCCCTCAAAAAACGAAGAAACTCCTCCTCTGGCAGGTACCCTGATATCGATGAAAAAACCTTGAAACCTTCAAGCTTTGATATTACTGAAAGTTTTCCATTTCCGGACATTGATGAGGCTGAAGCGCTTTTGTCCGTCTTCAAAAGAAGTTTTCCGGGCGGGTAGCAGACAAATGGGCTTTCGCCGCAGCCCTGAAAAGATATTTCGAAAGCGAGCGCACCCTTATCTTTGGGATATTTCCATGCAAAAACCTTCTCCCCGGAATAGACGGAATCCTTATTTTCATGGATTGAGGGAACCGGCGAAGAAAGCGGCTTTATTTCCTTACCCGAAGAATTTCTGGCGTCAATGGATGTCTGGCCTGCATAAAGATAGCGCTGGGCAGGAATGCCGACGCTCACAACCCAGGCGTTCTTTTCCTCCGTCAGCGTCCACTTGAAAATATCTTCCGACTTTGCCGCAAAAAGAGAAGTAAAAAGCCCTGTCACTGCGACTCCGCACAACAGGGCAGTTGAAAAACGCTTTAATAGAGACGTAGGAAAAAGTATCATTATTTTTTATTCTTTTTCAGGACGCCTTCGAGATATTTGACGTAATTTGACGCACCGCCGGGCTGATAACCGGTCCTGTCAAGCTCCTTGCCCACGGCATTCATTATGATAACGGTAGGGTAACCCTCAATTTTATATTTTGCCTGAAGCGCGTTGTTCTGCTTCATGACATTAGACGGGAGCTGCTTCATCCGCGGAAAGTCAACCATTACCAGAACAAAATTTTTCTTGGCGAAACCGAGAAACTCTGCCTTTGAAAAAACCTCCGCGTCAAGTTTTTTACACCATCCGCACCAGTCGGAGCCGGAAAAATCCGCAAGAATCAGCAGATTCTTCTCTTTTGCGGTCTTTTTTGCCTTTTCAAAATCTGTGGTCCAATCTGACCCTCCGGCAAAAAGCGATGATGTTGAGATAAACAACGCGGCGGCAATCACGACTAAGACACCTAGAGTCCTTTTCATAAAACAAACCCCTTCTTTTTGTTCATTGACTCCCTCAACATACATCAATGTGTGAATTAAATCAAAAAACAGTTGCATATTGCGCAATAATAAGATATATATATTACTATAATGAATGTAGTTTAATCCCCCCTCAACATTGGGTTAGACAATGAAAGAAAAGAAATATCAGTTCAAGAGAGCCGCGCATATTCAGAAGAGTCTTCTGGTATGTCCAAATTGCTATGAATACCTCTCTCAGTTCGACATTGAGCACTTTCAAGTATGTCCTTACTGTGAATATAAGTTCGAGAACGATGACGAGATTGAGGATTTCATACTTCAGCCCTTTGTCGAAAACTGGATAAGCCAGTTCGACGAGCCGCCCCAGAACAGCCCCGAACTGCTCCCGCCCCGCTGACTCAGACACCAGCAAAAGACTGGAAAACGGTGTTGTTTTCGTTATTCTCGGCAACATGAAAAAGAACGCCGCAGCAGCGGGAAAATGAATTTCGGGTTGAAAGCTGGGGGTTTCGAGTTTATAATATGGGGCATATCGGATTTATTTGCCGGAACTATTACAAATCAAAAGTCATTATATATAGTATTATGGACGAAAATTTCAAAAAAAGCATAAACAGAATTGTAGATACTGACCCTCGTTATGCAGTCGATGCTTACGAATTCGTGAGCATCGCGGTGAATTATACCGCCCATAAACTCAAAAAGCATAGAGAAAAAGAAAAACCGGACCGCCACGTGTCAGCAAAGGAACTCCTCGACGGCATCGCCGATTATGCCCTCAGGGAATTCGGCCCCATGGCCAGCGAAGTAATGAAAAGCTGGGGTCTTACGAACGCAAAGGCCATAGGCAACGTCGTCTTCAACATGATCGGCGAAAGGCTCCTTAAGGCCAGCGAAGAAGATTGCGTGGAGGATTTCAGTATTGAATACGACTTTGACGAAACTCTGAGAAAACCATTTATCAGGGAAAATGCCGCCGAAAGATCAATAAATCCACCAATGATAGCCTGATGACAAAATACATCAAACCCGCTCCAGGTATCCTTTCATTCGGAAAAGTAAAAACTGAAACGCTCGATAACGGGTTGCGTATATTCGTATATGAAAAAAAAGATGCCCCAATCGTCTCGGTTCAAGCATGGGTAAAGACAGGCAGCATCCACGAAGATGAGTACCTCGGTTCAGGACTTTCGCATTTTCTCGAACACATGATGTTTCAGGGCACCGCAAAATATCCCGGACAGGCTATGTCCGAAGCCATACATAAATGCGGCGGAGAAACCAACGCCTATACCTCTTACGGCACTACCGTCTATTACGCCGATCTACCGTCCGAAAATATGGAAATAGCCATCGACTGCCTCTGTGACATGATTAGTTCGCCAAGCTTTCCAAGGGAAAAATTTGTCAGTGAGAAAGAAGTTATTCTCCGCGAACGCGACATGTACCTCGACCGCCCCGGCAGCGTGCTTGCCGAAAAACTCTGGTACAATATATTCAGCCTACACCCTGCCCGCCACCCGATAATCGGTTACCGCGAAAAAATTGAAAAAGTCAACAGGGACATTATGATGTCCTATTACAAAAAACGCTACTCTCCGCAACGGACATTCTTCCTCGTCTGTGGTGATGTCGAATCCTCGACCGCCTTCAGCATGATAAAAAAACGACTCGGACAGTGGGAAATAGGCAATATAACTGAACCATTCATCCCCGACGAGCCCCTACAACTGGGACACCGCGAGGCAACATATCACTTCAAAGACCCCCTCGCCAGGCTGTGCATAGGATACAAAATCCCGGAGGCAACACACGCTGACATACCGGCTCTCGATATTCTTTCAGCAGTTCTCGGAATGAGCAGAAGCTCAAGACTCGTGCACAATATCAAAGACGAAAAGGAGCTGGCTATCTCAATATCAGCCTCAAGTTATACATCGTACTTCTGTGGAATATTCGGCATCTCAGCCACATGTCAAAACGGGAAAACAGAACGCCTCAAAGAGGCGATACTTGAGGAAGTCGATAAAATCAAAGCCTCAAAGATAGATGAGTCTGAACTCAAAAAGGAACTCAATCAGCAGGTTACCGAATATATAAGAAATCTTAGGCTTACCAGCGGAATCGCAAAAATAATCGGCAGCTCCGTAATCGCCTATGGAAGCCCCGTCTACGCCGAAAAATATCTTGAACGCCTCATAAGCACAACCACATCAGATATCCTTGAGGTCTCAAAAAAATATCTCGCCCATGAAAAGTCGGTTACAGTCGAACTGCTTCCTGAAACGGAGACATCGTCATCCCCTGCCACCGCAAAAAGCAGGACCATAAAAAAAGAGCCGAAAATCTTTAAAGGCCATTCCGAGACTAGAATACTGACTTACAGGGATGATTCACTACCCATCGTCGATATCTGCCTTGTCCTGCCGGGCGGAGTTTTCCTCGAAAAGAAAAATGAGGCAGGTATATCAAAAATGATTTCCGCCATGCTTACAGCCGGCACCGGAAGCTTCTCCGAGCAAGAACTCGCGGAACTCATAGATTCAAATGCGCTGGACTTCAGCGTTAACAGCGGCAGCAACACTCTCACGTTCCGTATAAACTGCCATAAAAATGTACTCGACTATGCCCTGACAGCCCTCGAAACGGTGCTTAAGGAGCCTATCTTCCCGAAAAAGCAGTTCAAACGCGAACAGAGCAACACGCTTGAGTCGCTTAATTCACGGATGATGAACCCGCAGGCAGTCGCGGAAGACCGAGTCTCCACACTGCTCTACGGAGGACACCCCTACGGGCATCCCTCCGTCGGTTATGTCGAAAATGTACGCCGTTTTCTGCCGGAAAAACTTAAGGCATTCTATCTTGAGAAATGCCTCCACTCCGATAAGGCCATATTCGCCGCCGCAGGCGATATCGATGAAAAAAGTATTGTCAAAAAATTGCGTTCGCTCACCGGAAGAATCCCGTGGAACAACTCTTCCTGCCCAAATGATGTCAAACGCCCCCGCTTCCCGTCATCACCATCTTCAGATACGATAGAACTTCCGCGGGAACAGACTGTTATCATTTGCGGAATGCCCGGCTGCGACCTTCTATCCGATGATTCCTACAGTCTTGACCTTCTTTCGGTAGTGCTCAACGGACAGACCTCGCCGCTTTTCAAATCAATAAGGGAAGAGGAAGGCCTCGCATACTATACCGGAGCCTACGTGTCAAAAGGAATTCACGAAGGGTATATTGCGCTCTACGCGGGGACACATCCCGGCGCAGTTGAAAAAGTCGTCGCCATGATGGAGAAAGAACGTAAAAAACTTATCAAAAAAGGGATTTCTCAGGCAGATTTTGATTCCGCGATGGCCTGCATAAAGCAGAGTCTCGCCGAACAGACTCAGAGAATTGACTCGCTTATATTCAGCAGTGCCCTTTCCGAATTTTACGGCTGCGGCTTTATGGAACCCTGGGAGCGTAAGAAAATATACGGCGCGCTTAGGCTTGCCGACGTCAATAAAGTAATCCGTAAATATCTTGATACCAGTTCGATTGCGACCGTCTCCGCAGGCCCCGCGCTCCCAAAACCTAAAAAATGATCCCGTTTAGATGATGGATTTGATGATTCTACTGAATGCATCGCCGCGCTCGGCGTAATTTTTAAACATGTCCATGCTGGCACAGGCGGGGGAAAGCATCACGACATCGCCCGGAACGGCCTTTGCGCATACGGCTTTCACGGCATCCTCGAAGAGCGCAAAGCGCTCCGTTTCCACGATTCCTGAAAGGGCTTTCAATATCTCGTCGGAACAACGCCCCGTAACTGTGGCGAACTTGATATTGTCCTTCTTTTCAAGGAGAAGCGAAAAGTCCATATTTTTATCGAGTCCGCCTAGGATAATGCAGATATTCCGGCCTTTCCCGAAACGGTCTATCGCGGCGATGACCGCATGAGGATTGGTTGCCTTGGAGTCGTTGACATACGTTATATTGTTTTTTTCAGCGATTATCTCCTGCCGATGCGCGCCGGTATTGAAAGACCCTATCGCGTCCGCTAATTTCGGACTAAAAAGTGTCCGTGTTCCCAAAATGGCGGTGGCGAGAGCGCAGGATGCCATCAGATTTTCGGCGTTGTGCGGACCTCGGAGCGAGCTGGTCTCAAGATTGACAATCTCCTCGTTCCTGAAAAAAATCGAATTGCCGCGCATCGCGAAATCGGCACTTGATTCCGAAACGGAAAAGGTCAGGATTTTTTTTCTATTCTCAAAAGGATAAGTGCTAAGCAGATTGTGATTCAGGATTTTGACGGCGTCTTGTTTCATATTCCTAAAGATGCTGAATTTCGATTCGGAATATTTCTCCAGCGAGCCGTAACGATCGATGTGGTCTGAGCTTATATTTAGTAATGCTGCGGCTGATGGTGCAAACGACACACAGGCATCGAGCTGAAAAGAGCTTACTTCCACGACAAAAATCGACGTTTCTGGGTATTTAACGAGAGCTTCCGAAAGTGGAATTCCGATATTGCCGCAGGAAAGAGCGTCATGCCCGAGTTTGCGGAGAATATGCGTCGTAAGTTCGGTTGTCGTTGTCTTTCCATTGGTTCCGGTTATGGCAAGGAGAGTTTTCCCACAGTGGCGGAACGCGAACTCAAGTTCACTTATAATCTCCGTGCCGGAGAGTTTTTTCGCGGATATGAAAAGCTTGGAGGATTCCGGAATTCCTGGGCTGAGCACAACAGTATCAGGAGAAAACGCGGCAAGCTCCGCAGGATCGGAGGTCGCGCCAGGCTGTTCTTTGTCATCAAAAACCCTGTTTGTATAAAAATATTTATCAGCGAGGGCAGAGGCGGCTTTTCCGCTTGATCCGCAACCTATTACAGCAATTTTCATAATCATTGATCTCCGAATTGGAAATAATACTATAGCGTCGTGCTCCCAGCATCCAAGTGAAAACTGGCGCGTTTACTGGTATTTAACGTTTTTGGGGCTAGTTTATGCTCTTTCAGTTTTTTCCTTATATATGGAGACTTTAATCATGTGTGGAATAGTTGGTTATACCGGAAAGAAGCACGATTGCGTCAATATACTGCTGGACGGGCTCAGGCGTCTTGAGTACCGCGGATACGATTCCGCAGGAATCGCAGTACTTGCAAATGGGAAAATAGAATCAATCAAATCGGTCGGCAAAGTCAAGAAGCTTCAGGATAAAATAAATGAAAGCGCCGCCAGCACAACTTCTATAAAAACCGCAAGTACCGGAATAGCACACACGCGCTGGGCAACACACGGCGCCCCCACCGAACAAAACGCACACCCGCATATGGACGATAACGGGGATTTTGCGCTTGTCCACAATGGAATTATAGAAAATTACCAGGCACTGAAAGAAAATCTCATCAAAAAAGGCCACACATTCAGATCGGAAACTGACAGCGAGGCAATTGTCCACCTCATCTCCGAATGCTATGAGGGCGATCTTTTCCAGGCGGTCGCGGCGGCAATAAAAAAAATCGAAGGAACGTTCGGGATCGCGGTAATATCTACAAAACATCCAGACACCATCATTACCGCGCGCCGGGGAAGTCCCATCGTAATAGGAATAGGCAACTCCGAAACGATAGTTGCAAGCGATCTCGCGGCGATAGTCTCATATACCCGACGCGTCATCTTTCTCAATGACGATGATATAGCACTTATAACCCCGGACAATATCGATATCAGAAATATAGAAAATGTGCCGGTCTCAAGGGAAACCGCACATATCGACTGGGATACCGGAGCCGCCGAAAAAAGCGGATTCGATCACTTCATGCTCAAGGAGATATTCGAGCAGCCCGAGGCTATAACAAACGCGATACGAGGCCATCTGGACGACAGCTCCGCGACATCCATACTCTCCGGACTCAACCTGAGCCCGAGAGAGATGTCAATGATAAATAGAATCGTCATTGCTGCCTGCGGCACAAGTCTCCATGCCGGAATGATGGGCGAATATTTCTTCGAGGATTTTGCGGACCTCCCCACCGAAATACAGCAGGCTGCCGAGTTCCGTTATAGAAATCCCATACTTGAACCAAACTCAATGGTCATCGCAATAAGCCAGTCGGGCGAAACGGCAGACACTCTCGCGGCGGTAAGGGAGGCGACACAAAAAGGCGCAATTGTAGCGAGCATTTGCAATGTCGTGGGTTCCACAATCACAAGAGAAACATCCAGAGGCATTTACCTCCACGCCGGACCTGAAATAGGCGTTGCCTCGACAAAGGCCTTCACGTGCCAGGTGGCGGTAATGCTCATGATGGCGCTCAAGTTCGGAAGAAACCGCAGACTCTCGCGTCAGGAGGGGCTGGAGATAATGAACGAAATAAGGAAAGTGCCGGAACTTGTAAAGAAGGTGCTCGACACTGCGCCCGAAATAGAAAAAGTGGCTGAAAGATATGCCAACGCCTCTAACTTCTTCTTTATCGGACGCGGCTATTTATACCCAGTGGCTCTCGAAGGCGCGCTTAAACTCAAAGAAATAAGCTACATACACGCGGAAGGCTATCATGCCGCCGAACTAAAACATGGACCAATCGCGCTTCTCGAAGAAAACGTGCCGGTAATGGCACTCGCAAACGATATTCCGGGAAGAGACAAGATGCTAGGGAATATTCAGGAATGCCGAGCGAGGAAGTCGCCAGTCATCGCTACTGCGACCGAAGGCGACACTGAAATAAAAAATATCGTCAATGACGTTATATATATTCCCAGGTCTCCGCATTATACGGCCTGCATACCGACCGTTACAGCGCTTCAGCTTTTCTCTTACTATGTGGCGAAGAAGCGTGGATGCTCAATAGATCAGCCCAGGAACCTGGCAAAAAGCGTAACCGTCGAATAAGGAAAACTTTCTCGAAAATGATGCTCTTCTTTTATAATATTTTTTTCCCAATCGGCTTTATCCTTTTCCTTCCGGGGCTTCTTTATAAACTTATAATGAGGCCCGGCTGGAAAAAGACGTTCGGCGAACGCTTCTCGATTTTTTCTCCGGAAGCACGCAGGAAGTTAAAGGAAACCGAAGGCGCGGTATGGATACACTCGGTAAGCGTCGGCGAGACGATGATTGCGCTTTCCCTCATAAAAAAGTGGCAGGCTGAAGATTCCTCACGGAAGTTCGTACTTTCTACCACAACGACCACGGGACAGGAACTTGCGAGAAGCAAGGTGCCTTCCGGGGTAAATGTTATTTTCTGTCCGATTGACTTCTCGCTTTTCGTGAAGCGCACGTTCAGGATAGTTAAACCCTCGATGCTTGTGATATTTGAGACGGAAATATGGCCGAATATGATAGACCAGGCAGTGAAAGAGTGCGGAAAGCTTGCGCTCGTAAACGCTCGGATGTCCGATAAATCAGCGCACGGTTATTCAAAAATCGCTTTTTTCATCCGCCCTCTCCTTGAGAAATTTAAGATTATCTGCGTGCAGTCGGAAAATGATAAAAACCGTTTTTCATCAGTCGCGCCCGGTGCGGATGTGAGAACCTGCGGCAACATGAAATTCGATCAGGATATCCCTGAAAATCTCAAGGGGCCAGACCTCAATGAGTATTTCGGGACGGGCGAAAAAACAGTCATCCTCGCGGCGAGCACACACCCCGGGGAAGAAAAGCTTATTGCCGAAACCTTTATCCGCTTGAAAAAAGACTTTGCATCCCTGAGGCTCGTCATAATGCCGCGCCATGCCGAACGTGGAGGGGAAATAGCATCCGACCTGAAGGCGTTGAGGCTTTCCTTTGCAAGAAAAACAAGCGGTGAAAAACCCTCGTCTCCCGTCGAATGTCTGCTTGCCGATACGACCGGCGAAATGCTTTCATTTATGAAGGTTGCCGATGTTGTGATTATGGGCAAAAGCCTGGCGGGTAACGATGAAGGGCACAACCTCATAGAGCCGGCACTGCTCGCGAAACCAGTGGTAACAGGTTCGGTATTGAAAAACTTCAGATTTGCCCTTAACGTATTAAAAGAAAAGGATGCGGTCATCACGGTCGATTCCGATCTTGATCTTGAAACAGCTTTGAGAAGACTCATTGACGATGTCAGTTTCCGCGAAGAACTCGGGAACCGCGCCCGCGAAGCAGTCTCCGTACATACGGGCGCCACGGGAAAAACCATTAAACTTCTGGAGGACATATTGTGGAATCGGTAACTCAGCCCGCACGGGCGGCAAAAGGCGAAATAACATCTCAGATAAAAAGAGTCGCTGAAAAAGAATTCAGGACACCCGAATCAATAATGAAAGAGGTTGCCGAAGGCAGAATAGTAATTCCCGCCAACATCAACCACAAGAACCTCGACCCGATAGGAATAGGCAAAAGCCTCTATACTAAGATCAACGCAAATATCGGCAACTCCGCACTCTCAAGCTGCGTAAACCAGGAACTTGGAAAGCTCGCCACGGCTCTCAAATATGGCTCCGATACAGTAATGGACCTCAGTACCGGTGAGAATATCCCGCAGATAAGAAAAGCGATTATCGAGGCAAGCCCGGCCCCGATAGGAACGGTGCCCATATACGAAATGATAAGCAGAACAAAGGATGTCATGAAGCTTTCAGATTCGCTTATCCTCGAAGTAATCCAGGAACAGGCCGAACAAGGGGTCGATTACATGACTATTCACGCAGGGCTGCTCCGGGAACAGCTTCCGATGGCCACAAAGAGGCTGCTGAGAATAGTCAGCCGCGGCGGCTCGCTTATCGCTGTCTGGATGAAAAAGAATAATAAGGAAAATCCCTTTTACGAAAACTTCGACGCAATCCTCAAGATATGCGCCAAATACGATGTAACATTATCGCTCGGCGACGGCATGCGCCCCGGCTGTCTCGCGGACGCAAGCGACGACGCGCAGTTCGCGGAGCTTGCCGCACTCGGAGAACTTGTTAAACGCTGCCGTGCCGCGGGAGTTCAGGCAATGGTCGAGGGGCCCGGGCATATCCCGTTCGACGAAATAGAAATGAATATGAAAAGAGAAGAAGAACTTTGCGAAGGCGCGCCCTTTTATATACTCGGCCCCGTTGTTACCGACTGTGCCCCCGGTTATGACCACATCACCAGCGCCATCGGCGCAACAATGGGCGCTTTTCACGGTGCCGCCATGCTTTGCTACGTAACACCTAAAGAACACTTGGGACTGCCCAACGGAGAAGACGTCAGAAATGGCGTAATAGCTTATAAAATAGCTGCGCACGCCGCCGATATAGCGCTCAAAAAACCGCACGCACGCGACCGCGACGACGCCATCAGCAAGGCACGCGCTGCCTTCGACTGGGAAAAACAGTTCGAGCTCGCGCTTGATCCAGACAGAGCCAGAGATTTCCGCAGTCAGGCCCTTTTCGAGACCGGTCATGCCGAGAGTCATGGAAAAGAAAGCAATTACTGCACCATGTGCGGACCTGAGTTCTGTTCAATGAAATTAAGTAGAGACCTGTAATAACGATTAAATGGGGGATGGAAGAATGACAGAGAATGAAATTATTCTTTTCCGCCAGATTACCGAGGAGGAACAGATTGTGTCGGAGGTCTACATGAAATTTTCTGAAATTTTCCCGGAAGACCGCGACTTCTGGTGGCGGCTCGCAATGGAGGAAAAAGCTCATGCCTCAATAGGAAAGTCGATTCAGGAAATCTTCGCCCCGATGAAACTTTACCCGAAGACGCTCCTTTCTGAATCCGTGGACAACCTCCGCAAATGTATAGATGAAAAGAAAGCGCTTCTCGAAACATTAGAGAAAAATCCTCTTGCATTGACAAGAGAACAGGCACTCGCGGCGGCCATTAAAATCGAAGATTCCGATGTTGAAAAGATTTTCCAGGAAATTATGGAGAAAATCCCCGAAACACGCGAGGACAAGCTCTTTCAGCGCCTCAACAAGGACACTTCCGACCATATCAAAAAACTCAAGAAATACGCAGCGGAAGCCGGCTTGGACATTTCCGACCCTGCAACCGCCAGTTAAAAAAAGAAAATCTTGGTGCAGGAAGCAGGTTCGGCCTCAGTCGCCATAAACGATTGTAGTGGTTTCCTGATAGAGAAAGAGCGCGATGTTGGTATATTCATAGTCAACATGCTTTATAACAGTTATGCTTCCGTTTTTAGCTGCCATTTTTATGCTCATATCACCAATCGTAACGAACCAGCAATAACTTTTCACCTTTGATCTTCCAATTTTTGTCCCGAAATCAGTTTTGCCAGCCTGAATGCTCAGTGGCGCTCTGTAGTTAGCGAAAAAAAGGCCTTTCGGCGCTTCTACTGGGGCCTGCCCTGTCAGGAAACAGCCATTACTGAAAACGGCGACAAAAGCGAATGCGGCGGTCAAGAGTAATTTCTTCATCTTCCTGAATAACTCCCTGTCTTAATTTAAAGTTCTTCCATAATAATGACTCTTTGCCTGAGTGAGCCTGCAGGGAAACCGCAGTCGGGACATTTTACATTATTCGGATGCTTGTCCTGAAATGATCCTTCGACCTCACCCGTCCGTCCGCTTATAACGACATCCTTCTTCTCTTTCAAGCGCCTCATAGTCTCATCATCGAAGGTAACTTCTTCTGAAATTATAAGTCTCTCTCTGAGCGAACCTGCAGGGAAACCGCAGTCGGGACAAGAAACGGTATTGGGCTTTTTGTGGGCCTCCGTACCGACTATTTCACCTGTCGCACCACTAATAATGACTTCCTTCGGTGAGCGCAACAGTTCCATTTCGTCTTTCGCAATGTGTTTAGTCTGCGTAGTTTTACACCCTGCCATAAAGGCAAATGCCGCAGTTACGGCCGCCAAAATGATTTTTTTAGTCATTCTTCATCCCCCCTCTTTTCTATTTTTTAACGATCCGCCCTCTCTGAATATAACAATGTTTTTCAAAAAATCACGTGAAAAAGCCTATCTTATCATGCCCGTGAGTTCATTATCCGTATGGCGGCGCAGGCGGCACCGAAGCCGTTATCTATATTGACCACGCTGATTCCGCAGGCGCAACTGTTCAGCATCGCAAGAAGCGCCGTAAAGCCGCCGAGGGAGGCTCCGTAGCCGATGCTTGTAGGTACCGCAATGACAGGGCATGACACCAAACCTCCGACAACACTCGGAAGCGCACCTTCCATTCCCGCAACCGCGACTATAACGTCGGCATTTTTAAGTTTTGAGCTAATGGAAAAGAGCCGGTGTATCCCGGCAACCCCCGCGTCAAAGGCCGTTTCCGCCCTAAACCCTGAAAGTTCGACGGTATATTTGGCTTCGAGCGCGACGGGAATATCAGAGGTTCCTGCCGTAAGTATCAGAATATTTCCTTTTTTGACAGGGCTTTTTCTGGTGTCCTTTATAAAAAGACAGTGTGCGGCTTCGTCATATTCCGAACCCTTAATTTTTTTCAATACATAATCGGCCTTTCCAGGAGAGACCCTAGTTGCGAGTACGCTTTTCCCCGTTTTTTTGAGTTTTTTCATTATCTCAAGGATTTGCACTGCGTTTTTTCCTTCGCCGTATATAAACTCGGGGAACCCGCACCTTGATGCCCGACCGTGGTCGATTTTGGCGATTCCGATATCCTCGACTGTTTTCTCGGAACTTAATTCTGCGAGTGCGGAAACAATATCTAATTTCCCGCTTCGCACGTCTCCAAGTATTTGGGCCAGTATCTTGTCCTTCATAGTACGTGAACTTTCAGCTTGTTATCGAATCTACATCTTCTCGCAATAAATCAAAGCACTTATTTCAGGTTCCTCATTCGTATATAACTCAACCGCGCGCATGCTTGAAATCGCGTAGAAGCTTGTCATAAGACTCTTCTAGCATGGCGACGCATTCCGCGGGAGTCTCATTATTATGGAAAGCACACTCAAAATTGAAGGGCCCGGCATACTTAATCTGATTCAATGCCTTCATGAATGCGTTCCAATCCAGCACCCCCGTACCCGGCAGCTGATGTCTTTCATCAACTCCATCGTAGTCGGACAGATGCGTGGAGAATAGCCTTTTCCCAAATATTTTTACGGTATCTGCCAAGGTAAAAGGCTTATCCATAAGATGATTTGTATCAAGACAGAAACCGACTGTTGCTTCAGGCAAGCCGTTGGCAAGTTCGATAAGTTCCTCAGTATTATTTCCCAGACAAGTCCTTGGCAGTAATTCGATTGCGAGGCGTTTCCCTTTTTCTGCACACTTTTCCGCTATTTTGTTTATGGAATCTTTCGCGTTTTCCTTCAGAATATCTCTTTCTTCCGGCGCGATAGGTTCAATACTCGAGTGCAGGACAACTATATCGGCTCCGAATTCTTCGGCCAGTTCGATTGCACAGAAAGCACTATTTACCGATTTTTTCCTTATTCCCGCATCTGAAGAGGATATATCGACTCCGCCCCAGAAATCGGCATGGATTGAAGTTATTTTAATTCCGGAAGCGGAAAGCTTCCTGATAAGAGATTTTGCCTCTTCAGGATTTTTCAGGAATATCCTCTGAAACAGCTCCAGAGTTTTGATTTTTGATGCTTTCACGGCTTCTATAAGTTTGCCGTCTATGGATGTACTCAACGTATGGAGACTTACTCCAAGCTCCGGTTTAAACATTTTATTTCCCTTTCTGATTTAAAAATTGATATTCAACCCGTCATACCCCGTATTGAGCCCATGGAATTCAAAAAATCTGCATAAGTCCTTATGACGCGTGCCGATGCCGACTCAAAAACTTTTACATTCATCTTATCTTTCTTCTCAATTTAATTTTCACTAGATACTGTCCAAGTCCAGCACGCGCACCTTTTCAAGAGTGACAAGGCAACCGCATTTAACCATTTCACCAAGAATGGGAAGAAAAGAACTAATCCGTTCGGGACTGTCAACAATTTCAACAACAAGCGGAAGGTCTTCTGAAATCATGAGAATCTTTGAGGAATGCATTCTGCTTCCGGAGCCAAAGCCAAGACAGCCCTTGAGCACAGTTGCTCCCGCCATTCCATGTCGGCGGGCTTCTTCAACGATCCCCTCATACAACGGTCGATGCCCCTCCTTATCTCTCTCGCTGATAAAAATCCTCAAAAGTTCCGATTCTTCAGGCAGTTTCATCTTCCCCTCCATTTTTTAAAATATGCGACCCGCGAAAACCCCCGCGAAAAATGCAATTATCCCCAATGTATTCTGGAGCAGAATGTTAAGCCCCGCCCTCATATATTCTGAATCATTTATCATTCCGCCTGTCTCGAGAATAAAAGTTGAAAAAGTCGTAAATGCTCCAAGAAATCCGACGAAGAAAATTGCTCTAGTACTTCCACTTATCTGAAGACGGTATTCACAAAGCGTCCACAGAAGCCCGGCGATAAGACAGCCGACCGCGTTGACCGCTAGAGTTCCACACGGAAAAAACGTCCCGGAATTCCGCTGAACGAGTCCAGCGAGTCCGTATCTTGCAAGTGTTCCAAGCGCGCCTGCCGCTGAAATAAGTAAAAGTTTCTGAAGCATTTTCAATATCCTCCCAGCCTGCCGGCTGGACATGGTTGCATCGCTTTCGCTACATCCAATGACGGCACGGTACTCTATAACTTGAAGCTGTACAACATACACCATACTGCGGAAATATCAAATCTCCAAAGCTTTATTGCGGTTTGATTATGCGGTGAGAGGCTTAAAAATAAAACAAATACAGATCGGGTGCAGGGCAAGGCATAAGGATATATATAATATCTCAAAAGCATCATCAGGGTCACGCAGGACTACCCCTGCCGATTCCCTTCGTCAATATTTCAGTACCCGTGGCTCACGGCTTTCTGGAGTTCCACCTGGAATTCCTTGACATCCTGCTCGTCGGGTTTCCCGACCGCTTTTGTCAACGCAATCCTACCCATTTGGTCAAGCACCCACTCGGCGCTTGCGCCTGAACCGAAATTGACGCTTCCGCTCAGCACCGCCCCGGGGCGGGCAATCTTATTAACTTCAACGCTTGTGACTCCGCGCGGACCTTCAGCTCCGCTGTCAGTACCGGGAAGAGCGTCTCCGCCGTCGTCCTCTGTGATTTCATCATCTTCCAGCGATGTTTCGTCTTCAGCAATGGATTCTTCCGCGTCAACGGCAGAAGAAACGGCGGTAGCTTTAGTATCGGACTTCGACCAGTCTATATTTTCGATTTCGGAGGCCATCAGCCGCAAGTCCATAAAAGTCATTCTTATTTTATGCTCATCGTAAAGGAGCTTATGTATATCAGAGAGAGAAACCCCTTTTGTAAGTTGTTCGGCTATGATCTTTTTTATGTTGCTTTGATCCATTCCAGATTCCTTCCTTAATTTTTACGTCCTTCACTCTCAGAAGATACGCCCGCTCCTATCTTTTTCAAGCGTTGACAACAAAGGAAACAAACGTCGAATAAGTGACGGATAAACGACGGAGCATTTCCCGTCTTCACCTTGAATTTTATACGGAAAATGTTATAGTATTCATCAACTTGTTTATAGACAAAGTAAGGAATAGGGTAAATCAGGGGGCTCCTCTATGAAACTTTCAACTAAATCACGATATGGATTGAGAATACTTATCCAAATTGCTGTCGATTCGGAAATCATGCCTGCCGTAAAGGGAAAAGTTGTTGCCCAGCAGCAGAATATTTCGGAAGCATATCTGGAGCAGATCATGATACCATTGAAGAATTCCGGAATGGTCGGGACCGTGCGCGGCTGCAACGGAGGATATGTATTGAATAAAAAAACGGAAGATATAAATTTACTCGAAATTATCGAGATATTTGAGGGGAAAGTACAACTGGTAAGATGCGTGGGAAAGAAAAATGAGTGTAAAAGATCAGAGGCTTGTACGGCGTCAACGGTCTGGTGGCATCTTTCGGAAGTAATCAGAAAAGAAGCCTCTCTTATAAAACTTTCTGAACTCGTCGAAAAAGAGAAAAAAATCAACAAAATGGACTACGTAATATGAAGATATATGAAAACATAACTCAGACAACAGGAAATACTCCGCTCGTCAGAATCAAAAAAATTAAAGGCAGCCAGAATGCGGAAATCCTCTGCAAACTCGAATTCTTCAACCCTACGTCGAGCGTAAAGGACCGAATTGCCGTGAGCATGATTGATGTTGCCGAGGAAAAAGGACTCATAAAAGAAGGCGGAACAATAATAGAGCCGACAAGCGGTAATACAGGGCTTGGCCTCGCGATGGTCGCCGCTGCGAGGAGATATAAACTCATCATAACTATGCCAGATACCATGTCCTTGGAAAGGCGGCTCATCATTGAACATTTTGGGGCGGAGATAATACTCACTCCCGGTTGCGAGGGGATGAGCGGCGCCGTAAAAGAAGCTGAAAAGATATTGGCCGAAACCCCCGGCGCTTTTATGCCGCAGCAGTTCGAAAACGAATCAAACCCGGCCATCCACAGAAAAACAACCGCTGTCGAAATATGGAATGATACTGACGGAAGTGTTGATTTTTTTGTTGCCGGAGTAGGCACAGGCGGCACAATAGGCGGAGTCGCTTCATTCCTGAAAGAGAAAAACCCCGAAGTCAAGATTATCGCTGTGGAGCCGGAATTATCGCCCGTCCTGTCCGGAGGCACCCCCGGAAAACACGGCATTCAGGGAATAGGAGCCGGCTTCGTACCAAAGATATTCGACCGTTCACTTGTTGATGAAATAATCACAATAAGCGATGAAGATGCCATTAACACGGCAAGAATACTTGCCTCGTCCGAAGGTATTCTCTGTGGCATAAGCTCCGGCGCAAACGTCGCCGCCGCGATCAAACTCGCCGAAAGAGCTGAAAATAAAGGAAAGATTTTCGTCGTTATAATATGCGATACCGGCGAGCGGTACCTTTCCACGACCCTCTTTTCCTGACTCGGGTTGGATAACGGATTAAGAAGATATCAGAATCTTTTTTGCATTCCCATGACAGGATTGTATAGTTAGAAACGCAATCTGAAAAGGCAGGATGCTTTATGCTTAAAATAGTTGTTGTCGATGACGAAAAAATCATCAGGGCTTTGCTTCAGGAAATTTTGAAGAAAGCCGGGCATGAGGTATTTGTGACAGGTTCTGCCGACGAGGCGCTGGAAATCACGAACGAAAAATCCCCGGATATACTCATAACCGATATTTTTATGCCTGAAAAGAGCGGACTTGAGCTCATAATGGAAGTCAAAAAAAGCTTTCCCTCCATAAAGACCATCGCCATATCAGGCGATTCCATCAGCAGGGCAGGCGGACACCGCGACTGCCTTAAACTCGCCGAAACCCTCGGCTGTCAATTTGTTCTTGAAAAGCCTTTTACGAGGAACGAAGTGATTGCGGCAATAGAAAAGATAAGCGAAATCTCAGGCTGAATTATTTATTTCCGCACGAAGAATTGTCGCTGAAATCATGTTCCTCGGGAAATGAGCAAGTTATTTTCTGCCCGAGAAGGACTTCCAGTTCGCGAAGAATATAAGCCCCATATTCGCATACAAAACTTATGGAGGCACCCTTCGCTCCGGCACGGCCGGTTCTGCCAATGCGGTGAATATAGTCTTCAGGTCGGTCGGGGAGATCATAGTTTATAACATAGGAAACGCCGTCAATATGGATGCCGCGCGACGCAACGTCAGTGGCAATGACTATCTTTATTTTGGCTGCTCTGAACTGCTCTATCACCTTAAGTCTTTTTTTCTGGTCTATGTCGCCTGAAAGCATTTCACAGTTGACCCCGGCCCGTTGGAGATTACGAGTGAGCCTGAATATCTTGTCCTTGCGATTGCTGAATATAAGAAGTCTTTCATATTTAAGATTTTTGATGAAGTGCAACAGGGCATCGAACTTTTCGCCTTCAGATACCGTGTAGAAATTCTGTTTTATCAAGTCGGTGACGGGTTTGTCGGGCTCGGACTCTATAGTTTCGGGATCTGACAGCCATGTACGGGAGAGCCTGATTACGTCTTCGGGCAACGTTGCGCTGAAAAACATGGTTTGCCTTTCGGGCGGCTTGGGCAGCCAGGAGACAATTCTTTTGACATCGGGGATAAAGCCCATGTCCAGCATCCTGTCGGCCTCATCTATTACGAGTATCTCGGCATGTGAGAAATCTAAACTTGCGCTTCTGCAAAAGTCGATTATACGCCCAGGCGTCCCGACAAGTATGTCTATATTGCCATTGAGGGTCGCGCGCTGTTCTCTTCGGTCCATTCCTCCGAATACGACGGCGTTTTTGAATCCACAGTATTTCCCTATAAGTTCGCAGTCTTTGGAAATCTGGATTGCCAGTTCTCTTGTCGGGGCTATCACGAGTGCTCTGCATGAACCGCTTTTTTCCGGTACGGGGCCTTTTGCGAGAAGTCGGGCAAATATTGTTATCAGGAAAGCTGCAGTCTTACCTGTTCCCGTCTGGGCCTTACCTACTATATCCCTTCCTGCGATTGAAAACGGAAGGGTCTTTTCTTGTACTGGTGTACAATAGTTGAACTTGAGGTCCTGGACCGCGCGGAGTATCTGATCGGGAAGCTGAAAATCTATAAAGCGTTTTTTGCCTTCCATCTCGGGAACGTGCTCATGAGGAGGGAGGGGCAGCGACTTAGGTACTCTTGGTGCTTTGGGGCCTCTTGAATTTTCCGGAGAAGTGTAGTGGATGTTCCTTCTGGTTTTCCGATTCTGAACCGGCCCTTTTCTCTGGTGAATTTGTGCACTTTCAGGCGGAGGCAACTTTCCCTGGGCAGGCGAGGATGGAACGTCTAAATAAGACGCCGTCGTCCTCTTGGCTCCGCCTATATGGGCAAAAAAGTTCCTTATTTTCTTCTTAAATTTGTTGATCACATCTATGTCCGGGGGAAAAATTAAACGGTACAATTAAAAGATGACAATCCCCTCAGTATATTAAATATTAACAAATTTTCAACATCAACAACTGTTATTTATTGATTTTTTCGTCAGAAAGACCGTGTAAATGACTTTTATGATAGGAATTATCAGAAATATATGGCTTTCTAAACCTTCAGCATCTGTCCGGCTCGGGAACATACACAGTTTTCGTGAAAAGAAAGAATTCCGTTCACAAAAACGCTCCTTACGCCCTCCGCAGGGCTATGAGGGAAACTGAAGGACGCGGAGTCTTTATATTTTGCAAGGTCGAGGAGTACGAGATCCGCTTTGCAGCCTTTTTTTATCATTCCCCTGTCTCCAATCCCGAATATTGAAGCTGGAAGAGATGTCATTTTTCTTATAATTTCTCCATGTGAAATACCTTCACGATCAAGAATTTTAAAAAATTTCGGGAATGACCCGAACGCACGCGGATGACTTCTTCCTATCGAAAAATCCCGCGGCCTCGAATTTTCATCACTCGCGCAACAGACAAAGGGCAATGCTATGATCTTTTTCATATTTTGGGGCGACATTCCTCTGAAGGCCGCCAGCGCGCCGGGAGCATCTTCACGCAAAATCTCCGAACATACCTGGGACGGCTTAAGAAATTCATTATCGGCAATTTCCCGGAGAGTCTTGCCTGAATATTTTTTAAAACGCGTCGGCGCACAGTCAACAAGGATCACATTTTCCCACTGTTCATCTGTAACAGTTTTATCGATAAGTGTTAGCATATTTTTAAAAACCGCCTTATCCGCAAGTTCTTTTTGGAGCGCCACGCTGTCCATCGCATCGAAAGGCGGCGGAAGAATGACGCAGAGTTGGGTCATCGACTCGATGTACGGGTAGCGGTCAGCGCTTACTCCAAGCTTGTGCGACTGGCTTGATTTGATTAACTCAAGTACCTCGTCCAGCTTATTCCAGTTATCTTTGCCAGCCGTTTTCAGGTGGCTGAGGTGCAACTTCCAGACTCCCGTCTCAAGACAGAGCGACACGGCTTCGGAGACGGCCTCAAAAAGCGCCTTTCCCTCACTCCTCAAGTGCGTCGCGTAAATCTTTCCAGAAGACGCCGTTTCAGAAAGCATTGCGAGAAGTTCTTTCTCCCCCGAGAACTTTCCCGGCGAATAAAGTAGCCCGGTTGAAAATCCGAATGCACCTTTTGCCAATGATTCACGGAGTAAACGGCGCATCTCGCTTATTTCATGTCCATTAATATTTTTACGTTCATAACCACAGACCGCCGCACGTAGTGTGTTGTGCCCGCAGAGCGCCGCGATATTGACCGCTGGCCGCCTTCTCATCAACTTTGCGGCATAGCCATCCATCGACTCCCATAATATTTTTTCATTGTAATTTTTGTAAAGCTCATCCAGATGCTCTCTGTTGAGTTCTGTTACGGGGAATACCGAAAGCCCGCAGTTTCCCGTTATTTCCGTGGTGACGCCCTGCGATATCTTTCCGAATGCTTCCGGAGCGGCAAGAATTGATATATCCGAGTGACTATGACAATCTATGAAGCCAGGTGCGACCGCAAGTCCCGAGGCGTCAATCACCTCATGGGCGGCGCAGTACCTGATTTTACCGACCTCCGCAATGGTATCGTTTTCTATAAGAATATCGGATTCAAAAGATTCCGCCCCCGACCCGTCAAAAACCTCCGCATTTTTAATCAGAGTGCCCATCAGAAAAAATACCTCTTAAAGTGATTGATAAAAATTTCATTGGCTACGAATAAAGTTGACAAAATCTCAGTTATTCTTTACCCACAAGGAATAGGGATATCTGAAGAGGCTTGAGTTACGGTATTCGGGGCGTGAACTTAGTTCCTCGCCAGCCCAGTCGGGAAGAATGAAAACTTCGTCTTCACTTCCAAGTTCTATTTCCGCCATTACAAGGCCGTTGTTTGCGCCGGCAAATACATCAACCTCCCACTCGTGCGAATCCTCCGCGGCAACACGATATCTGGTTTTTTCTATAAATGGCTTATTACAAAGCTCTTCAAGTATTTTTTCAGCATCATCGACCGGAATCTGGTACTCGAATTCCTGCCTCGAAAGACCATTCGGGCCGCTGTGCCCCTTGATTGTAAGAAAGGCCATGTCCCCGACAATTCTTACGCGCACGGTTCCTTTTTCCGATGCTACGTAGCCTTGGACTATTCTTTTGCCGCGGTCAGCATTTTTTTTCCACGAGTCATTTTTAACCAAGAATTTCCGTTCTATTTCGAGGGCCATGTCCTATTCCTATATATAGTTTTTAAGGTCGGAAATTTTCATATCCGGGTGTATTCCGAGCCTTGTTAAGGCAAAATCATATTTCACCGGATCGTCAGGGTTAATTTTAGCGAATGCCCTGCTTATTTCAAGCACTGTTTTCATATCGGCACTTTTCCGTGCGGTAAACCCGAGTATCTTGCAGATATTGTTCATGTGTGTATCCAGCGGAACCAGCAGAAGCTTTCTTTCAATCCCTTCCCAGTCGCCACTGTCAACATCATCCTTTCTTACCATCCAGCGCAGGAAAAGATTAAGCCTCTTGCACGCGCTTCCCTTTTCCGGATGCGGAACAAGGTAAGTCTCTCCGCCCTCAAAATAACGCGTTATCTCTTTAACAAAAAACGAGAGTGCTCCGAGACAGTTTTCCTGAGAGTTATTTCTCCTGAGTCCTTCCTTAAAGCACACTTCAAGCAATCCGTATTCGCTCTTGACTTCCTTGATTGCAGTCAACAGAGAGGCAATTTCGTGCCCGTCCGTAAATCTATGCTTAAAGCCGCCAAACATCCTCCTGAATTCGCGCGGGTCTGTTTCTGAAATGAAGATGGACGGAGAAAGTGACAATTTTCCAAGAACACTCTCAACGCTTTTAAGTATCTGGGTTACTCTTCCGTAAGCGAGCGATGAAGCTATAAGACCTGCAATTTCGCGGTCTTCCTTATTTTGATAGCGGTAAAGAAATTCAAGCGGGTCGGGGTGTACCAGTTCCCGCTTGTTAAGCTGATGGTATATTTTCTCGAAAAACGGCCTCTCAGCCCTGAAAATTGAATTATTGTTTTGAGAAATCATCCTTGCCTGCCCCGCATTCCGGGCAGCTCCATGTGTCAGGAACATCTTCGAAGGCCGTCCCCGGCTTTACTCCGTTATCCGGGTCGCCCTTTTCCGAATCATAAACATAACCGCAGACGTCACACACATACTTGTCCATTTCTCATTCCCCCTTTTTTTGACTTTTCTTTTCTTCCTCAACGTCTTTTTCTATCTTTTCCCTCAATTTTTTATAGCAAGCCTTGCAAAGTCCGTGGGATATCCCAGTCGGCTTTCCATCCTCTATTTCCCAAGGGCTTATTTCATAGATCGAGTTGCAGTTGAGGCAAACCTTTGGAACGGACTTTTTTGTTATCGAGCCCTTCGGTATTACCTGTGTCTTATACGGGTTGAGCTCGTCTTTCTTTTTACGATTGAAGATGTTGTCCATGATGAAATGGGCCTTTTCTATTTAGTTTTCTCTCGAAGTGTCGCGCTTATCGCAGCTCCTAGCTCAAAACATTTTTTCAAATCGTTTTCTTTGGGAACATACTTCATTCTTAATGGTTCTGAAACGATCTCGACATCCATCGACTTGAGGATATCGTCGACTTGTTTCGCCGCCTCTCCGCCCCATCCATAAGAACCAAACGCAACACCAATTTTATTCTTAGGTCTCAGCCCCTTCACATAGGTCAGGACATCGGAGAGTGTGGGGAAAATATTATTATTAAGGGTAGGGCTCCCGACCACGAGAGCGCCGGCCCTCAGCAGTTTTGTAGCAACATAACTGCGGTCCTTGGCGGAGAGCGGAATCAGCTCTACCCTTGAGCCGGAATTCTTTATTCCGTCGGCTATCGAACGCGCCATCAACGCGGTCGACTGCCACATGGTGTCATATACTACGATTGCAAAATTCTCCGGTTTTTGTGCGGACCAGTCCACATACCATCCGATGATTTCAGAAATGTTTTTCCGCCACAACGGTCCATGGTCCGGAGCGAGGGTCTTGATGTCAAGGTTGAAACCGGGAAGATCGGCGGCGAGCTTCTGCACTTGCTGCGAATAGGGCATCAGGATATTGGCAAAATATTTTTCTGCCTCCCAATACAGGACCTCATGTTCGATCTCGTCGGCAAAAAGCCGGTCTGACGCGAGGTGCATCCCGAACGCGTCTTGTGAAAAAAGGACTTTTTCTTCCCTGAGATATGAAAACATGCTGTCGGGCCAGTGAAGCATGCGCGTCTCAATAAAGTCAACCGTCATATTTCCGAGGCTCACACTGTCGCCCGTTTTGACCGGCGTTATTTCCTGATCGATAGAATAGTGCGCTTTCAGGTTTTTTTCGCCCATCAGCGAGGCGAAAATCTTTTGCGGCTTAACTCTTCTGATTGTTTCAGGAAGTGCTCCGGAATGGTCCGGCTCGGAATGGTTTGAAATTATATAATCGATTTTTGACGGATCAATGATGGAACTTATCCGGGCAAACATTTCATCTATAAACGGGGCCTTGACTGTATCAACAAGCGTTATTTTGTCGCTGAGTATGAGGAATGCGTTGTATGTGGTACCCCTCTCGGTGGAATAACCATGGAAGTCCTTGATGGCCCAGTCTATTGCGCCAACCCAGTAAACTTTTTCCGTAACTTTGACAGCTTGTAGAAAACTTTCCATTTCGGAGACTTCCTTTACCATCAAATCTTCGCCTTTTCGCCAAGAAGTATCGCGATGTGCGAGACTTCTTCCCGAATCAGCGAATCTATGTTATTCTTGCCCAGGTCCTGCGGAACAAGGTCTTTTATTGCCGCGAAAAATACTATCGTATCTTTCTCAAACCCTATTGCCGTATTTATTATATCGACGAAACTGCTGCCGGGAGCTATTTTGGAGGTAATATCTTCGACATTGCCGAAAACCTTTCCCTCTGCCATCGCCTGGAGATAGGCCAGGGCCTGATTTTCACTATCAGGAAGTCCCGCAACTTCTTCAGTAGGAGAAAACTTTTCCTTCAATAAGGAAAAAAAGCTCTCATGGACATCTTCCATTTCGGCAAGTTTGAGAAGAAATTTTTTTGCCTTTTCATCTTTTACCGTCTGAGCTGCATGACGATAAAATTTACCGCCGTTGCGCTCAATTTGCTCGGCTATCTCGAAAACTTCCCTTGCGTTGAAAATCAAACCCATTTCGGCTCCTTGTCTTTGCTGTCTTAGGGCGCGCCGCCCGCACCTGGGCCGCCGAGACCGGCTACTGCCAAAAGCGCTGAGTTGAAAACACGCTGTCCGAGTTCAGTATCCAGCATGAAAAGCCCGCCGGGATTGTCTTTTATCAGCTTGAGCTTATCGACAACACCTTTGGCGCTGGCTTCTTCCTCTACTTGTTCGTTGATAAACCACTGAATCATATTATGTGTCATGTGTTCTTTTTCTTCAAGTGCGATATCGGCTATGTTACATAT
Source organism: Lentisphaerae bacterium GWF2_45_14 (assembly GCA_001804785.1). Taxonomy (GTDB): domain Bacteria; phylum Verrucomicrobiota; class Lentisphaeria; order Victivallales; family GWF2-45-14; genus GWF2-45-14. The sequence goes on from MHBG01000100.1 coordinate 29,121, forward strand.
CTTTGAAGAGACCACCAGCTCGTGCTTATACGCATCTTCAAATGCTTCAAGCGGCGACTTCCATTCTGTATCCGGCCCCTTGATTTGCGTTAGTATCGCCCGTCCGCCACGCTCATTCACGTAATTGAAAAATTTCATCGCGTGTATGAGCTCCTCCTGAGCCTGTACCCTCATCCATGTGGCAAAACCGACAAGGTTCTTCGACGTGAACCATGACGACATCGAAAGGTAAAGGTACGATGAATAAATTTCAAAATTCACCTGATCGTTTATCGCTTTCTCCAGTCTTTTTTTCAACATGATAAAAGTCCCTTTCTTAAGCTTTCCAGAGTCCATGCTTGTTACAGTAAGTCCTCACCTTAAGTCCGCTCTGCATAGGAACATAGAATTCCGCCTCGGGTTTTTCTCCTGGCTTCAGGAACCTGCGGTTCTGATAAGAGTCATTTATGACTTCAATCCATTCTATAAAATGATCGTTTTCCATCGGGTGCGGAATAGAGCCTACGGCAACCTTAACTCCTGCCTGTCCCTGTGAAAGTACCGGCACATGCTTTTCCTTGCCGGCGTCGGAGGTTTTTTCCTCCAGAAGCAACATCGGCTTCCCACAGCACGAAAGATCGTCACAGCAGTCTATCGGGCTTGTCACTTCAAGCACAAAATCGCAGCAATGACACTTGAATACCTGCAGTTTTTCCTTTGACATTTCGGTTCCCCCCTTTATTTTCGGTTGAGTTTTACTACTAACATTCTTAGCCAAAGATGTCAAGTTAAAATCTTTATATTTACCAGCCATCGTTTTCCCTTTTCGTGGCTGTGCAGGCACGTCCTGCGGCGTCCGGATATTTCAAGGTCGGCGGGATATTTTATGCAGGTGAGCTCACTGTTCTATACGGTGAATACATCACCGTCATGAGCTATTTCACATGGATACGGCAGACGGCTTATCAATTTCCTCAGGTTATTCTCGCCGGCCCCGTGCCAGCGGTCTGCTATGTGGTTGAAAACAAGCTTTCTTATCGGAAAACTTTTAAGTTCCTCTACAGCCGCCTCCAGGTTATAATGAGTTGCCTCACAAATACACATGTCACAAGGCTGCTTCTTGACCAGTTGTGGAAAATCATCGAAGCTTGAAGACAGGTCTCCTGTATGAACCACGCGCTTCCCCTCGGCTTCAAAAACATAGGAATAACTGGCAAATCTTTCAGGGTCGTTCATCATGTGGCGGGTACGTACCGCACTTACGCGCAATATCTCATCACAATAAAATTCACCCTCATACGTGGTGCTTACTCCGCAGAGGAGAGACGGAAAGGTCAGATGCTGCGCCCTGCACCAAAGCTCCAAGCCTTTCGCAGCGCCGTCTTCCGGCAAGAAAATCTGCATGTGCTGTTTCTCGGCAGGATATTTGGTAAAAGCCTTAATAAGTCCGGGCAGTCCTCCAACATGATCATTGTGCATATGAGAAATAAAAACCGCCTTCAGCTTTTCGAAACGCTTGGCGGCGCGAATAAGCAGAGCTTCGACCGGGGCACCGGCATCCACCAGATACATTCCATCGCCGGTTTCCAGAAGCGTCGAGGAGTTAAAGCGGCAATATGTATGATCTCCGTGGCTTGTCCCCAATGTCGTTATCTTCATAATAAACTCTCATCTCCAAATCTTTAAATGCTTAAAACGTAAAATCAACGATTCATCCGGTCCTTGACAAATGAACCTTCGTGTATTATTATAAGCCAATAAGCCAATAAGTCAACAAACAGCAGATTGACAAATGCAAAAAAAAATGACGGTCAGCACCGGAAAAGGGTCGATAGATCACTTAAGCAAAAACAGCTTTAAGGATCAAATCAAGGAATATATCTGCACTGAGATAAGTTCGGGCAGGCTGAAAGCAAATAATAAAATACCGACTCAACGCACACTCGCGGCAATGTTTGACGTAAGCCGAAAGATCTGTGAAGTCGCAATGCATGAACTTGAGCTTAACAATCTGATATTCAGGCGTCCCGGCAAAGGTTCTTTTGTTCTTGAGAACAACTCACGTAAAGTATTACGGGTCAAATCTCATACGGTCGCCGTATCTGTTCCCAATATAAACAACGATTTTTTCTCATCTCTAGTGAGTCTGCTGGAAAAAGAACTGTTTAATTTCGGAATCAATACGATCGTATCACGCTCCGTCTGTTCGGCCGGAGAAGGCAAAAAATACATCAAAATGTTTAAAGAAAAGAACGTGGATGGCATAATTGGATTTACCTTAAGCTCGCTTGTTCTTGATTACGCCATGGGAAATGATATTCCTGTCATAAATATATCGCCGGCTCATACACCCGCAACGAATAATATAATTATTGACTTGGAAAAAGCAGGCCGCTTAGTCACCGAACACCTTATCGGCCTCGGACATGAAAAGATCTTATGCGCTGGCTCTTTCCCTGTCGGCAATAAAAACAGTATTGACCCGCGCTTCAAGGCTGTCATAGACGTAATGAAAAGGAGCAAGCTTCCAGCGGAGGATATAATCATCCCTCAGAGCTCGCGAGCCACCATTAATCCTGATTATGAAAAATGGGGTTATGAGCTTGCGGAAAAGATACTTGCAAGAAAAGAACCCTTCAGCGCGATAGTTTTTTATAATGACCACCGGGCACTCGGAGCGATGAAAGCATTCCAGGAGAGGGGCTTTAAGATCCCTGAAGATTTCTCTATTGCCGGCTTTGACAATGCCCCTATGAGCCGTGTTTTCTATCCTTCTCTCACCAGCGTAGACTTTAATATCGGGCATGCCGTGAGAAAAGCGGTGAAATATTTGCTCGACAAACAAGAAGGCCAAACAATATACCTTGAACCTGAACTTATAAAAAGAGCCTCAACGGGAAGGCTAAAACACAAATAACCCAGGACGGGATATGCGATGAATTTTGATGAAAGATTTAAAAGAAAAAGTGACCTTCACATGCATAGCACATATTCTGACGGTCAAGACAGCATAGAATTGATGATCCGCACGGCGGCAATGAACAAAATGGAGGAGATAGCAATAACAGACCATTTGTATGACGAGCGATTCATGAACGGAAAATCAGTTGATGAATATTTCCGCGAAATAGATGACGCGGCGGATCATTATGGCCAGGTAAAAGTGCTCAAGGGAGTTGAAGGAACTATTCTTGACTCGGACGGGGGAATTTCAATACCTACGAAGGCTATTGAAAAATTTGAGCTCGTTCTGGTTGATTTCGCCTGGAAAGCAAAAGGCATAGCCGTCGACGCGCCGCTATGCAAAACAGATCTGATGAAAAATATTTCAAAGGCATTTAAAAATCTTTGCGCCAACAGGCACGTTGACATAATTGCGCATCCATTCAACTTTGGAAGATTAATAAAGAACTTCTCCTTTGACTGGCTGAAAGAAAGTTTTCTTGAGGAAATAGCCGGATATTTTATTGAAGGCAATAAGTCTTTTGAAATCATGAACGACCAGTGGTGGTGGTTCCCTGAACTTCATCCGGATGTCGTTACAAATGAATACGCCAGAATACTGAATGTATTCAACAGCTGTGGTGTTAAATTCACAATAGGCAGCGACTCACATTCTCATCAGGGTATCGGAAACAGAGTTTATTCGGATGTGCTTTTGGACGCCATGTCGAAGGCATAAAAAAAGTATGGACACTTATTTGGAATCAGTAGAAGATAATTATCAGGAGCTAATCATATGCGACACTATGAGTTTGACGAAAAACAACGCGCTGAAACAGACGTCAAAAACAACGCACTCATGAGCTTTGCCGTCACACTTAAGCCCTTAAGGCGCAAGCTTTTTACATTAATAGAACTGCTGGTCGTAATTACCATAATCGCAATCCTTGCCAGTATGCTCCTCCCTGCCCTCAAGCAGGCCAGAGATTCCGCTAAAAAAATAAAATGCGCGGGCAATCTGAAACAGCTCGGCTATGGCATTTCCATGTACTCCAATGACTATAAAGGACGCATCCCCGACCAGACAGGCCCGGGCGCCGGTCATGGCTACTGGTACGGATCCATGGTCGAATACACCGGCCCCATAGAAGGGAATCCTGTATACAGATGTCCTTCAGACCAAGAACCTTTGTGGGGCATCGTGAGCTATGGAATGAACAACAATCTGGACGGAGAGAGCCTTTCTTCGATTAAAACAGCCTCAGGCAAGGGGATGATAATTGACTCAAACGACAGCTATGCTTTAAGCGCATGGCATATCGACAACGGCAACAACGCCTTGGTCGATATCGAAAGACATAATAATGGCGCCAACGTGTTGTTTGCTGATTTTCACGTAAAATATTTACGAAGCATCGAAATCCTTTATCCCCAAAACAGCAACGAATGGCTAATGTTCTGGATCAAGGAGTATTGATCCCGTGTTCCTTGTCATTGAGAAGCTCTATTATAATTGAAGTACCAAGCTCATCAGATGAAGTCATTGTAATCCTGCCTTTATGAAGTTCGGCAATAAGCCTGGCACTGTAGGTACCGAGTCCGGTGCCTCCCTTTTTCCCAGCAGTCGCATATTTGTTGAAAAATTTGTCCCGCAGTTCAGGTGGCACTGTACCTTTGTTTTTAATCTCCACGGTATATTTTTCGCCCTTTTCTTCGACTTTTATCTCGACTTTTTCTCCAATAGGAGATGCCTCGATTGCATTTTTATAAAGGTTGGAGAGCATTGAATACATCAAGGTTGCCTCTCCGCTTATATTAAGAAAAGCAGTATCGCTATCAATAGGTTTTCCATTTACAGTAACCAGCAGGTTAATTTTCTTAGACTCTTTAGCAAGAGCATGATCATCGATGACTTTTCCCAGAAGGTCTTTAAAATCGAACGGGACGGCAACAAGATTATACGCGCCGTCTTCTATGCTGAAAAGATTGAGAGAAAGATTTACCATGTCAAGAAGGTTACAAACTGAATCCTGGATTATCTGAACGAGCTTCTTATTTTCTTCCATAGATAATCTTTTAACATCAAGCAGTTGAGAGGCCATAAAGATAGAGTTCAAAGGGGTTTTCAGGTCATGTCGTGTAATTTGTTCAAAATCTTTACGGAGTTCTTCTGTGTTTTTGTGTTCTGTTATGTCCTGTATTATACCAGAAACTCTGACAGTTTTCCCATTCTCTCTCTGCGCCGCGAAAGTAACCCTCACCCATATCTTTCTATTTTTAGCGGTAATCATCTCCAATTCGAGATCATCTGA
>MHBG01000100.1:34373-54236 GCA_001804785.1 Lentisphaerae bacterium GWF2_45_14
CGTTGAAAAGTTTTTCTGAATTTCTGGGCGGAATTTTCGGTGTAGAATTTCAGAGCCTGCTCAAGGTCTGCCTGATATTCCAGGGGAATTTCACGAATCCTGTAAACTTCGTCCGTCCAAATCATTTTGTCAATTGCCAAATCATAGTCCCATCCTCCTATCTTAGCAATTTGCTGAGTCAGATTCAGAAGTTCTGCTTTTTCTTTAAGTTCCTTGAAAATCAGATTGAACGGTTGTCTCAGTCCGTTTTCGATAATGGCCTTATAAATGAGACAATATGAGAACAACTTAAGTATATGCCCAATGAAATTTGAGAAGCCGAAAACATTCGTGTATAAACTGAAGAAAAACTCTGATACCGTAGAAAAAAGAACCGCCCCACAGAGAAGCCGGAAAATAGTCTTGTCAAAAATTTTACGGTTATGAAACAAGGGAAATAAAGACAGCATCAATATCGCGCATATTATATATTCACTGTAGACTTTAAAATGCGTCTGCCCTTTTCCCTCGACAAAACAAACAGGAAATATCTTCCAATAATAAATTGAGGCCAGCAACAGACAGGTGACGCAAAAATAAATACCCAAAATCGTTTCATATGAAATACGTTTTTTACTGGAAGAAAGAGTAAAAAACACAAAGAGGGAAATGCTCTCCATATAGCGCGCCGCGATCCAAAGCTCACTGGCATAATAATCATAGTTAAATATATGCATCCCTTTATATGAAAGGGTATGAGCCAAACCTAAAATAGCAACAAAAAAATACGATATTCCCAGATATGCCAGACTGTAATTGCTTATCCCCTCCCTTACATTCCAGGCTATGAGAAAAAAACTCAGGGCGATAGCTATACTGAAAAACTCTACAATACAGTGGAAAAGAAGGTAATTAACCGTCGATGTATAATAAAGGCCCCATGAACAGACGGCAAAAAGCAAGACTGGAAAGGTTCTATTTTTCAGTGCCGAATACTGTAACCCCATATTAACCCCCTCTTCCGTAGAGGATTCTAAGTTAGAGCCTCCTTTCGACTATTCAAGTAAAACCCCGGAATATATCTACGTTCACCGGGAAGGAACATGTCACACTCTCAGCCTAATCACCCTACCCCAGAACAAGATAGGAGAATCTCCGCATGGAGATAAAGATAATTGCAAATCACAAACGCAGTCGTTACGCTCTCTAATTTTCGGAGGCTATTAATTTCAGACCTTCTTTGCACCCGTCAATCTTGAGGTGGCTTCCTTCCCTGAGGTCGCCGGAAATCATCATCCTTGAGACAGGATTCTCGACTTCTTTCACAATGACTCGCTTGAGCGGCCTTGCCCCATAGACAGGGTCGTAGCCCGTTTCTGCGATGTATTTAAGGGCCTTGGGAGTTATCTCAACAGATACGAGAAGTCCTTTCATCCTTTCTTCAAAACCTCTGATTTGTATTTCCACTATTCCAACAAGGTCTTCCTTTGTCAGTGAGTGGAAGATGAGTACCTCGTCAACCCTGTTCAGAAATTCCGGACGGAACGATTTTCTGAGTTCTTCGAGAAGCAGACCCTTTACCGAATCGACATTGCCATTGCAGGTGAGCAGATGATCGCTGCCGATATTGGAAGTCATTATTATTATGGTATTTTTGAAATTGACAGTCCTTCCGTGCGAATCGGTCACGACACCGTCGTCGAGTATCTGGAGAAATATATTGAAGACGTCGGGGTGCGCCTTTTCTATTTCATCAAAGAGTATGACGCTGTAGGGCTTGCGCCTGACGGACTCGGTGAGCTGCCCTCCTTCATCGTAGCCGATGTATCCTGGAGGTGCCCCTATAAGCCGTGCGACGCTGTGTTTTTCCATATATTCGGACATGTCAATTCTGATCATCGCGCGTTCATCATCGAAAAGCGCTTCCGCCAGGGCTCTTGCAAGTTCTGTCTTTCCAACGCCTGTGGGGCCCATGAAAATAAAGGATGCGATGGGCCGTTTGGGGTCTTTGAGTCCGGCGCGTGCGCGTAAGACGGCATCGGCCACAGAATCAACCGCTTCCGATTGGCCCACGACCCTCTCGTGGAGCTCTTCCGAGAGATTGAGAAGCTTTTCCTTCTCGCCCTGCAGAAGCTTGTTTACTGGAATATGCGTCCAGCGGCTGACGATTGATGCGATGTCCTCTTCATCGACTTCCTCTTTCAGAAGCCGCGTGCCTGAAGAATCTTTCATCTTGAGGTTGAGAATCTTGATTTGCTTTTCAATCCCCGGGATGGTCCCGTGTTTGAGTTCGGCGGCACGGTTGAGATCGAAATCCCGTTCTGCCTTGTCGAGGTTTTGTTTTGCGATTTCCAGAGCCTCCATCAATGAACGCATCTGCGAAATGGAAGTCTTTTCAGCCTCCCAGCTTGTACGCAGTCGTGTTGACTGGCTTTTCAGCTCGGCGAGTTCGGCCTCAAGCTCTGTCCGTCTCTGAATAGAGGACTCGTCCTTTTCCTTTTTGAGTCCGGTTATTTCGATTTCAAGGCGCATGGCCTTGCGTTCGATTTCGTCGATTTCCACGGGGCAGCTGTCTATTTCCGTACGGAGCTTGGCCGCAGATTCATCGACAAGGTCGATTGCCTTGTCCGGCAGGAATCGGTCAGAAATATATTTATCTGAAAGTGTCGCGGCCGCAATGAGCGCGGAATCCTTTATCTTGACGCCATGATGTACCTCGTACCTCTCCTTAAGCCCTCTGAGTATGGAAACGGTGTCTTCAACGGAAGGCTGGCCGACCATTACCGACTGGAAGCGTCTTTCGAGCGCGGCGTCTTTTTCTATATACTTTCTATATTCGTCAAGTGTCGTAGCTCCGATGCAGTGAAGTTCGCCCCTTGCCAACATGGGTTTAAGGATATTTCCGGCATCCATCGCGCCTTCTGCCGCGCCTGTGCCAACAACAGTGTGAAGCTCGTCGATAAAGAGAATCACTTCGCCATTCGAGGAGGTTACTTCCTTCAGTACTGCTTTGAGACGCTCTTCAAATTCGCCGCGGAATTTTGCCCCCGCGATGAGAGCGCCCATATCCAAAGACGCGAGTCTTCTGTTTTTGAGCCCCTCCGGTACGTCGCCGCGAACGATTCTTATCGCGAGCCCCTCGGCAATGGCTGTTTTGCCGACTCCTGGTTCGCCGATAAGGACTGGGTTATTTTTTGTTCTCCGTGAGAGTATCTGAATAACGCGGCGTATTTCCTCGTCGCGCCCGATAACGGGATCGAGTTTATCTTTAGCGGCGAGAGCTGTGAGGTCTCTCGAATATTTTTCCAGAGCCTGGAATGTAGCCTCAGGATCTTCAGAACTTACGCGCTGATTGCCTCTTATATTTTTTAGGGCATTAAGGGTTTTCTCATAAGTTATTCCTGATCTTTTCAGCAGCTCTGCGCATTTTCCTGTGGAATTGACAATTGCAAGGAAGAGATGCTCCACGCTAATATATTCATCCTTCATCTTTTCGGCGGTCTTGCAGGCGTCGATGAGGATTTCACTGAAATCGCGTGACGTATAAGTCTGTTGCGCGCCGGGCCCTTTTACAGAGGGTATTGCGCGGAGCAGCGTGTCTGTTTCTCTGGAAATATCCTTCAATTGCACATCAAGGTTCTTGAGAAGTGCGGGCACTAGGCCGTCCTGTTGTTCCAGCAATGCCTTGAACAAGTGTGCCGGCACAATTTCCTGATGTCCATGTTCGATGGCTATATTATGGGCGGACGTCAGTGCTTCCCTTGACTTCACCGTGAGTTTTTCCATTTCCATAAGATTTTCCCTTTCGAAGTTTCCAAATCTTGTTTTTTGATAGCATTTAGGGTGCCATTCCTGGATACTTTCTACTTAATATCTTTATATAAAATGACTTAAGCTTGGATATCCTCCCCCTTCAATTATCCTTCTTGTCCCAGTTTACGTGTTTTTTGCAGAGACAATATGTCTCATTCTTAATATTTTAATCAAAGAAGCTTTTACAAATAAGGGAACATAATATATTTTAAGCTGTCCTTATCAACGTGTGGATTTTATAGGAATATGGAAAATTGAGATTATTTTTATTCAAAATTCTGATTTTCTTTTTTGTCTTGTCTCCCTTGCTTGCGGGAGTTTCCCAGCCCGACAGCCTGACAGGACTCGAAGAGGCGGTCATAAGTCTTGCCGGTAAGACAGCGCCAGCCATTCTGGCGGTGAAGTCGTCGTGCCCGCGCTATATCATGGGCGGAACACACGGGGCACCTGCTGTTTTTGAGGACTTCATATCCACTCATTTCTCTGAACTTATGAGTTCCGGCCCTCTGAGCCATTTTTTTTCCTTTACCGGATTTATCGTAAGTGATGATGGGCTTGTTGTTACAAGTATAAGAGCCGCTTCCGGAAGCTCTGCACCGGTTCTTCACACGCAGAATGGGGAGGAGTACCCTTCATCAGTGGAAGCCATTGATCCGGTGAATCGTATCGCACTTTTGAAGATTCAGGTAAGAAAAAAATTTCCATTCCTTGAGCTTTCCGATTCAGTAAAAGTTTTCCCGGGTCAATTCGTTATAACGCTCTGCTCATCTGCGGAACAAGGTGCCGGAGTTTCTTTCGGCGTAGTCAGTCGCGTGATCCAGCCCTCCGGAATAATCTATACCGATGCCTTCAGCGGCATTGAAGGTTGCGGCGGTCCGCTTATAAATATACGAGGAAAACTTGTCGGCGTTATCAGTGGCTCGTCCGGCAATGCCTTTTCTGAGCTGGCAGGCCAACCTTTTTCCACCGCCGCCCCCGCGAGCGCCGTAAAAAGCCTGATAGACCGCTACCTGGAGAAAAAAAAATCAGCCGCCAATCCGCCTCAACCATCGTCTCGTGCAGAACAAGACGTTCTAAAGCTTGCCGATTTCGGGATTGTGATAGCCCTCGACAATAATGGCTTGTACATAAAAGAGATAGAACATGGCTCCGCAGCATCGTTTTCAAATATCATCCCAGGCATGCGGCTTGACTCTGTAAATAAAACGCGCGTCTCATCGTTCAAGGATGTCATTGACGCGCTACGTTTATCCCCAGAAAGAATACTCCTCCATATCGAGGACGGCGATTCTCGTTATTTTGTAGTTCTTTCCCGCTAACAGAACAGGGTAGAGTCCAGCGCCATATCCGTGAATCCCGGCGTTGCCGACCGCACTGAATTATCCAGCCGCCGATTCTTTTTTCTGGAAATGTATTCTCCGACAGGTTATAGTAGACCGAGGGTACGGGGAGATTAACATGGTTTCCATGAAAATAATTATTGTTGATGATGAAGAAATCATCAGAAATGGACTTAGTTCATTTCTGGAGGATGAGGGGTTTGAGATATTGCTCGCGGAAAGCGCGGAAGAGGCTTTGCTCATGTTCGAGAAAAATAAAGATATAAAGGCGGCTGTTGTAGATATACGCCTCCCGGGAAAAAGCGGGTCCGAGCTTATTCTGGAAATTGCCAGAACAATGCCAGGCGTTAAATTCGTCATATATACCGGCTCCACCGAATTTTCGTTAACCCCTGAACTTGAGGCCGTCGGCATTTGCCGTAACCAAGTGTTTTACAAGCCGACCCCCGCAATAAAAATAATCAATGCAATTAAAAAAAATCTCGGGGTTTAGTTCCTTATGAATACTAAAAAGCTGATACTGGTTATCGACGATGAGCCTGCCCTGCGGCGGGGACTCAAAGCCTATTTTGAGGATTCCGGTTATATTATACTGGAGGCCGAAAATGGTATTGAAGGCCTCGCCATTTTTCGCGAAAAGCATCCAGATCTCGTACTCTGTGACCTTATGATGCCCGGAATGAGTGGAAGCGATGTGATAAAAACAGTTTCCACAGAGACCCCCGATACCCCTGTTATCGCCATATCCGGAACCGGTATTATCGAAGATTCCATAAAGGCCATCAGAAACGGTGCCTGGGACTATATAATAAAGCCTGTCCCAAGCATGGTCGATTTGCAGTATCGCATCGAACGCAGTATCGAAAGATCAGAGTTTCTGAAAAGTAGAAAACAATATTTTCAGGAACTCGAAATAGCTGTAAAAATGAGGACGGCCGAACTGGAACTTGCAAGGGATTCAGCAGAGGCGGGAAGCCGCGCCAAAAGCGAATTCATCGCAAATATGTCCCACGAGTTCAAAACCCCGCTGAACTCCATAATAGGGTTCTCGGACCTCCTGGGAGAAAAACTATCCGGCAATCAGAAGATAATGATTGACTACGTCTATGACAGCGGAAAGAAACTCCTTACTATGATTGACCATATCCTGGAGTACTCAAGACTGGAAAGCAGCGATGTTTCCCCTGATATTTCCAACACCAACATACCATCCGAAATAGCTTCGTCAATAGCCGATGCCCGGAAAAATTCGGATAAGGGAAAAATACAGTTTTCAAGCGAGATTGCGGAAGGCCTCTCTCATTTTCCCCTTGATGCCTCAATGCTCAGAAAGATAATGGCAAACTTGCTTTCAAACGCCGTCAAATTCATGCCCGGCGGTGGAACAGTCACCATAAACGCATCCATTAATAACGGCGGCGAACTTGTACTAAAGGTTTCCGACGTGGGAATAGGTATTTCCCCCGAGGAGATGGGAATTCTATTTCAACCCTTCCGTCAGCTTTCGTCATTCAGGGAAAAGGCCTTTGACGGAGCCGGAATCGGCCTCGTTATTGCCAAACGCCTTGTGGAACTCCACGGCGGCAATCTCTCTGTTGACAGCAAAAGCGGCAAGGGCAGTACCTTTATAGTTACAATTCCGCCTCATTGCCTGGCCTGAAAAAATATACAACAAAGGAATTCCATGAATAGCCAAAATATAATTCTTGTGGACGCGTACGCTCAAATATACCGCGGTTTTTTTGCGATAAGAAATCTTTCCAATTCCAAAGGCCTTCCAGTCAACGCAGTATTCGCCCTGGCAAAATTCCTCATTCGCCTCAACCGCGATTATCCCATCCACTACGGCGCCTTTACGTTCGACGTCGGCAAACCCGCCTTCCGACTCGATATACTTCCCGAATACAAGGCAAACCGCCCGCCAATGCCCGACGAACTTAGAAACCAGATTCCTTTTATCCACCGCCTTGTGGAATACTTTGGCTGGCCATCGCTTTCTAAGGAAGATTATGAATCTGATGACCTCCTCGCCGGAATCGCAGGCTTTTTTACCGAATATCCCGTGCTTATCGTAAGCGGCGACAAGGATATAGCACAAGTCATTGACGACAGAGTAAAAATGCTCGTCCCTGATAAAAAAGACGGCGGACTTGCAGTCCGTGGCGCGAATGAAGTCATGGAACGCTACGGCGTCTTCCCTGACCAAATACCAGACCTTCTCGCGCTTACCGGCGACAGCTCAGACAATATTCCCGGCGTCCCCGGAGTAGGCCCCAAGACCGCCGCAAAACTCATCGCCGAGTTCGGCTCGCTTTCAAACCTCCTTCAAAATATTACAAAGCTCGACAACCAGAAACTCCGGGAGAAAATCTTGCCGTGTGCCGATATCCTGAAAAAAAATCTCGCACTTATTACTCTTAAGACAGAACTTCCCGACAATTCATGGAAAGCTCTTTCCATCCTCGAACGAAAAACCCCCGACTGGCAGAAAATCCTTGCCCTTTGCGCTGAACTTGAACTCAAAAGCATATACCGTGAAGTTGAAAACCTCATGAATGCTCTTCCATTTGATGTTATGAAAAAAACACCTGTTCAGGAATCAAAAAAAACTGCACCCGAGGGTTTCATTCCAGACCTTTTCGGTTGAAATGATGCGATAATGAAGTAAATTCTCTGGCCTCATAAATGATATTGTGTTCCAGCGCGGGTGGCGGAATTGGCAGACGCGCCAGACTTAGGATCTGGTCCTTCGGGGTAGGGGTTCAAGTCCCCTCTCGCGCACCACTGAGCATTTTAGCCTCAAAAATTACTGTTTTAAAGCCTCTTTGTCAAGAACACAAAAATCCTTGTGATACCTTGTTTTACTGCGTGAAATTCGGAATAACAACCCTATAACACACCTAAGTTTTTCTTATCCTCGCTTGAGCGTGGCTTGAGGGTAGAAAATATTGTTATCACTGACTTGGATTATATCGCAGGAGAAGGAACAGGAAGCACTAACTCTTATTGACAAAAAGGAAGAAACAGAGTATAAAGATAATGGGACAAGAGGGGAAACAATCCAATGACAACACAAGAACAAAGACGGCAGATACTGGAGCGGTGAACAAGCGACAGACGAAACCCGAACAGGAACGAATATTGTCGAACCTGGCTCAAGCGTTCAATCTGATAGATCAGGCAATGGAACTGCACGACAGACCAGTGGTTCTGGAAGCGTGTTGGGGAATAATGCCGATAGCGGAAGAGCTTCTCAGTCAGCTGACGGAAATTTGCAAAATACTGAAGTACTCAACAAATCAAAATCAATGGGACAGCAGTCTACCGCTGGACGAGCTGGCAAGGATATATCCGAACATAGAATCGACGACATGGTTTCAGTGGATGTTGGGGATGATCTGGAAGTCGATTTCGATTATCCGCAGAGCGGCAAAGAACATAAGGCATGGTGGATGCTGCAGCTGCCTGTAGAAAAAACCTATTCTTTCGATCCTGTCTCGTCCGGGCTTTCTGCAAAACAGCAGAAGCTTGTCATCGGTTCGGAGGCCTGCATATGGACGGAAGATATTCCGGAAAACGAAGTCTTTTCACGAACCTTCCCGCGTATGTGGGCATTTGCTGAAACAGTTTGGTCTGACAAAAAACAGCTTGATTTCAAATCATTTAAGAAAAGGGTTTCAGCCCAGGCCAGTATCTTCGAAAAATCAGGAAACGATTTTTTCAAAGAGTAAAAAGGATATTAAATAAAGAACGCGGCTTTCCGAAGGTTTATCCGGGAAGCCGCGTTTTAATTTATCAGACAGAATCAGGCGATAGCGTTCTTTATGAGATTTGTGAAGTCGTCGGCCTTGAGGCTCGCGCCGCCGATGAGTCCGCCGTCGATATCTTTCTGAGCAGTAAGCTCGGCAGAATTGTCGGCCTTCATGCTTCCGCCGTACTGAATCCTTACAGCTTCAGCAGTCTCGATATCGTAAAGGCTTGCGACTACCTTCCTGATGTACGCATGTGTTTCCTGCGCCATTGCGGGAGTGGCAGTTTTGCCCGTGCCGATCGCCCATACGGGTTCGTAGGCAATGATCATGTTCTTCATATCGGACGCGGCAATACCCGCAAATCCGCCTTTTATCTGGGTATCGAGAACCGTTTCAGTCTTGTTGCCTTCGCGCTCTTCGAGGGTCTCACCGATGCAGACAATGGGTTTCAGTCCCGCAGCGAGAGTTGCCTTGAGACGCTTGTTCACGGTCTCGTCGGTTTCGCCGAAATACTGACGCCTTTCGCTGTGACCGATGATCACGTATTCAACGCCCGCTTCTTTAAGCATGGCTCCTGAGATTTCGCCTGTAAATGCGCCGGATTCGGCCCAGTGGATGTTCTGGGAGCCGACCTTGACATTCGACCCCTTCGCGGCTTCAACAACCGCGCAGAGCGTTGTAAAGGGCGGGCATACGACGATGTCGGCATTGCTGATTCCGGCGACTTTAGCTTTAAGTTCTTCGACGAGGGCCTTGCCCTGAGAAGCAGTCTTGTTCATTTTCCAGTTGCCAGCGATAATAACTTTTCTTGACATTATTTTTCTCCAGATTTTTGTTTTTCAGTGCTTGCAGCAGGAGCATCCGCATCCTGAAGCGTCATCAAGCGCGACTACGCCCGGGAGGGTTTTTCCTTCGAGAAATTCGAGTGAAGCGCCGCCGCCGGTGGAGATGTGCGTCATCTTGTCGGCAAGCCCGCTCTGGTTTACTGCGGCTACGGAATCACCGCCGCCGATAATGCTCACTGCGGAACTGTCGGCTACGGCTTTGCATATACCTGTTGTGCCTGCGGCGAAGTTCGGCATTTCGAAGCAGCCCATCGGGCCGTTCCATACAACCGTTTTAGCGCCAGCTATTTCAGCGGCATATGCCTTGATTGTTACAGGGCCGATATCGAGAGCCATCCAGCCGTCCTCTATATCCTGTCCAACGACTTTGGTCGCTGCTGCGTTGTCAAACTTGTCGGCCGCGACGTTGTCGGTCGGAAGCATGAACTTGACGCCTTTGGACTTGGCTTTTTCGAGGGTTTCTTTCGCGGTATCGATGAGATCATTTTCAACGAGCGAGTTGCCGATATTGTGGCCGAGCGCCTTGAGGAACGTATAAGCCATTCCACCGCCGATGAGAATGGTATTGACCTTTTCCATGAGGGAGATAAGGACTTCGAGTTTGCCGGAGACTTTTGCGCCGCCGATGATTGCAACAAAAGGCTTTTCAGGATTGGCGACTGCCTGTCCGAGGTACTGTATTTCTTTTTCCATAAGGAAACCGGCAACACAGGGATTGGGCTTCATGAATTCGGTGATGACGGCGGTCGAGGCATGTGCGCGGTGCGCGGTGCCGAACGCGTCGTTGACATATACATTGCCGAGCTTAGCGAGTTCTTTCGCGAAGTCTTTGAGCATCTGCTTGGCTTCGTCGGTTTTGGGCTTGATGTCTTCGGCCTTGTGGAAGCGGGTGTTTTCGCAGATCATAAGGTCGCCGGGCTTGAGTGCATTCGCCATCGCAACAATGCTTTCGCCGATGCAGTCCGGGGCCATGTTGACGTTCTTGCCGAGAAGCTCGCTGAGTCTGTCCGCACAAGGCTTGAGGCTGAATTCGGGATTGGGACTGCCGTCGGGTCTGCCGAGGTGGCTGAGGAGCACAAGAGATGCACCTTTTTCGAGGATATATTTGATTGTTGGGAGCGCGGCGGTGATGCGTGTGTCGTCGGTAACTTTTCCGCCTTTGACAGGGCAGTTGAAGTCAACTCTCATAACGACTCTTTTTCCTTTGAGATCTATATCGCGCACGGTCTTTTTGTTATAGCTCATTTTCAACCTCTGTTTAATTTTCGTTATTTGATAAAAAACCCGGGGAGAACAGTATGACTGGTCTCGACCGGGTTGTTATTTTCAATCAGCTTGCGCGGACTGATATTAGAGAGTGGCCATGTGGCGGATAAGGTCAACGACCTTGTTGGAATAGCCCCACTCGTTGTCATACCAGGAAACGACTTTCACGAAATTGTCGTTAAGGGCGATACCGGCCTTCGCATCGAAAATCGATGTTCTAGCGTCGCCTACGAAATCCTGAGAAACGACTTCTTCGTCGGTGTAACCGAGGATGCCTTTGAGTTCGCCTTCGCTAGCGGCCTTCATTGCGGCCTTGACCTGATCATAGGTCGCGCCCTTTACGAGTCTGCAAGTAAGGTCAACAACCGATACGTCGGCTGTCGGTACGCGGAACGCCATGCCTGTGAGCTTGCCGTTGAGCGACTTGATGACCTTGCCGACAGCCTTTGCGGCGCCGGTGGATGAGGGGATGATGTTTGTGAGTGCTGAACGGCCGCCTCTCCAGTCCTTGTTGGACGGAGCGTCAACAGTTTTCTGTGTGGCGGTCGTGGCATGAACGGTTGTCATAAGACCTTCGAGGATGCCGAAGTTATCGTTGAGCACCTTCGCTATGGGAGCGAGGCAGTTTGTTGTGCATGATGCGTTAGAGACGATGTTCATGTCTTTTGTGAGTTCCTTGTGGTTCACGCCCATAACGAACATCGGTGTATCGTCCTTGGAAGGAGCGGACATTACAACTTTCTTTGCGCCGGCCTTGAGGTGGCCTTCGGCTTTGTCCTTGGAAAGGAAAAGACCTGTTGATTCAACAACGAAATCAGCTCCGATTTCGCCCCATTTGAGCTGTGCGGGATCTTTTTCGGCTGTTACGCGGATTTTTTTGCCGTCTACGATAAGCTGACCGTTTTCTACGGCAACTGTGCCTTTGAAGGCGCCATGTACGGAGTCATATTTGAGCTGATACGCAATATAGTCAACTTCCATGAGGTCATTGATTGCGACTACTTCGACATCGCTGCGCTGTTGTGCCGCTCTGAAAACCAGACGGCCGATACGCCCAAAACCGTTGATACCGATCTTGATTGCCATTTTTAGTACCCTTTCGTTTTATTTTTTATGGTCTTTAAATGGATGAAAGATGTTATGTTTTTAACAATCGGAGTTGTAAAGATAGCCTGATATCGCGAAAAATCAAACAAAAAAATCTCAAATTTCACAGTTTTTCGTTAATACTATGGTCGCCAAAAGTCAGAAGCCCCTTGCTTTTCGGATCGTCAAAACTTATAAGCACCATATCTTCGCCTAGCCTGAGATTGTTTGCAAACGCCACATCCATAATACCGAAGGAAGTAATTGAAGCAAAATTAGTCAATTACCGGTAATAGCTTTCTGTAATTTTATTATAAGCTCAGCCGCCCTTGCTCTCGCATCCGAGGCAGCCTTTGTATTATGCGGCTGCTTGACAACCACATCGAAAGGAGTCTTGTCAAGGAATTTCTCGACTTCAGCCGTGAGGCCTGAATCAACTCCTTTTGTTTTGCCAAGGGAAAGCATCTCCTCCAGTTTTTTCATATATTTAAGATCTTCAAAACCTTCTCTTAGGCATTCGTATCTGATTGAAGTAACCGGTTCATTCAATGAATTGTAGATCAATGCCCCCTCGGCACATGTTTTCCATGAAGCCCTCCCGTAATGGCCGCCGGGGCCGTTCAGGTAGGTAAACAATCCAAGCTTCGGATTTTTATTACAAAGTCCTCTCCATGCGTGCACGCGGTAATAGCGGTATAAGGACGCCCTGATATTTGTATTGCAGAAATACATCCAGACTTCCTTTTTTTCACTCTTCAAAATCTCAAGAAACGGCTTAAAGTCAGGGTCGTCATAATAGGCGCCCCAAAGGCACCACACATCGACAAACGGAAGCATTTTTTTCATGTTTTCACTGCTATGCTTGCTTGCCCCAAAAGTTATTTGAAACTGGGTTTCGGGAGAGGCTTCCTTGGCTAATCGGCAGGTTTCGATAACTTTTTCCGCGTCCGGCACATGCGGTTCATCCCATACTTCGACGTAATAATCCTTAGCCCCTACTCCATGTTCTTTAAAGAACTTGTCTATTTCTTTTATCCAGCTTTTCCAAGCGTTTTTCCATTCTTCCGTTCCATATTTAAACTTATTTTTAAGTACATGGTTTTGAAAAATGTTATATGCGCTGAAGCCCAGAAGGAATTGAATGTCAACCTTATATTTCTTTGCCCATTCGAGGTGGTTCTTGACAATTCCGGAAATAGTCTCATCGAATTTTCCCACGGCAAATCCATTCTCATCAAAATCCGTTTTAAAAAGATATGGGGATAACTGGAATATCCTGTTGTCATGTTCGATCATGTCTCTAAAGAATTTTTCATTTGCCGCAGCCTTCATAAGCCATAAAGGAATCGCCGGTTTTCGGGACAGTTCAATGGGCCACAATTCCAGCTCAAACGGAATGTCCCGCATTGTCCCGAAATATTCCCAACCTTTTTTTGTCAATTCGAATTTTGCTGCCTCATTCAATGGGATTACCCGGATGAAACCTTTATACAAATCAGGCTTGACATCGCGGCAGTCAAATGTCAGCCAGACAAGCCCTGAATCTTTCGGCGGCACAGTTATGGTAAAGGCCTGGTTCATCAGCACCAATGGGTCAAAGCGTTGCTGGTGCGATTTCCCATCGCCGTCCTTTACTCTCACGGCCTGTCGCATTTCTATTTTGCCGTCGGGAAAAGCTCCATTTATGCCTTTTAGTCCGAACACTTCAATGCCGTTATTTTCTTCAGCGCACAATAATACCCGATAGTCCTGAGTTTCGTTTGTCAGGTTTGTAACGAGTATTGCCGAGGATTTAAATTCATTAATTGCGGACTTGCATTCGATTTTCTTGTCGTTTACCTGGATATTTTCAGGAACAAGAGGAAGGCTGAAATCAGTGTCGCATGGAGTCACTGACGTGACCGCATAATTCATGTCCTTGAATTTAAGGAAGAAAATCTCCCGTTCTGCCGTTATCAAATTTCCCCGTGCGTCCTGCCATTCTTCAGTAGTTAACTCTTTCTTCAAGGATTCAGTCAATTTATTCAGGGACGCTACTATTCCAGCTTTTTCGGGGGACTCCTTTTTTATCTCTAAGAGCTTGCTCCTGATATTTTCTATTTGTTTTAGAATGTCTTTATTTAGTGTTCCAAAAGCCAATACCCCGTAGCGGTCTTTTTCATGAAAATTACCCCTAACCGGGCTCCAGCAGGAAAGTTCCTTTTCCTGGGCGAGTCTCTGACGGGAAATATTGAAAGCTGTCGTGGTTCCATTCTCTGGAGCTTTTTCCCAAGCCAGAGTTGTATAAGGAATTTTTATTTCAGCGGTCCAGAAACCTTTTCCTTTTTCCGTCTTGGCCTCCCATTTATCATAAGAAGCGGCACCAGGCTGTACGGCTTGTTCGCCCCAGCCCATCCAGCGGCCCCCGCCCGCTCCTACTACAAACTGATTGAGAACGCGGTCTTTCGAACGGGAGTCAAAGAAAATTTCGATTTCATCATTGCTCCATATTTCTTTCCCGCCATTTCCGGAGTAGGAGGATTTTAATTTATCAATTGCCGGCTCATCGCATTTAATGCCAATGTAGAGAGATTCTTTCCCCGCCAGGATCTTCGCGGTGGTCTGGTTTTTCGCTGGACTTTCGTCCTTATAGAAACAAAAGCCTGATATTTCAGGAGTGTTTTCCCATTGCAAATCGTCAAGCTTTCCATCAATTACGGGCTCTTCTGAATTCAGTTTCAGAATCAGGGCCTTCTTTGTTTCCATCGCTGTGCTTTCGGATTCCGAGCCATGATTGAGGAGACGCAGATTTGTCACGGATTTTTCTATTTCGATGTTATCTACCAGCAGATACTCTCCGGGCATGTCGGGCATGTGCTTGTGCTTTTCGCTGCCCCAGACTGAAGCGTAGAGGGCGGCGCGTTTTGCGTCTTTTGGTATTTTGAAAGTTCCCTTGTATTTTGTCCAGTCCTTTTGTATTTTGACTTTTTCCACGGAGGTCTCACCCTTTTTCCGGTCATCATAGTAGCGGCATTCGCCGGTCCAGTACATCAGGGCCACGAAAGCGCCTTTCACTGTCCCTTTAAGCTCCATGGAAAACTTATAAGTTTCGCCGGGCGTAACGGAAAATCCCGCGAGATTTTCATCGCCTCCTATTATTATACCTGCACTGTATGATTTCAGACCGTCCTTGTCTTCGTCATAGCGGATTAGTTCCAGCTTGCCGCACTTGTTCCATGTCAGGTCTTCGGTAAATATGGAGAAGTTATTGTTTTGAAGATTCCCGGACCTTCTGTATTCAGGAAAAAGCTTCCCGTCGAAGTCGCTGTTTTTTATAATGTTTGCGTTTAAGGCGATTGCCAGAAGGAAAAACGCGGAAACTGAGAGTTTTTTCAGAATCTTCATTTTAATTACCTTATTTTATTCCTGCCTTGGATCATAGATTATCTCTTCGGGATTGAGGCGATTTTCGCCGCTGACTCTTGCGACATGCCCGTCCACAAAGAGTATATTTGAACCCCTGCTGTGAGTTGTCCAATCGATTGCGGTATCGCCAGGGTCATTAGCCGTCCATCTACCGAAGTAGTATGCGCACGACAAGCCGCTTTCATAATCATTTATTTCACCAAAAACCACTGTCCTTGATGGCTTTTTTATGCTCTGAACTTTACCGCGCCAAAGGTTCGTGTAGATACCCAGAGTCTGATTGTAAGTGTAATCTACTGAATATCCGGCATGGCCTTTGTTTTTAGACGGGCAATCCAGGAGGGTATTTTTCCAGCAGTCGCCAGGGGCCCATAGAATCCCGAGATAATCCTTCGCAAACGCTCCATCTATGGCCTGGTACCAGACGTGCCCGGCAGCGTCTATTGACCGCGGAAAGAAAAAGCCGTTTTTGTCCTGCAAATAGAAATTAACTCCCAGGCCTGTTTGTTTCAATTTATTAAGGCATACCATCGTTCTTGCGCTTGCGCGGGCTTTTCCCAGTGCCGGTAGAAGCATTGACGCCAAAATCGCAATAATGGCAATCACAAAAAGCAGTTCGATAAGTGTAAACTGTTCTCTGTTTTTTTTTCTCATTTCTCAGTCCTTTCCTGTCGATGATTTTCTCGGAATAAACGTCGTAGGCACCCGCACTATATGTGCAAGACCGTCATTTCTATCAATACTTGACAGCATGATTTTTATGGCCTCAGAAGTAATTTTGTCTTTAGGATTGGTTATTGACGACACGATAGGCTTTTCAAATGGCAAAAGCCCAAATCCTTCGAGATCGTCAAAACTGACAAGAGAAATATCAACACCCAGCTTAAGCTTGTTCGCCAATACCACGTCTATAATTCCGAAAGAAGTGAAATCGCTCAATGAAAAAATGGAAAGAGGCCTTGATTTACCTATCAATTCCCTTCCCATTTTCTGCCCGCTCATCCGCCCAAGGTCCCCCAGCGGACGTTTTGATGCTATAAGTTCGATCTTCTCTGCGGGAATCCCAATCTCCTCGGCTATTTTATAGATAACCTTGATCCGATATTTGTGATGTCCTTCGGGATTGCAGGATGCTATGTAGATTTTCGCGCAGTCTCTTTCCATCAAATGCAATAATGCATCCCTGAACCCTGTCCGCAGATCCGGAACGACCTGGTGACATGAATAATGTGAAACTTCTTCATTCTGCACCGCCACGATATTGGAATTAGCCTTTTCAAGGAGAGGAAACGTCTTGCCGTCAATGCAGCCATGGGATACGATAAGGCCGTCCAGCTTGCTTACATATTCTCTTACATACTTATGGTCCTGCATGTCGTAATATGAAAGATTAATGGTTTCATGCCCTAGAAAGTGAAGCTTTTCTGAAATTTTTTTGGGGTAGACTTCAAACGCCACTTCCAGACTTTCTCTGTCCCCCTCCGGTATGGGAAATGCTATCCCGATTCTCAGTCTTTTATGCGTTTTTACTTCGTTGCCGGAAACAAAACTGCCGCTGCCGCGGACGCGGTACAGCAATCCTTCTTCGACAAGAACGCAGAGGGCGCGGTTTGCGGTCAAGGCTGACGTTCCATGCTTTCCTGCCAATTCCCGTGCCGACATAATAGGGGCATCCGCAGGCAGATTTGAGGATTCTATCTCATCTCTAAGTATTTTCGCAAGATCCTTGACCCGCATTACTCTCGCAATCATAACATTCCTTTACGAATCCAAGTTTATATCTGGTATAATACATTGATATTCTTTGTTTGTCAACTCTTAAACTCAAAAAAAACTAGCACCCCCAAGAACGGAGTGGTATAAAAAAACGACTATGTTTATAACTTTGATTTAATTTACGTAGATAAAAAGGCTTTGCCGATGACTGCCGCGGCAAGGGCTTGACGGGCGGCTGGTCAGTAATTCCGCCTTTTGAAAATTAAAACTCAATATATTCGACAAAATCGCGTATTTGTGTTATTGTGGTGGACTTTAGTAATTGGAGAAAATCAGAGAGATGAAACTCGGAATATCGGTACTCGGCAGCGGAAGCCAGGGAAATTCAATACTTGTTCACAGCGAAACGTCAGGCATACTTGTCGATGCCGGATTCAGCAGAAAAGAAATCCTCGCACGGCTCGAAATCCTTAAAATAAACCCGTCAATAATAAAGGCGATTCTTATAACGCATGAGCACGAAGACCACATAAAAGGCTGCCGGGTGCTCTCAGACGCACTGGACCTGCCTGCATATATGACCAATGACACTTTCCGATACCTTCAACAAAACAACAAAACCGGTTCAAAAAAAGCGATATTCGATCCAGGCACGTCGTTCATGATAGAAGACTTCAAGATCGAACCTTTCGCCGTTCAGCACGATGCCATCCAGCCTGTAGGTTTCGTGATTTCGCTGAACGGGACAAAAGCCGGCATCGCGACCGATCTCGGACATATGAGCCGACTGGCGAAAGTCAGGCTCCAGGGCTGCCAGGCCATCATACTCGAAGCAAATCACGATATCCAGATGCTGAGAGATGCCGAGCGCCCGCTTCATCTCAAGCGGCGGATACTGGGTCGTCACGGACACCTTAACAACCAGGACGCTATCGATTCATTCGATGAAATAATCTCAGAAACTACCAGGTATCTTTTCATGGCCCATATCAGCTCAGACTGCAATGACAGAAACCTTGTTCGTTTTTTAGCTGAAGATAAATTGAAGAAGATGCAACGCACTGATATATTAGTTCACGTTCTTGATCAGACTGTCCCCCTTGACACCGTCTGGGTCAGCATACAATAAAAAATAGGTTTTATTTTGGAAAACACCAACAGGCCAGGACATAAAAATATAGATTCCGAAATGACCAGGACCGCGAGTGGCTTATCAATACTCATCCCCGGCTCGGCAGCCACATCTATAGAAAAAACCCCCTTCTATAAAGAAACTGGGGAAAATGCGCCGCATGCCCCGGCAGATGAACAACCGCAGCACGCACAAGAAGAAAAAGAAGGGCATCTAAAAATCTTCTGTCACGTCTGTCAGCAGAAACTTGATGTGAGCGGTCTTTCACCCTTTGCCCATTTCAACTGCCCCGCATGCAACGCCGAGCTTATAGTTCCGAAATGGTTTGACAACTACCTGCTTGAAGAACCCGCAGGAACTGGGGGAATGGCGACGGTTTACAGGGCTCTGGACCCCGCACTCGACCGCGAAGTGGCCATCAAGATACTCAGTCCCGAAGTCGCAAGCGCCAAAGAAAGAAGCGAACTCTTCCTCCATGAGGCACGTACCGCCGCGACAATTAATCATTACGCAATAATCCCGATATATACCTGCGGAATATTCGAGGGGCAACCCTACATCGTGATGCAGTACCTCGGCGGCGGCACCCTTGAGCTCAAGATTAAAATGGAAAGAAAGGGGCTCCCGCTAAAGCAGACCATCAAGTGGATCCGGGACATTGCCGACGGTCTTGACAACGCTAAAAGGCACGGGATAATACATCATGACGTCAAGCCCGGAAATATAATGCTCGATTCCGACGGAAATGCCAAGATAGGAGACTTCGGAATAGCCCAGGCAGTGAACGATGCCAGAACGACAAAAATATTCGAACTGACCAAGGCGTGGATAAGCCCGCACTATGTAAGCCCCGAAAAAGTCATTGAGGGAAAAGAAGACCAGAGAGGCGACATATATAGCCTAGGAGCAAGCTTTTACCACCTGCTGACCGGCTCTACACCGTTCGAGAACGATGACGTTACAGAGCTCATAAGGATGAGAATACGCAAAGACCCCGTGTCTCCCTCAGAATACGACCCCAGCATCCCAAAGGATATTTCCGACCTCATAATGTCCATGATGGACAGAGACCCTGATAAGAGGCCCACATACAGGGACATCGTGAAAAAACTCACCGATTTTCCCAAAAAAAGCCGCACCGTAAGGACAAACCCCGCACCAGCCTTTTCACAAACCTCAAAAAGACCCGATAAAACTCTTACCCAGGCAAGCCCCAAGGGAAGTCCGCTTTTCAAAATAGCGTTTGCCATCTTCATTGCGGCTCTGGTTGCCGCGGCAGCATGGGGAATTTCGACCGGAACTTTCAAAAAGCTTCTGAATGGAAACAATCAGCCGACAGAAACAAATGAGCAGACCGCGCCGCAGACTCTGGACTATCTACCCGAAACAACGGCGCTCTTCTCAAAGGGAAAGTCCCGCACCGCAAAGGAAACCGCCGAGTTAGCGTTTAATAATCCCGATTCCACGCTGGAAGCAAGAAAGCAGGCGGCCATACAGCTTGCTTTATCGGTATATCTTAACATGTCGGC
>MHBG01000100.1:54244-54559 GCA_001804785.1 Lentisphaerae bacterium GWF2_45_14
ATGATGAATGCTCATTCATAATAGAACGTCTCGCTACACTTGATATTCCCGAAACGGATAACCACATAATCATATTGCGTTTTCTGGAGCGTCATGAGATTCAACCGGAGGTACTTTTTTCAAGGCTCGAATCAGACCAGAGAATGAGAAGCATAGGTTACCTCGCAGCCTTTCTGAAGTCTGTTTACAATAAGGACGAACTGGCAGACACCATAAAATATTTTTCGCTGTTCAGCTCAAGTTCCGAAGGCCTTCCCAAGGAATACTGGGGCCTGGCCTGGAACTCCAGACTTAAAGCATGGAGCAACTACCTCT
>MHBG01000101.1 GCA_001804785.1 Lentisphaerae bacterium GWF2_45_14
GACGGTTTCTTCATCCGACCATCCGAATGGTCGAAGAGGAGTATTTGCCTGGGATTGCGCCTGCTAATCATTTTAAGCTATAAACTCCTTATGGATAAATAGATACAATACAGGAACACGAGAAAAAGTCAACCCCTATAAGCTAATGGATATTAGAATTTGTTGAGTTCGTAGCGGCAAAATGACTTTTGGCGGCATCATCTAAAACAGCCATTCGCTCTCATTTTCAAGGAACTCAAGGATAAGGAAGAACTCCTGAACCTCACTCAGAAAATTGCCAAAATAGGAGGCTGGAATTATGATCTGGCAAATGATAAAATGGCATGGACCGATGAGGTCTACAGTATCCGGAAAATTCCCCCGGGTTCCCGGATCGACTTGCAAAAAGCACTGTCGTTCTACACTGAAGAATCTGTCCGGAAAATGAAAAACACATTTCAGAAGCTTGCAGCCGATGGAGGTTCCGACGATCTTGAACTGGAAATGATTACCGCTAAAAATAAGAAAATATGGGTGAGAGTTACTTTTGTCGCGCAAAAGGAGAACGGGAAAACCATAAGAGTATCAGGCATAATACAGGATATAACAGAACGTAAAAACATAGAAAAGCTTCGCGAGGATTTTGAACGGATTACCCGCCATGACCTGAAAACTCCCTTGAATTCCATATTCGTGGCCTCTCAACTGTTGGATCGTACAAAATTATCTGAAGAAGAAACCCGGAAGGTTGTCCATATAATCAAGGACTCCGTTTATAAACTTCTTGATATGATAAACCTTTCCCTTGATCTCTCCAGAATAGAAGATGGCGCATATAATATTCTTCCTGTTCCTTTCAATTTTAAAGACCTCATGATGAAAGTTATCAACGACCACCGCGTTTGTGCCGAAATAAAAAAAGTAGAAGTAAATGTCGACTACAGCGCCTCGGCTTTCACTGTAAACGGTGAAGAAAATTTAATGTATTCAATGCTCTCCAATCTATACAAAAATGCAATAGAAGCTTCTCCATCCGGCGAAAAAATCGAAATAAAAATCGACAAGAATGCGGAAGGATATGTTATTGAAATCAACAACAAGGGAACTGTTCCTCCCGAACTTCGTGACAGATTTTTCGATAAATATGCGACAGCGGGGAAGGAAAACGGCACAGGACTTGGCACCTACAACACGAAACTCATAACCGAACTTCATAACGGTAAAATCTCAATGACGTCTTCCGAAGAACTTGGAACTTCAGTAATTATTGAGCTGCCTAGAAACTTGGATGAACGCAAAATATGATTTATTCGGAGGAAAAGCTATTGCCTTATGGTATATGGATAAGAAAAGTTATTCTTTGGGATTTGTTCTCATAATCGCGGCTTTACTTCCGGGAATCGTCACAGGTTATTTTATCCACGGAATTTCTTCAGGATCAAAACCTCATATCACCGTCAAAGAAAAGGCAGGAACGGCAACTCTATGGACGTGCTCAATGCATCCTCAGATCAGGCTTCCGAAACCGGGGAAATGCCCCATATGCTTTATGGATCTTATCCCGCTCAAAAAGGATTCATCAGGCAGTCGGAACGAAAATGAGCCGATACTGAAGCTTTCCCCGATGGCTGAAAAAATGGACGGAGTACAGACTGAGCCGGTCCGACGCAAGGTCGCCGAAATGGAGATACGCTTGCTCGGACGGGTGGATTTCAATGAAGCGCTGGTTTCTTATATCACAGCGAGAATGCCGGGACGGATTGACAGGCTTTATGTGGACTACACCGGGATATCGGTTCAGAAAGGGGATCACATGGCTGAATACTTCAGTCCCGATCTCATGGTGGCGCAAAAAGAACTTCTCCTGGCCGTGAAAGATTACAGGGAAAAGATGAAAAATAAGCCGGGCGCTTATGATTCCGATTCAAAAAATATATTGAAAGCAGTACTGAAAAAGTTTGAAACGTGGAGCCTCACAAAAGAAAATATCGACAAGATTATCGAGACGGGTAAGGTTTCCGACCATATGACCCTTTATGCGCCCATCCCTGGAATCGTTATTCAGAAAAACGCCATGGAAGGAAAATATTTCGAAACAGGGGACAGGCTTTTCAGGAAATACTCCCAGCGCTGGCGCGGCATTTGATACGTTCCCGAGCCCTGGACTGTTTCAGGCTGGAAGTTGACGCAAAACTGGTCACCGAACCCGGAATGACGTTGAGTCTCGACTTTGAGTTCATCGAGAACGACGGAACTGTTTCAACATCCAGAAAAATCACGGCATAAATTCCTGCACTGGTTACTTTAGCAAATCTGCTCAGCTTAATTTCAATCGCATTTAAAAAAATGATTCTTCAGTGCTGGATATTAAATCCGTTTTCCTTGAATTACCGTGGAGAAGGGGTATTTTTGTCAGCGAGAAATAAGGAGATGCCATGGCGAAATTTTCGCTGGCGGCAAACTATGATCCGGAACTGGTACCCGCGCTCGCCGCATACCCTGTCGATGAAGTTTACGGCAAATTTCCCGGCGATGGTGTCAGTGGCGGCCGTCCCCGCTATCTTGCAACACCGCTTTCGGAAGCGGATCTTCGGGATTATATCCGATTGCTTGACCATCATGGCATTGCCTTCAATTATCTCCTGAACGGTTCCTGTTTCGGCAACCGCGAATGGACACGTCCCTGGCAAAAACGGGTAATGGCCTTGCTTACTAAGCTGGGTGAGCTGGGCGTGCGCCGGGTCACCATATCAACCCCTTTTCTTCTGGAACTGGTCAAACGCCGTTTTCCGGAGTTCAATGTAAGAGTCGGAATCTATGCTCAGGTGGACACGCCTCGGCGCGCCCGCTTCTGGGAAGAGCTCGGTGCGGATGCCATCACGCTGGAAAGTTTCTCGATCAACCGGGATTTCCGCCGCCTGGCTGCTATCCGTCAATCAGTCCGTTGCGGTCTGCAACTGATTGCGAATCATGTCTGTATCCCGAACTGTCCTATGCAAACCTATCATCAGAACGGCTTTGCGCATGCATCTGACGATACCGGCACACTTTTTATTGATTACTGTTTTCTGCGATGTTCGCGATTACGCTTGACTGATCCGTCGCAGTTTATTAAAGCCGCCTGGATTCGGCCGGAGGACCTTGCCGTTTATGAAGCAATGGGGTACACGACATTCAAGCTTTTGGAACGGGGAATTCCATCCGCGGAACTGCTGCGTCGTGTAAAAGCCTACAGCGAGCGACGCTTCGCCGGGAATCTGGCTGAATTGCTGCTTCCATATGGCTTCAATGAACCGGTGCGCAAGGAGTCGCTTTGGACCTTGCGTCACTTCTGGAAGCCGCGGCAGGTGAATCCTCTGCGGCTCTCGCCGTTGCTTGACCTGGCGCGCCTGCAAGGGATGCTCTCGCCGTTGCCTGAATCTCCGATCCTGATAGATTCCGAGCAGATTCCGGATGATTTTCTGGATGGCTTTCGCAATCGCGATTGCACGTCAATGGACTGCCGGGCTTGCGGTTATTGCGAGCAGATTGCCGCACAGTCCGTTTCTATTTCGCCCGAGTATCGCAGCGCGGTGTTGAAAAAGTATGCGGAAATGGATGATTCCATGATAACGGGAGGACTTTGGAATGTTTGAATCGCGTGCCACTGCAACAGAATTTCTGGACCGGACGGACTGCGATCCGGGGCTTGCCAACGCCAGCTACCGTTTCATGGAAATGGTCAATTGTCGCTTCGGCGGCATCCGGGTTGTTCAGCGTTTTCTTTCCGCCGAGATGGCGGGGCGTCGTTCCGGCGTTCCCCAGCGCGTCCTCGACATCGGCTCGGGAAGCTGCGACATCCCGTTGGCACTGAGCCAGTGGGCGTATTCTAACGGCATTCCCCTGCATTTTACCTGTCTGGAAATGGCAGGCCATGCTATTGATATTGCCCGTGGAAAGCTTGCCCGAGCCGGTAACCACGCGGTGGAACTGCTTCAAGAGGACGCCTTCACCCATCAACCAGCCGAACCGTATGACTATGCCGTGGGTTCCATGTGCTTTCACCACTTTAATAATACGCAGATACTCACACTGTTGCGAAGACTTCGTGGTTTTGTGGGTAATAGCGTTCTGATCAATGATCTCCGCCGCTCACAACTGGCGTTTTGGGCGGCAAGACTGCTGCTGGCCGGTAGTGGTACGCCGACAGGGGTCAGGCATGACGCTCTACTCTCCATCCGGCGCGGCTTCAAAATAAATGAACTGAATATCTTGTTGCAGCAACTCGACGGTGTCACTGTCTCCGTAAAACCTGTCCATTGGTTTCGAGTCGCCGCTATCATCCGGTTCAAACAAGGAGAGAATTCATGAAGACAGTCCTCAGAGGCCTGGGTACGGCGACTCCTCCACTGTATGTGACGCAGGAGGATGCCTATGAATTTTTAACTACACATTTTTCACTAAAATCAGCCGAACAGGATTTGTATCGCCGTATTCTTTTGGACGGTAAAATCAAGGGCCGATACCTGGGTATGGATGCGAAGACGGATGCCCTCGAAACCGACCCGGATCTGATGTTGGCGCGATTCCTCAAGTTCGGTCGCGCTACAGCCGCCGCCGCCGCACGCCGCGCGATGGACGAGGCGGGCGTGGAAGCCGCCGAGATAGTTGGACTGGTCGTCAACACCTGCACCGGCTACCTTTGCCCTGGGCTTTCCTCGTATATCGCGGCGGACTTGGGGCTTGAGACTTCGATTCGCTTCCAGGATTTGATGGGGATGGGCTGCGGAGCCGCCATTCCGAATCTCGAAGCCGCCTCGGGTATGCTGGCACGCGGCCGGAGAGGTCCGGTACTCAGTATTGCCGTTGAAATCTGCACGGCCACCATTTTTCCCAGTCATGAACCGGAACTGGTGGTGAGCAATTCTATTTTCGGTGACGGTGCAGCAGCAGCCGTGCTTGACCTGGCACCGGATAAGCGCCAGGGCCTGGCGCAGATACTTGACTTCGAGACAGGCCTCTTTCCGCAGTACCGTGAGGATTTGCGTTATCGGACAGAAGGCGGCCGCCTGCGGAACCATCTGAGCAAGCGGGTACCGGTCATCGGCGCACGCACGGTGACGGAAGTGGCATCCCGTCTTTTGACCCGATACAATCTATCCAGGAATGACATCGCATGGTGGGCTGTTCATCCCGGGGGGACGGTCGTGCTCGCCCAAGTTGCCAAGCAACTGGAACTTGTCAACGAGGAACTGTGTTTTTCCTACCGTGTTTTCGAAAACTACGGGAATATGTCCTCACCCTCCGTTCTCTTTGTCTTGCGGGATATTCTGAACAGCGGCCGCCCCCACCCCGGACAGAAGGGAATACTCCTCTCCTTTGGTGCCGGCTTCTCCGCCTTTGCTGTACTTATTGAGTTTTTATAGGATTGAACCCCGTGCGGTGAGTCGGTGCCGGTTACGGAAGCAATATACAGGTTTTACGTGCCTGCATATTTGCCGATGATAGGAGTGCAGGT
This sequence comes from Lentisphaerae bacterium GWF2_45_14, assembly GCA_001804785.1. Lineage (GTDB taxonomy): Bacteria > Verrucomicrobiota > Lentisphaeria > Victivallales > GWF2-45-14 > GWF2-45-14. Next base: position 5,477 of record MHBG01000101.1, read on the forward strand.
ATACATCGAGTTACAAACGGATTAATCCGTCAATTATTCGTCATTTTTGCGCTTTCGGAAAAGAAGTGGGCTGATGTTTGTTTCCTGCGAATGCCTGAGCAGCCGCAATTCTCGAACTTATACTCTATTTTCTTTCTGCCAAGCTCAAAATCTGCTCCTGAATGAGAATTCTCAAAGAATACCTGGACTATTAACTCCAGTAAAAGTACTTTCAAATCATATAAAATAAATATTAGTCATTTCTCTTGCCCTCAAGTCGATCTCCCCTTACAGGTTTCCCTGTAAAATACCAGCTTCGCTAAGTCTTTGGTACGAGCAAGTTATGAAAGGTATCAAAAAGAGGTCGTTTCCCAGGGATAGAAAAAGTCTGGTGGAGCATCTTGTATAAAAAACGAAACTATCTCCGTTGTATAAATAGTTAATAATCAATCGCTTACAAGTTGGGAAATTTCTTAATACAAATTTCACCCCCTCTTTCCAAACGGAGATAGGTTCGAGTCTCGAATGCACTCCATCTATATCAAATTGCGAAACTATCTCCATGACTTAATGCTCAAAAAATGAGTTCAAAAGTTGCTATTTTCGACATCTTTTGCAGCCTTTAAAAGATGGCAATATTTTTAAAAAGCTTTCCATTTTTTCCAGGGTCTTCCGGTTTTCTCTATTCTCCCAAAAGAGGTCGTGTGTTCGACTCTCGCATGGAGTCCATCCTTCACATTTCGCAAAACACTCTCTGGTGTAGGGGAACATCGAGTTGTGATCGGATCCGTCAGGCCGTCAGATGTCCGCCATTTTTACGATTCCCGTGGGTAATTGGACTGCGGTTTCTGTTCTTAAAATGCACGAGCAAGTACAACTCTCAAACTTGCTTCCTATTCTCTTACGGCCAAGCTCAATATCTGCTTTTAAAATTGTCAAAGAACAGCAGGACGAACAATTTCAGTAAAAGTATTTTCAAAATTATATAAAATAAATATTGGCTATTTTCTCTGCCCTCAATCTCATCTACCCCTACAGAGGCCCTTTATTTGTTAATGGTTTTTATCTTTTTGATTTTGGTAAATCAGACTATCAGCTTTTCTGTGTTGGAGTCAAAGATGTGGGCTTTGGGCAGGTAGATGGAAAGTTCTATTTTATCTCCAACTCTGGCCTTTTTATGGGCTTCAACTCGGGCAATGAAGGATTGTGTTCCCGTGCTGAGATATAGATAGGTTTCCGAACCCATCGGTTCGGCCACTTCAATTTGCGCCTTGATTTTCGGAGAGTTGGGCTCTTTTTCGGCTTGCTCGGAGCCAATGTCTTCAGGACGCGCTCCAAAGATAATTTTTTTGTCGATGTATGGCTCAAGTTTTTCTTTCCATTCGTCAAGCAACGGAATTTCCATTGTCTCCTCATGGAAGACAAGTTTTCCGTCTCTGGCAATAATCATTCCCCTGAAAAAGTTCATCGGAGGTGTGCCGATAAATCCGGCAACAAAAGCGTTGGCTGGATTATCGTAAAGGGTCAAAGGATCGTCAACTTGCTGGATGAGTCCGTCCTTCATCACGCAGATTCTGTCGCCCATTGTCATGGCTTCTATCTGGTCATGAGTCACGTAGATCATGGTGGTTTCAAGCTGGGTGTGTAGCTTGCTTATTTCGGCGCGCATCTGGACGCGCATCTTGGCGTCGAGGTTTGAAAGCGGCTCGTCAAAGAGGAACGCTTCAGGTTTGCGGACAATCGCACGCCCAACGGCCACTCTCTGGCGCTGACCGCCGGAAAGAGCTTTCGGGCGGCGATGCAGGTACTCGTGAATGCCAAGAATGTCAGCGGCTTCGCGAACGCGTTTGTCGATATCGGCTTTCTTGAATTTGCGGAGTTTGAGGCCAAACGCCATGTTGTCGTAAACTGTCATGTGCGGGTAAAGGGCGTAGTTCTGGAAAACCATCGCGATGTCACGGTCTTTCGGAGGCACGTCATTAATGACGCGCTCGCCTATCTTGATCTGTCCGCTGGTGATTTCCTCGAGCCCGGCGACCATTCGCAATGTCGTCGATTTTCCACACCCGGAAGGCCCGACGAGAACCATAAATTCCCTGTCCCTGATATGCAGATTAACATTATTGACAGCCAACACGCCGCCGTCATAGATTTTGCAAATATTCTTTAAAATTACTTCTGCCATTTTATATCCTTTTTTTTGTTTCTTATCCTTTTACTCCGCCGAGCATGATGCCTTTAACAAGTTGTTTCTGCATTAATACAAATATCAAAATCATTGGAATAACGCTCATCGCCACCGCCGCCATCAGGAGATTTGTCTGCTGGCCTTGCGAACTGTCGAACGCCAACATTCCAATCGGCAAGGTGTATTTGTCCGGGCTTTTCATCATCACCAAAGGCCAGAACATGCTGTTGTAATTGCCCATAAACGAGAAGATTGTCAAAGTCACAATTGCGGGGCGTGAAAGCGGCAGAATCACGTTCCAGTAAAGCTCCCATTTGCTGGCTCCATCTATTTCCGCAGCTTCATCGAGTGAATGCGGAATATTCATCATAAACTGGCGCATCAGAAAGGTGCCGAATGCGGAAAACGCCGCTGGCAAAATCAGTCCTGGATAAGTATTTATAAGTCCAAATCTTATCATGTTCTGGTAGTTCGGAATCATCATCACCAACCCAGGCAGCATCATTGTCCCAAGATACATTAAAAACACTTTGTCGCGACCTTTCCATTTCAGGCGTGAAAAGCTGAACGCCGCAAGACTGCTGGTAAACACCTGCAAAAATGTAACCCATGAAGCAACGAAAATACTGTTCCAGTACCAGCGCCCGAACATGATGCCTTTCACATTGAAAACATCGGCATAGTTGTTCCATTGAAAAATCCGCGGCAGCCAGGAATCAAGCCCTATTTCTTCCAGAGTTTTAACGCTGGCCAAAATCATCCAGGTAAACGGAAGCACAAGCGTGGCGGCAATCAGAGCCAGTGCTATGTTTAAGCTCAGCAGTTTTGCCACTTTGCTGAAAGTTCCATATTTTTTAAACATGTCAATCCTCCTATTCGTTGGTGTAACGGTTGCCAAATTTCCAGTTAAATGCAGTCACTGCAAATATCAGAGCGAACAGCGTCCAGGCAACGGCGGAAGCGTATCCGAGCCGGCCTGTAGCAAAGCCTTCTGTGTAAATATAATAACTTAAAGTGGTTGTGGCTCCGGCCGGACCGCCCTGAGTCATTGTCCTTGCCATTTCAAAGCCGCCTTGCAAGCCGCCAATAACCGACATTACCAGAATGAAAAATGTGACATTGGCCAGTTGGGGCCAGGTAACATGCCAGAAACGTTGAAATGGACTGGCGCCATCAATGTCAGCCGCTTCGTAAAGTTCCTGAGATACCCCGGACAGCCCTGCCAGATAAAGCAGCATGTTGTTTGAGCCGATCGCCCCCCAGAACCCCATCAGCATGAGCGATGGCTTGGCCCAATAATAATCTGCGATCCACTGGGGCGGCTCCAGTCCGTCTGAGGCTAATTGGGGCAACACATAAACGACATTGCTCAAGCCCAGCAAAATAAAAATAAAAATCATTGCCGCTCCGCAAATAACAATGGCGTTTGCCATGCCGCGATCAAGAGGGCATTGATGTTCGCGTCCAGACAAAAGGGCATATACTATAAAAATACCGACCATAATCAACAGCGCGGGAAATAGAAACGACACGCTCTTGAACTGGCTCCAGAAACAACTAAAAATCACTGGCGTGCTCAAGACAACAAGGCCAATAAGAAGGCTCAATGTGCCGCTTTCGCCATCGCGCCAGAGAAGGAATTTGCGCCATGCGGCATAGATGAAAATTGCCGCAAGCAACAAAATCAAAATGCCTGAGCAAAGATGCGCGCCCCATGGCGGAATTGCAGCGAGGCGCGGTCCTGCAAAATTAAGCAAAGGCTTTAGGGCGTTGTTTATTGGGCCAGTGTCCGGGCTGTACAGCTTTTTCCATAAGATGAAAGTGGCGACTCCGGCAGTGAAATATGGAAAATAAAATAAAGTCCGATAGATGGTTTGTCCGCCAATGCTTCCACTTAGCAGAATCACCCCGACAAGTCCGCAGATCAGCATGGTCATGGCGGTTCCGCCAAGACCAGTTATAACCAGAGCGCCAAGACTGACAATCAGCATAACAGTCACAATAACCATGCCCCACACCCGTCTTGAGCCGCCGCGGAAATTTTTGCTCAAGAGCAAGGCCGAACAAAGGCTGCCGCCGATTCCAAACGGAATGCCCATCATAAAGAAAAGCGTATTGCCCAAATAGCGGAAAAAGTCAGGTTCTGTCAGTAGTTTTATAAAATTGCCGAATCCGACAAATTTTATAGGCTCCGTCTTGAATACATTGTGCAATTCCAGATTCCAGTTGGTAAATGCCATGGCCAAGCTTATTATGAGCGGCCCTGCTATAAAGGCCAGAAAGCCGCAGATATTAGGAAGGAGAAATCCTATTCCGGCTACGATATCCTTGAAATCTTTTTTGCTGATTTTAGTCATTGCTTCTTCCTTCCTTTTTCGTTAATTTCCGCAAGCGTTCCATTCGCCCGGCAATATGCGAGATAAAAAGGATTTTTTATCCAGGCGTTCGGTATTTTTTTCCCAGCCTTCTTATATTCGTCGATTTTTTTCTGAAGTTCACAGGCCTGCAGATATTGCTTTTCAAGGTGCGGATTAGCGTCAATTGTGGTCTTTATTTCCCCATTTATTCGCGTTTGAGTTTCCGCGGCGGCTTCTTCTGCTGTGCAGAGGTTGTTGAAGTATTTGTCTATCGCGTATTGCTGCCAATCCATCCCGGTGGATTTGTAATATGGCGAATATGGTTCAGGCAATGCAATGGTCATCGCCCATTTCAACTCCCGCTCATGAACATTGCCTTCGTTCGGATACTTTGCCGGATGCAGATATTCAGGATTATTTAGCGCGTATTGGGGATTAGGCGGCAGGCCATCCGAACCGCGGATGATATAATCATTGTATTCTTTGTCCGCGAGATAAGCGAAAAAAAGCGTCCCTAAATCCTTGCGCTTGCTTCCACGATAAAGCGTCGCTGAACGCGTGCAGATAATCATATTCTGAAAATCATATTGCGGTATTCGACTAACGCTCAACTTGATTTTTTGCTCAAATTCCCGAAAGCGAATCAGGCAGTAGCGCCCAATATAAAGCATTGCGTAATTGCCGCTCTGGAATTGTGAAAACGCGCTGCCACCATAACCTGATTCGGTGTTCATTGATAGAAGTTCCGCGGCGCTGGGGAAAAGATGGTCTTCATAAGTCCATTTATACAACAGTTTGAGAATTTTGATATAACGCGGATTATCGAGAGTGCATTGTGTGAGAGTCTCGTTAAACATATCCAATCCTTCGCTGCGACAGATAGCAATGGCAAACGCCTTCTGACTTCCTGAGCAGAAAAAAGCTTCCCTTCTTTCCTTGTTGGCATTTGCTTGTTTAACAAACTCTTTGCCGATCCGCTCGAATTCTTTCGGCGTCCAAATTTCCGGCGGAACTCCTATCTCGTACTTTTTAAAAGCGTCCACATTGCACCAAAGCCCAGCCACACTAACATTGCAGGGATAAGCGTATTGTTTTTCGTCAACAAACAAAGACTGCTTCAAGCCGGGGTAAGTCGCATCTAATCCAAATCCCAACTTTTTTGCGTCATCGCTTATGTCGGCCAAAACACCCAGCGGTTGAAATTCCGACATCTTGGCATCCATTATGTCACCGCCGACTCCAGATACAGCCTGAATCAACTTGCTTTGGTTGTTTGCTGAATCCAGCCTGAGCTCCACAATTGGTTTGCCATTCTTGTCAACATGCCCATTTTTTACAAGCCACTTATTAAACAGCTCAATCTGATCATAACGCTGTGGATTGGCATCGCTTTTCCAATAAATAACCGGACGTTCAGTCTGGCGTTGCGGCTGCGTCAACAACGTCCCTATTGATGCCAGTATCAACAACAATAATATCCCTACAAATAACTTTCCCATTTCAAGTCACTTTTTTATATTGACATTTCATTCAAGGAAATAATCTTGAATAGCGTTTCAAAAATCAAAGTTTCTGATATTTTAATTCTCAAATTTCATCTATGCATGCTTGCACAATTTCATTCAATGAGCCTGTTGCCAAACAAATGCTTGAATCAGTGGCGCCGTAGTACAACCGCAATTGATCGTTCTCGTAGTCTGCAATAGCTCCGCACGGGAATACGACATTGTCACAATTGCCATTGCGCTCATAGGGCATTTCAGATCCCAGTATAGGACTGCTCGTTTTTCCAATCACTTTTGTTGGATCTTCAAGGTCAAGAAGAATAGCTCCGATATAATAATATGTTCCACCCGCCGGCGTGAAAACTCCATGGACAATATCCAGCCAGCCTTCATCCGTTTTTATCGGAGGAGTCGGACCTATTTTCTGGACATTCCAAAATCTGTACCCCGCCTTGAGCAAAGGGCGGAAACACCCCCAATGTATCAGGTCGGGTGAAGAGCTTATCCAGATATCCCCATCGCCGCCATCGCCGCCGCCTGGACGGTCCAGTTTCCAATACTTGCCGTCTATTTTTTCCGGAAACAGAGACGCTCCGCGATTTTTTGGCTGAGTTATTATTTCTATATGCTCGTAAGTCTCAAAATCATTTGTCTTTCCAAGCATTCCTGTCGGCGCGTCATAGCCGTCATCCCACATGACAGGAGTGATAATATAGTAAGTGTCATCAATTTTAGTCACACGATTGTCGATAAAATGCTTGACCTTGTCATATGGAAATTGATTTTCCGGGACTTTTATGAAGTTTTCTGACGACAATTCGAAATTGATTCCGTCTTTGCTACGGGCTATTCGGGTTTGCCCCACATCGCGTCCAAGCCTTTCAGTCTTGTAGTCAACCACGGAAACAAGCAATATGGTTTCATCGCCGTATTGAACCGGCGATGGATTGTAAATTTGAGCGATTCCCGGATAATCTTTTATATGCAATAAAGGATTTTGGGGGTGACGGGTTAAAATTCTGGTTGCGTCTTGCATGTTTTTTCTCCTTAAATTTGCCGCATAAAAATAGACATATTGTACAGATAGGTGCTACAAGGCAAGATTATACGCCATTATTTATACATTGTCAATGTTTTTTTGTTTTTAGTATTGACATTTTGTCTAGTTTTCTGTATACTTGAGTTTAGGAAGAAAATTAAAAGCTATGGAAATTGAAATGAATAGTCCCAGAAAAAATGTCTTATCGTTGCGAATAAAGAATAAAATAACAGAAGATTTACGGGAGGAAAGCTTTTTATCCCTTCCCATTTTGCCGACCGAATCAGACCTCTGCGCCAGATACAATGCCAGTAGGGAAACAATACGGAAAAGTCTGCGCTTGCTTCAGGAAGAACGGATATTAAAACACATCCCCGGCAAAGGAGTATGGTTTGACATCAGTGCTGGCAGGGTTTCGGACAGAAATGACGAAATACAAATAATAACGACCTTTCCTTACAGCGAGGACGATTATTATTATAAAGAGATTCTGGCTGGATTTTTCCAAGGAAGTCAGATGCACAATATTTCGCTGCGCTTTGTAGAAAGTGATGCAAACACTTCCATAAAAGCGGAAGACATCAATTGTCCAACCGTCATTTGGGCTGGGAAATATGAAAAACTGGAAACCTTTTACGAATTGATGCAGTTGAAAAAGAACTTCGTTGTTCTTTCATGCTCATACGACGACAAAGACATACCCTGCATTGACTGCGACAATCAGCAGGGAATTCAGCAAGCTGTGGATCACCTCAGATCGTTCGGACACAAGAGAATAGGAATCGCGGCAAGAAAAGTGGACTTTGCCTTGAATCACCTTCAACGAATAGCGTCGACAAAACAGATATTAAAACGATACGAATCCAACTTAAAATATGATCCTCTATTCTTTATAAGCGAAAATTGGAAACTCGGGGAAAAGCCAAATCCAGATAAATTGCTCAGTTGGCTGGAAGAAAATGGAATAACCGCGCTTATTACTATTGACCATGGAACGCTGGCATTGTGCAAAATGTGCTTTGCGGACAAACTCGAAATTCCGAACGACCTCTCGCTTGTGTCCTTCGACAACCCGGAATTTGCAATGGGATATACGCCGCCTGTGACTTGCATAGCCCAACCGTTGATTGAGATGGGGAAAAGAGTCATAGAGCGGTTGGCATCCGGCGCGCCTGTTTATGAAACGGAGCTTTTTGAAACAAAGCTTGTCGAGCGCAGCTCTGTATCGAATCTGAAAAGCGGGAATTAAATCTAGCGGGAGCATAATATAATGTCCATTTATATGAAACAATTTGCAGGGCTTATGTTACTGGTGCTCATACATGCGGTGCTATCAGGGTGTTCGACCTTGCTCCGACCTGATGAAAACGGCGCCCTGATTGTTGCGCCATACAGGAATGGCATCGTTTTGGATGGAAAATTAAATGACTGGAAAGGCATTGGTTTTTATGAAGTCACTCCTGAAAATGGAGTTTTTGACCTTGAAGATACAAGAGCGAACGGCCCTGATGATCTCTGTTATAAATTTGCGCTGTGCCATGATGAACAAGCGCTGTACGTGGCAGTTGAAGTTATAGACGATAAAATAATAACTGACAACACAGAAAAAGGGGACACAAACGCTCAAGTCTGGAAAGACGACGCCATTGAAATATTTATCGACGGAAATCACAACCATTCGCCGAATGCGCGCTACAAAGGGTGTCCTGAACTCAAAACAGGCGGGGAATTTTCTCTTGCCATAAATGGTGCGGCAACCAGCTTCTGGAGCGGGTGGCCCGACTCATTTGGGAAAAGTGCTTACTGGGAAGGCATCGCTGTCGCATTAAAAGAAAATGACAGAAATGTTCTCCGCTATGAGTGTCGGCTGACATGGAAAGTCATGGGAGGAAACATTAAGCCGGGAGACACCATTGGATTTACAATTGGAGTCCAGGATGATGATGACGGCGGCGAAAGGGATCACGCTTTATACTGGAAAGCCGTTTCGCCTCTTTGTTGGAAAAATGAAGGAGGCTGGGGTGATGCGCTTCTGGAACGGAAAAAATAAGCAAATAAGGGAAACTCAATAATGTTAATTAAAAATGTTGCGACCTTTGCATTGATTCTATTTTGTCTGGGGGTTCAGGCTGTTGACAGACCATTGTCATTTCAAAAAACAGAAGGCGGAAGTTATGTATTAAAAAACGGAGACGACGAACTGGTTTTCGATTTGTCAAAGAAAGATTATATTATACTGAACGGCAGTTATAAAGTCAATATCTATTTCACTTCGAACAGCGACAAGGAAACTCTTTACGCCAAGAGCAAAGAGGACGTTTTTTACGTTAAAAAGATCGATGGCTTTAAAGTGATCAAAGACACGGAAAGCGAACTTGAGGTTTCCCTTGCCGCTACGCTTGAGAAAACGGATGCAAAAAATGATTTTAATCTGGAATTTCATATTTCATCTTATAAGTCAAAGAGAGGATTTGAGCTTGAAACACGCTTGTCGAATCTTTCCGGAAAGAACGTTGTTATCAACATTGTAAACTGTTTTGCTCTTCTCTCCGACAAGTTTCAGGGAGAAAATTCAAGCGTTATAATCTTTGATCAGAAAAGAGCCAGGGAAAACAGCGGTGATGAGTGGAAATGGGCTAAGCTTCTGTGTTCCAACTGGATATTTCTATATGGGAAGAAAAATGACAATCTTGGGATTGCATCACCCGGCTTGAGATATTTTGAGAAGCTCAGAGACGGTTGTAAAACGTTGCTTGGAGTAAAAAAAGGAACTATCAAAAAAGAAGGCGTGTTATACAACAGATTAACTTTGCGTCCCGAGGATGATTTTAAGAATTTTTTGTTATCGCTTGATTCGCCTGGCTCCTGTAATGAGCCAAAGATCATCAATGATTTCTGGAGGAGCAAATTGAAAGATTCGTGGGATATTAAGCCCAGGAAATGGCGGGCTTTCAAATTGCAGAAATATGGAAAATCAATTTTGCCTGATAAAAATATAGGATTGGCGTTATGGACCGGCGGCATAAAATATGAAAACAATCAATATATCTGCAATATCGATGAATTATGCAAGGCTGTTAAGGGCGCCGGTTTTAACACTGTGCCGCTTCAGGTCTCCGAGAAAGATGAATATTTTTTAAAAGGGATGGAGAAGTGCATTGAAAACGGACTTTATGTAACTCTTATGAGGAATTATTTCAGACCATTCAAATATTATAATAACATGACCTATCCTTCGCCTGAAGAATTTCTTGAACTGGCAAAAAAAATGAGGAGCATTGCGGAAGACAATTTGATCGGAATAAGCGATATCGAATATGACGGGACACTTTGCAGGCCTCTGGCATTCTCAAAACATATTTCGGCCTTGAAATGGAAAGGCACCTCGGATGACAGGCGCGAAGTATATGAAAAAGCCGTCCAGTTTTTCCGCTCCCTCAATGATAATTCAAAAGATAAAAATAGAATAAAATCGTTATCGCACTGCGAGTCATCTTTGCAATACATACTGGCGGAAGCTGGCTCCGATCTAATCGGGAATATCGCCTACGGCAATAAAATGAATACGGAGTTAAGCTTGGCTTATACTCGCGGAACATGCAGGCAATACGACATTTATATGGGAGCCGCTCCGCAGATATGGGGAGGGCGGCCGTTCAATTGGTATCCGGGGCAGCCGTTTTGGACTAAAGGACGAGACAAATTGATATTGCCTGTTTTGGATAATAAAAAAGTCTTCAGCAAATGCCGTTTTTGTGGAGCGGATGAAGAAAAATATTCTAAAAAGATGTATTCGGATCGGGATTTGTTTTACTACTGCTCTAAATGCGGCAGTTCCACAGGAAAACCGCCGGAAGGGTTGTTTTCTTCCAACCTTCTTTCATACTTTTCAGGTTGCAGATATTTTGAGGCGGAACTTCAT
>MHBG01000102.1 GCA_001804785.1 Lentisphaerae bacterium GWF2_45_14
CGTTTTGTAGTCCGGAACAACAACACAGGATCTCGAGGGAAAGTCAACCTATATAAGCTAATAGATATTAGAGTTTATTGAGTTTGTCGCACCAAAATGACTTTTGGCGGCATCATCGAAAGCCTCCACCGGGTGAAAAAAATCTGGAAATACGTGTTTTATGGAGCTTTTAATTGACATGGGGGAATGCTAATTTATCACTTTTCAGTCTGTTCAAACTTAAAATTTCGACAAGGTAAATATGTCTGAGAGCAGTACCGACAGTATAGTTGAGAGGGGCGTACTGAGTGTGGATACCGAAAAGAAAGCCAAGCAAATATTAAAGGGCGAAAGCTTTTTATGTTGCCGCGTTGAAGAAAAAATAGATACGCTCAGGGCACTTTTCAGAGATCACAACGGCGGGATAAGGGAAGTTATCGTAAGGAATTTTCCTGACGGCGAGTTGGGGTCTGAGTGTCCCATATGCTCTTCTGAAGAGTTGTTGTGCCCGCACGGCGCGGCGGCGGCGGCTCATTATAAGGAGTTTCGCGACGCCCCTGTGGAGAGGGTCGTAACTGTTGAAGTCGCTCCAAAATATTCCGGGATAAAATACGAAACGCTTCCGGAAGTTCTTGCGAAAGTCCTTATGCCGCAGCAGGCATCGCTTTCAGTACACGTAGAATCGGATTTTCCGCATGTACCCAGTAAATGGGAAAAGACAGTCATAACGGTGAAAATAAATGCCGGATCAAAGGAATATATCGGAAATCTGGCGAATCTAAGACAGCTACATTTTAAAAAAGTAATGTCGGTCTCTCTTAAAATAACATGCTTTTCGCCCCAAGAACGCCAAATCATAAGATATCTGGCAATAAATTCCGAGGCGGACGGGCCAAAGCTTTCTCTTGATGCCGAGCAAACGGCGGAATTTTTCCACTGTTTGACGGATTTTGAAAGATTTTTTAAATCGGGCGAGAAGATAATCGTCCACGAGGACACGGCTGAGCCAGTTCTCCTATGTGAAAATTCCGGAAGTACCTATACACTCCAGCCTACTGTAGTCATAAAAGGGGCGGTAGTTCCGGTAAAGACTGAAAAGGTCATCACCGGCAGGTCAGGCTGTTGGCTCGGGATTGGCGGGGAATACTGGTGGATACCCGGGAAAATGGATGTCGCTTGGATAAGGAGTTTTTTCCGGGCGTCCGGCGAGGAGTGCGACCGAAAGACCGCTGAGTTTATGTTGAGCGGACAATCTCCCATGCCCATCAAAATCTTTGAAATAGCGAATGGTAAACCCAAAACGAGAAGATGCGTTCCGCTTTATTTTGCAGAATTTACTGAAGACCACAAATTTACGATAAATCTGACATTCATGTATGATGGTATTCCCTTTCCGCCCGACGGCGCGCGTTTTGGGATTCTCGAAAACATTCTCTGGAAAAGAGACAGCAAATATGAAAAGTTCATTTCATCTGAGTTATACCGATTCGGTTTCAAACACGAAAACCGTTTCGATCGCCACCTCACACTTTGTGATATAGAGTCGATTGGGACGTTCCTCGATAAAATAGTTCCGGAGTGGACATCCAAAGGACGCAAATTCCTTTTTTCAGAGACCATCTCAAAACTTTCCAATGGCGGAAACGGATTACTGGAAATGGGGATTAGCTGTCGGGTGATTGCTGAGGGGCACGGAATGTTCGAGCTGGAATACTCTTTTGGACACGGAAATTCCAGATTTTTCTGGAAGGAACTTCTTCACGGGATAAAGCTTAACAGAAGTTATTTTCTGGGTAGTACCGGAGCAATTCTCAAGCTTGGAAAAGAACTTGCCCGCTTTGTGGAATACGCATCGAATATCATCCATATTCACAAAGAGCATGAGAGTATAATTCAAGTCCCACGCTTCGCGGCGCACTACTGGGTTGACAGCGCAGCCGGAATCCCCGGTGCTGTACCGCCGGAATTCATAGCCGTAAAAAATATGATGCAGAATAGTGGAAAGCTGCCTGACATTGGTGGATCCCACAGTGAAAAACCACTTGAACAGAAGTTCAAAGGCTCACTCAGAAATTATCAGAAAGAAGGCGTGGCATGGATGAGGAACCTCGCAGAACACGGGTTCAATCCGGTCCTTGCCGACGAAATGGGCTTAGGAAAGACCATACAGGCCCTCGCTATGCTTTCCATAAATGAAGAATCAAGGCCTTCGTTAATCCTTTGTCCTTCAAGCCTTGTGGAAAACTGGGAGCGCGAAGCGGAAAAGTTCGTGCCGTCACTTAAATCTATGGCGGTGAGCGGACAGGGAAGAGAAAAGCTATGGGAAAAGGCCAATGACAAAAATCTTATCATAACATCATACGCGCTCGCAAAAAGGGATGTGGAACTGATGAAGGATATTTCATTTAACTACCTGATTCTCGATGAGGCGCAACATATCAAAAATCCGTTCACCGAAAACGCGAAAATATGCAAAAATATTAAGTCGCGCCACAGGCTCGTTCTTACGGGTACGCCACTCGAAAATTCGCCCGAAGACCTCTGGTCGATATTTGACTTTCTTCATCCGGGACTGCTCGGTAATTATCACAACTTCAAAGCGCATTATGGGGATATTCATGAGGACAAAGGCCGCCAGGAAGACCTCGCGGCACGCGTATCCCCGTTCATTCTCAGGAGAAAGAAAAAAGCTGTGTGCTCCGAACTTCCTCCCAAAATGGAGCAGGTACTCTACTGCGATATGGACAATGGGCAAAAAGCGCTTTACGACCGCTTCCTGGAACAGAGTCGTCAGCAGTTTAGAAAGATTAGCGAAACCCATGAAAAAAGCGTGAGTTTTGATATTCTCGCTTCACTGTTGAGGCTGAGACAGATATGCTGTCACCCGCAACTGCTTCCATCGGAACTGGAACCGGGAGAGGCATCGTCAGCAAAGACCGATCTTCTCCAGGAAATTGTTCTCCAGAATATCGACAGCGGGCACAAGATGCTGATATTTAGCCAGTTTACTTCACTTCTTTCCATAATAAGATCATGGCTCGATACTGAATCTATAAAATACGAATACCTCGACGGCTCAACTAAAGACCGAATGGACAGGGTTGATAACTTTAACAACAGCAAGGATATACCTATTTTCCTTCTAAGCCTCAAAGCAGGCGGTACCGGGCTTAACCTAACCAGCGCCGACACTGTGATAATATACGATCCGTGGTGGAATCCGGCGGTCGAGGCACAGGCCACCGACAGGACCCACAGGATAGGCCAGACACTGCCCGTTAACTCATTCAAGCTCGTAGTTAAGGATTCTATAGAGGAGCGCATTCTTCACCTGCAGAAGAAGAAGCAGGATATTTTCGACAGTCTGATAGAGAATCCCGAGTACGCCGCAAAGAGGCTGGACCTTCACGATATCGAATATCTTTTGCAGTAAAATCGTATTGGAAACAAAGAGGTATAAGCTCTAATTGCTATCCGTGAGTTGCTGAAAGTTCAATTCAACAGGCAAATGCGTATTCCATGATTCGATTGCTTTCCACGCAATTATATTTGACACGGCCCCGCTCACTGCACCAGTCTCCACCGGCAAATTTTTTTCGATTGCAGATCTAAAATATTCCAGTTCGCCGTAGTGCCCCTTGTCTACTTTGACCTGGGTCTCATAATAGTAACCTTTTTCGATTTGCTCAAGTGTAAGGCCTTTTCTCCATTCGCGGTGTTTTTCGGCAGCTTCTCCACCATCTGTGTTAAATACTTTACCGCCGACAGTATAGTTATAAGTTTTTTTAAAAGACTCCACATTTTCAAATCCAAAAGCCGAGACGTCCACAAAGTTGTCACCTATTATGGAGCCGAAATTGGTGTTTATTTCAATTCTTTCTTTAGGAATACCGGCGGTAGAATTATCTCCGGAAACTATCACCGCGGTAGTGTCATCGGGATATTCCAGAGTTATTACATTGTCCAAATTGCCTCCGCCTGCCGTGTAAACACGTACCGGAAAAGAATCTGTAAGCCAATTGATCAGATCGAAAATATGGGTGGTTTCATGAATTATTGTGGATTCTTTTTTGTTGACAACCGCATCGTAATGATGAAATGGCCAAAGCCTTGCCTCGCCTATGATCCGGTAAATAATTGTGGTGTTTCCCTTGCGGTTCCGTTTAAACAGCGGCTTAATGTCCTGCATCATGGGGCTATAGGGGCGATTAAATCCGACCATGAATTTGATGTTGGAATTTTTTATCAGTTTAACCATTGGAAAAACTTCGTTTTCATGGTAGCATAACGGTTTTTCAACAAAAAGATGCTTACCGGATTCCGTTGCCATCTGCATTATCGGCATGCGAAAATCCGGCTTGGTCGCACAGATAACCATTTCAATTTCACTATCAGCAAATATCCTTTTTATATCTGTTGTCACATAGCTGGGATTATATTTTGCGCCGAGCTGTTCAAGGTAGCCGGTATTCAAATCGCAAAACGCATGGATTGACATATTGGGATTTTTGGCAACATTGGGAATATGGTTTCCCTGAGAAAAACCTCCGCATCCGATAAATCCGATTTTCATCTTAATCTCCCTTTTTAAATCATCGCTATTTTTCATAATTTTCCCGCGCCGCCACGGAATGTAATTTATAAAAGTATATCTCATCCCACAGCTATCAATCCGTCTTTACCAGTGAACGCCGTGAACGAAAGCTGTGCCGATGCCTAAGAAAGAGCTTCTTTAACTGCCGCGAGATTCGCTTTGATGTTGAAAGGTTTATTGGCAAATGTGCCTTTTATTCCCTTATCGCGAAGTTCGTCTTTGTGGTAACCGATCACGGCATCGGGGTCTTTCAGAACATTTCCGGTAAGAATTCCCACAACACTCGCATCGGGTGAAATTACGCCTGACTCGACAAGTTTCTTTGCTCCGGCCACGGAGCAGCATGAGGCTGGTTCCGCGCCTATTCCGGCCGCGTCGACCATTGCCTTGGCATCCATTATTTCCTGTTCTGTGACCTGCTCTACGACCCCATTTGTCCACGCTATTCCGCGAAGCGACTTTTCCCATGAAACGGGATTTCCGATCTTAATGGCCGTCGCAATTGTGTCAGGGTCTTTTACCGCCTTAAACGGACTTCCGTTTTTCCACATGGAATAGAGAGGGTTCGCGCCTTCGGCCTGAATTACGGCTATGCGCGGGATTTTATTGATTATTCCAAGAGTATAAAGTTCCTGCAGGCCTTTACTGAGGGCGCTGTTGTTACCCAGATTTCCGCCGGGTATCACGAACCAGTCGGGTACGTTCCAGTCGAGCTGCTGAAGGATTTCAAAGCCGATAGCCTTCTGTCCTTCGATTCTGAATGGATTAATGGAATTGAGCAGATATATATTGAGTTCGGAGCAGACTTCCTGGACAAGGGTCATGGCGTCATCAAAATTCCCCTCTATCTGAAGAGTTATGCCGCCGTAGGCTAATGCCTGGGCGAGTTTGCCGTAGGCTATTTTGCCGGAAGGTATGAATATAACGCTTTTCAATCCGCATGTCGCGGCGTAGGAGGCCATGCTTGCGCTGGTGTTGCCGGTGCTGGCGCAGGCAACGCAGCGTGCCCCGAAGACCATTGCCGCGGTGGAGCCGCAGGTCATTCCCCTGTCCTTGAAACTGCCGGTGGGATTTTCGCCCTCGTGTTTGAGAAGGAAGTTTTTAATGCCCGCGTATTTTCCGGCCTTCCCTGCGGGATAGAGTCTTGTATTGCCTTCCTGGCGGGTAACTATTTTGTCATCAGGAGCATCGAATATAAGTTCCTTGTAGCGCCATACGCCGGAGGATTCTATGCCGCGTTTAAGGCCCCACCGGTTTTCCCATGTCTGCTTGAGTTTTTTCCCGTCAATAGCTGAAAGGTCGTGCTTCACGTCAAGCACTCCTCCGCAGTCGCAAAGGTATCTGATTTTATTTATGTCGTAGTTTTTTGAGCAACGGACGCACTCAAGGCAGCTTTCTATTTTCATCGGTCTGACTCCGTTTATGTTTTTATCTTCGGGCTATTTTAAGTATAAAGTATGTGCCGCATATCTGATAAACTATGTTTGGTATCCAGAGGAGTATCTGCGGATGGTACTGCGGATAACCACTAAGGGCTCCGCATATCATAACTAACGATTGATAAACTCCGGCGAGGATAACGCTCAAAAAAAGGCCGACAGATGTTTCTCTTCTGGAGGTTCGGATGGCAAGCGGCATGCCCAGCAGCATGAAGGCAATCGGAGCGAGGGCGAGGGCTATTCTTTGATTGAGTTCTACTTCAACTCTGGTATTGTCTTTTCCGGTACGCTTGTTCATTGCGGCACGACCGAATATTTCCCGGAACGAGAGGTCGTCAACCTCTTTGGACACTCTCAGGCTGTTGAATTTTTTACCGTAGTCTATTGAGAAGCTGAACTCTTTGCTGAACGTTCTGTTTTTTGGTTTATTTTTCTCGAAATCGACGATTGTGGCGTCATAAAGTATCACGGTCAGAACTTGTTTCTTTTTATTGGCAATGATTTTGCCCCTCGCGGCTGTGATGTCATTTTTTACACTTTCATCCCTATCGCCCATAAGGAAGACCTGAACGTTTCGGAGATTTTCATTTTCCTTGCTGTCCACATATATCCTAAACTCCTCATACTCCACGGTTCTGCCCGGTTCCAGAATAGTTGACGGCTGGTCCACCACCACCATCTTAATAAAGGCGGTGGCCATCCAGGTAGTGCGGGGGACTATGTCCATCCTGAGATAGAGGCAAAAGCAAGTCAGGAGCAAAACTATCAGCATGATTGGCGAGAGTATCTGTAAAATCGAAATTCCGCACGCCCTCATCGCGGTTATTTCGCTGTCCGCCGAAAGCCGCCCGAAGACGAGCATGATTGACACGAGTACCGCAAACGGTATTGATGTTGCCATAACCAGAGGCGAAATAAAGAGCATGAACTTCAATACGGCGGATATTGGAAGCCCGTTTGATATCATCTCGAATATCTTTATGAGCCGTCCTCCCATCATACCGAAGGTAAGGATGGCTATAGACATGAAGAAACTTACTATAAATGATTTTGTAACGTAAAGATTTAAAGTTTTCATCCGTCTCCGGGTTTACATCTACATTAAAAGAAAAGCCTTAATTTAGCAGTCCGGTGTAAAATTTTACAGGAGGTTATGGATTATTTTCTGAAACAAGGTTAGTTTAATGATTTGAAAAGGAGCTGAAGAAGTGAAAAAATTATTTGCAGTACTGATAATACTTTACTTGGTGGCATATATCATTCCGCTCGGAATGAGGCCGCTTATCGTGCCTGATGAAACCCGTTATTCCGAAATATCGAGGGAAATGATAAGCTCAGGTAATTGGACGAGCCCCCGGCTCAATGGCATGGTGTACTTCGAGAAACCCGTCATGGGCTACTGGCTTAACGCCCTCTCAATGCTTGCTTTTGGAGAAAATGAATTCGCCGCGCGTTTTCCGACCGCGTTGGCGGCAGGGATATCGGCCATTCTCGTGTTTCTGCTGGCACGTCTTTATACCGGAAATCCGCTTATAGCGATTTCCGCCTCGGCAATTTACCTTTCATTCATAATGGTGTTTTTGACGGGGATATTCAATGTTCTGGACTCCATGTTTTCCTGTGCAGTCTGCGCCGCACTCTTTTTCTTTTTCCGCGCATATATTGAAAAAGTCGTCAGAGTAAAAGTATTTTTCCTTATTTTTGCAGGCGCTTCGGCAGGAGCGGCATTCCTTATAAAAGGACCGCTCGGCTTTTTGCTGCCCGCAATTGTAATAGCGCCTTTTTTGTTATGGGAAAAAAAATGGAAAGAACTTTTAATTCTCCCGTGGTTACCTGCCCTGGCGGCGCTTGCCGTCGCGGCCCCCTGGGCGATTGCGGTTCATTACAAAGAACCTGATTTCTGGAGCTATTTCTTATGGGTCGAACATTTTCAGCGCTATCTCAAGGCCGGGGAATACCAGCATTCGAAACCATTTGCATACTTCATTCCACTTATTCTCGGAGGGGCGCTGCCGTGGACCTTTCTCGCGCCCGCGGCCTTTTCGAACTTCGGTAAAAATATATTGAAAAATAAAGTCGTCCGTTACTGCGTATGCTGGATACTCATACCATTTTGTTTCTTTTCATTGTCCTCAGGAAAGCTTGCCACATATATATTACCGTGTTTTCCACCGCTCGCGGTACTGACCGCGACAGGACTATGGTCATATTTCGGAAGGAATCCTGAATCAAAGCGGAAGCTTTTTAACTGTCCGGCACTGTCACTGTCAATTATTTTCGGAGCTGCCGCACTGCTTTTTACGGTCAATCAACTCACGGGATTTCCGCAAACGCTTTTCCGTGACACGGAATCCTGGAAATGGCCCCTTGTCACGATTGCCGCCGCGTCATGGGCATTTTTCCTTTACAGTTCCGTACGCTCCACAAGAACCGAGCTCAAGATATTTTATTTTGCCATAGCCCCGCTCACTTTTATGATCATATCGCATCTTGTTTTTCCTGACAGGGCGGCAGAGAACAAGGCGCCAGGGGCATTTCTCATTGCCCATAAGGACAAGGTCGCCCCTGAAACCATTATCGTAACATATAAGAATGTTACCCGCGCCGCCTGCTGGTACTATAAAAGGAATGACTGCTTTATCTTCATGGAACCGGGGGAATTCGAATATCCTCTCAGCCGTCCTGAAAATGAAGGAAGATTTATAAAGAAGGTCTCAGACCTCAATAACTTTATAAAACTGCATTCGAAAAAGCAGCCAGTCATGCTCGTTATGAGGACAAAAATTTACCGTGAAGACTGCGAGGGAAATATTCCCCCTCCCGACTTTATAGAAAAAAAAGGTGAATTTACAATCGCCTTTTACAAATTGAAGTCTCCACAAAATTAGTTACCCTTTTTCCTGTGTTATTTACCGGCCGCGAGGGGGAACAGGAAAGGCCTCCACTTTTCCAAGAGGAGGCCTTGTGAGACGTTAACGGGAAAAGATATTTCTCAGTTAATATGTGTTGTTATAACGGCAAGTAGATCATCGGAGCCAAGCTCATTGTTTTTGTATTTTTTGTAGAGGTCCGCCACGTACTTAGCATGATCTATGATGATCTGCTTGTTTTCATAAATCCATGTCCATACCCTGTTTGTGGGAGTGTGCATCTGGACGACAGTGAATTTTGCCATTTTGGGCAGATACTCAGAGGGTATTTGCTCTTCCCAGCTTTCGGTCCTTGTCTTGCACTTTTTGAAAAAGGACGCGTTTGCTCCCCACTTATGGAGATTTGAGGCATAGATGGCGTTATCATTTTCATCAAGTGCCACGATGAAGAGACCACCCGTGAAGCCGCGGATATTATTGTAATTTTTAAGAGAAGTTCTTCCTTTTACGACTCCATCACTGTCGATGTAGGCAATCGTTTCCATGTGCCAGCCGTTACCGACCCTTTCGTTGAATGAAAAATTTGCTTCATCGGCACTGATGCTTGTCCACGCCAGTACCATAAATGCCGCCACGAGAGATGCTGTCAACGTTGCCGTCTTCATAATCTTTCTCCTTTTCCCGTAAGGTTTTTTTATCCCATGGAGACTATTTACGTCCAGAGGATTTTAAATTTGCTTCAGATCATGATCTACGGGTTAGCTTAGTGCATAAGAGATGCCAGGAGGGCTTGTTTTCCCAAGCTGAAAATTGAAAAGACCTCCAGTATTTTCTAATGACACACTATTCCCTTTTCCCTGGGCGGTTGTACTGATTTGTATTTTTTAGGTCTATATTTTTTTAAGTCTGGAATACGGATTAATGTGTCATCGGGCGGGGAAATAAAATTCATTTTTCTGCATTTTCATCAAAAGGCTATGGAAACTAATCCTGTTTTTTCTCATACCTTTGAAAAAGATTCACCTTTCTGAGAAAAATGCGGATTTGAGAAATACTCGGTTCCCGCTAAATATAGAACTCATTACACAGCACACAACATTATCGCTGAGACCTGCGAGGGAATAGTCACCGAGACCAAGAGCGAACTCAAAATAGGCGCAAGATACTATAGTTAAGGTTATCAGGATGGTCCCGCCAAAAGTCTGCGGTCGGATAAAATTGCAAACATGAAGGCTCTTTAGCTGGTTCGCAGGGCTCCATTCTTCGATTTATGCCGCGAGTAAGTTCTCAAGAATTACGAAGGATCGTTGCAAGGAGAAAGATTTCACAGCAAAGCCTGTTTGAAGTGATTGTATAGAGATTTTTTGTTCTTGGACGGGTTTCATTTTGTAAAACTTTGCCATCTGCATGATGTTGTGGCCTGTCAAAATCAAATATATGTTGTTGAATACCGCTATTTTACCCCTGATTCGCAAACGT
>MHBG01000103.1 GCA_001804785.1 Lentisphaerae bacterium GWF2_45_14
AAAAGCTCTGACCGCTCCGGGCGGTTCCAGTCCGGTGGTCCTGCGATGGACTGACGCTCATCAATTCTCCGGATTCCTTCTAATCTTCAAAATTGGGTAATTCTTTGAACACATGGATTATCAAGCCCAGAAAAAATATTTTCAAGATGGTATACAATAAATATTAGCTATTTTATCAATCCTCAATGTCCTGTGTACCTACACCTAACAATTTCGTCTTTTTCCAATTCAATTGTTCCGGGCAACTTGAATTTGTTTTGCTGTCCGTTCTTTTCCAGAATCATTTCTTTGACTCCAAAAATGTCCAATTTAATCTTGGTTCCTCCCAGGCTTTTAATTTCGACTTCTTTAATTAATCCGTTTACCTTCGATGCACTTACCGAAAACGGCCCAGGTAAACGAATATTTGAAAAAGAGACATCTCTCCATTTATCAGGAACACCAACAAATAACTTTGTAACACCTGAATGCGTGTGTGCCAACATTTCAAGTAAAGCAGTTGCGCACCCCATTGTTCCGTCAAGTTGCATCACTTCATTGCTTTCTTTCGGCTTACCCAAATCATGTCTGCGATGCGCCACTATGCCTCTGAAACGCGGAAGATAAACAGTAGTCATTCCTTCATTCACAAATATTTCTTTCCACATATTCAGCAAAACAGACGGGGCATTGTTAAATCCAAGACGTGTCTGTAAAATGGCGGCCCATGGTATACACCACTCGCTCCATTGCCCCATTCCCATTAGTATCCATTTATCTATTGAATTGTCAATGATTTCCTTCATCTCCTCATCCTGCTCTACCGGCAGAGAATCAAAAGGATAGATGGATGCCAAATGCGAATGATGGCGATGGCACACCTCAAGATCCTGTTTTTCCCATACGGCGATTCTTTTCTCTTTCATTTTATAAGAATCAACCCCTTCGATAACAGTGAAAGGAGCAACGCTTCTTTTCATTTCCTCCCAAGCGGAAGGAGGCTCTTTTCCGAGAATACCGCAGGATTCGAGCAATGCGTTCAGCAACATATGAATGGCGGCAAGCTGATAAGAGGGGTTTCGCCCCGCCGTTAAACCATTAGGATTACGGCATCCATATTCTGCGGATATGGCAAACGGAATAGCTAATTTGCCGTCACATTCCTCAAGCATTTCCTCGTAAACTCTCAATACGCCGCTCATAAACGGAAAAGCGCGCTTTTCAAGAAACTCTTTATCGCCCGAATATTTATAATAAAGCCAATAAAGTTGAGCCGTCCAGGCTCCGCAAGCTTGATCAAGAGTCGAGCCTGCGGAAATCCATCCGCATTGGAAACCTCGGTCATCAACCGCATGTGTCAATAAAAGACCATCGTCAATCCCGAACATAACCTTTGCGTTATGGCGCATATTGGCCCAGAAAATATCCGACTCAAGCATATCAAAAAGTGGAGTTAGATGTTCTAGTTTTCCAATGGGAAAAGCCAATGTGTAAATTTGCTGAATGTTCACATTAAAGTGGTAATCACCGGACCATTGAGCACGGTGATATTCTTCTATCCAAGGGCCTTGTAATCCAGAAGGAGTGGTACTTTTCGGACTTGTTGCACAGGCAAATTTATATAGAGCATATTTATAAAACTTGTTGAAAAAATCTTCAGGTAAATTTATTTGGGGAACACCTTGCCAATAGTTATGCCACCACTCTTTATTTTCTTTTATAAACAATTCTTCTTCAATATCTTTAAGCTTATCAAAAGCGTTATCAAACGCATCTTGATTGGAATCGCCCAGCTCAAGGGCAATCAGATAAGCGCCATCCAATTTCCCGCAGACGGAAGCGAGGGAAGGATCATCGGGACAGGACTGCGTCCAGCCTTTGATGTTATCGGACTCCATTGTCTCCGGAGCGTTAAATCCATATTTGCTCAGCCACTCCCGAGATTGCTCAAACTCCCATGAAGGTTTGATGATCACTTTGTCAATCATATTCTCATCGTCTTCAATCAATAAAAGATTCTCTTTGACCCCTAGATTCAACTTTAGCGTCATCCCAGAGCTTGTTATAACCAAAACCTCTCCTGTCTCATATTCAAGAACAGCTTTTTCAAGAGTTTCACCATCATTGAGCTTGAATTCAAATCGTCCTACAGGAATGCGCTGCGGTCTGAAAACATTTTCCGGCCATTCCTTTCTAACAAAGACATCGTCGACTTTCTGACATTCATTAGACGTTGCCGCATCCACAACCTTCTTATAGGTTGTTCCCTCAAGCAGTGTTTCTCCTCCGCGATGATCCCAGAAATCAGCACGATTGACAGTGACATGTAGATTTTTTTCTCCCCACACCATTACACCAAAATTGCCATTCCCCATAACTATCCCGCACAATGTCCTGGGTATGGGAAAATCCAATTCAAAGGTTTCTATTTTGTTCAATTTAAATCTCCCGATAATAAAAGTCCGCCGACATAGCAGACAGTGTCTTCGAGTTTTTTGGAATCATCCAGGAAAAGTTTTCTCCTGCGTAGTTCTCAAGGCATTGAATCCAGCAATATTCAGATATTCGCGTATTTCTCTCATTCAGGTCTTTTCTCATTCAGGTCGCTCATTCAGGTCTGACCATATTTTTAAATTGTAAGTCATTTATTGTCAAAATATTTATAGTCTTTTTTTGCCCAAAATAGCCCTTAGAGCTATTTTTTAACCATCAAAAAATTCGTATAAGAGTTTTTTGTCATCGTGTATAATTTTCTTAAAACTAATAAATATACCATAAAAAATAGCTTTAAGACCTTAAGAATGCAAATTTAAAAAATTAAAATCTTGGATATGAACAAGCTATAAACCTAAAATATGGTCTGACCGAAACGAAGAAACAAAACAAGGCGGAAATTATGTCATCAGCTACGATGCAAAAAGCCTGCGCCTGCGCGAACGGCGACTCTATGAAAAGACCGATGAATTCCGTGAAAAATATCGAAAATGCTCGGGAATTGAAGGGCTGTTCGGGCGGCTGAAACAAACGACAGTTCTGAGACGTTTGCGAATCAGGGGTAAAATAGCTGTATTCAACAACATATATTTGATTTTGACAGGCCACAACATCATGCAGATGGCAAAGTTTTACAAAATGAAACCCGTCCAGGAACAAAAAATCTTTATACAATCACTTCAAACAAGCTTTGCTGTGAAATCTTTCTCCTTGCAACGATGCGATGTATTCCAGTTGGCAAGGTTTTTACGTTTGCGATTTTATCAGGCCGCAGACTTTTGGCGGGACCATCGCATTACAGCGGCCTAATAAAATCATTACCATAATTTCCATGAGGGCTTGACTTTTCTCTTCCTAAATCTTATAGTATCTCACAGAACCTTATGGGATCTTTAAGAAATGAAAAACATAGAACTCAAAAGCGAAAATATTTACAAGCTCCTCAGGGGGAAGATTACTTCAGGGGAGTACCCGGACGGCTTAAAGTTTGTTCCGGAAATAGCCCTTTCCAAAGAACTGGGAGTGGCAAAAGTCACTTTGCGTTCCGCCTTAGAAAAACTGGAAAATGACGGACTCATCTTGAGAATACACGGGAAAGGGACGTTCGTACGCGGCAGGAAGGGAAAAGCATCCATTCTTGTAATTACGCAGGGATTCAACAATTTTGCAAATCCGTCCGCCCATATTCTCGACGGGATAAAAGAAAGGGCGTCTTCCGACGGTGTAGAGGTTCTTATTGCCGAAAGGCAATTTATAGAATCCCTTTCCGGCGCTGAGCTTGCCGCATTCTGCTGTAAGGAAAATATTTTAGGGATTATCCCGATTATGTCGTTTTTTTTAGGACGTGAGCGGATTCTGGAAATATTGAAAACTTCCGGTCTTCCGGTGGTATTACCCCATGCGCACCGCCATGATTACAAAACCACCGGCTTTGCGGTGACTGTAGTCAGAGAAGATGACGGATGGCGTTCCGCAATCGAATACCTGAGCTCTTGCGGGCATTCCAAGATAGCCTCTATAATTCACGACGACGCTCCGGCGATAAGGGGCTACAGTCTTGACGAACACAAGAAACTCCTTGAGCAAAACGGCTTGGATGCCGAAGATTCCCTTACCGTCCTCATACCATATGAAAGAGAACATGTGAAAAAAACGGTTTTTTCCTTCATGAAAATGAAAACCCCGCCGACATGTATCCTGTGTTATTCGGATTATTTCGCGATACATGTTTACGACGCACTGAAGGATCTTTCGCTTCGAATCCCCGCCGATGTAGCCGTTATGGGAACCTGCGGCTATCCGGGCGCAGTATTCATGAATCCTTCGCTTTCCACCATAGATTACCAATACAAAAAACTCGGGTCAATGGCCTTTGACACGCTGGCCGCCTCTGGCGAATGGTTTGGCCCCGATGCTATTTCGGCGGTTCCTCAGGTTTTTATTGATCCCGTTCTTACGATAAGAGCAAGTACAAAGATAAAAAGAATCGAAAAGGTGATACAATATGCGTAAAAGAAAAGTATGCTTCACACTTATCGAACTGCTGGTTGTCATTTCTATAATAGCAATCCTTGCGAGCATGCTTCTGCCGGCGCTTTCGAAATCGCGGGAAAAGACTAGGGCCATATATTGCATGGGGAACCTCAAACAGCTCGGAAGCGCTTTCATGAATTATACCGACGATTACGGCGGCAATGCCCCGGACAGTCTATCGGTGGCCAACTGGCTTTTCGGGCCGAGGGAATCACTTTATGTGTCTCAGACTCTGGCTCCTTATATTAATTACGACAAATTTGCAACACAAGAAGAAGCCGAAGCCGCGCCACCTCCCCCCGCGGCGCTCTGCCCGTCAGGCAGACTTGATGGAACATTCAACAGCAAAACAAGTTCCGGCGTTCCTAACGTGAGTTATGGGATGAACTATTTTTTCCGTCAAAGCGTAAGCACAAACTATAAATATTGTGGGAAAATAGCGAAAGTGAGAGCAGCGTCGATTCGCTGTCTTTTCGGAGAAATCACGAATGAAATCGACTCTGTAGGCCCAGGATGGCTTTATACGCTGTCGCGGATAGCCAGCCTCCGCCATTTAAGCGGTTCGAACATCATCTTTCTTGACCTTCATGCCGCGTACTACAAAAGCTCACAACTGAGCGTACTTGCGGGAAACTCAGCCGAAGCGGTTAATGAATTTTGGCATAACAATCCATAAAAAATCAAATATTGAAAAAGGGAGTCCAAATGGTAGCGAAGATATTCTTGTCTCTGTGCTCGGTAATCTTAAGCATAAGCGCCTACGCAGAATCATTCAACTACAAGAGCGAACTCGAATCTGGAAAGCTGAAATACATTCAAAGCAGCGGATTTAAAAACGGCTCGGTAAATATTGTAAAAGACGACTATGTCAAAACACCCGGAGTTTTGCGTATCTCAAGTGAAAACCTCAAAGGAACTTCATTTACAGGCGCTAACTTCATGATACCTAAAGAGACAATCAATTCACTGAAAGGAAAACCTATCGTATTCAAATTTCTTGTAAAACATGTAAAAGGCAGTTCCGTACTCAACTACAGGATGCGCGCGTTCAAGGGCGGAAAAGATAAATATGAATTCATATTGGCTTCACCGGAAGTTCCATTCAAAGGAGAAATCGGCAAATGGCTCCCGATGGAAATAAAATGCCGCTTCCCGGATGACCCCCAAATAGACATTGTCGATTTCCATGGCGGGATACGCCTGACCACGGATACGACCGAGTACCTCATCGATGAACCGGTAATAGAAGAGCTTGAAGAAACGGGGGATTTAAAATTCGAATCACCCCTCATGTGCTACCCGCCCGATAAGACGAGTCAGAAAATGGAAATAGTCAAAGACGGCAAACCCTTCGCCGCCATCGTTACGGAAAATACCCCGTCCGCATGCGTCAAATACGCAGTGAAGGAACTCAACGAACATATCGAACTATGCACGGGAACAAAACTTCCAGTAATAAACGATTCCGATGATTTCAATGGGCCCCGTATACACATAGGAAAAACAGCGCTCACTGAAAGATACTGCGTCTCGCCGGATTATCTTCCAGACGATTCGTGGCTCATAAGAAGCGTAGACGGCAACATAATCATAAGCGGGGGTGACAATAAATCCAATCTTTCACCATTGTCAAAGGACCTTGTGCCTTTCGGGACTCTCTACGGCGTCTATGAATTCCTTGAACGCTTTCTTGAAGTCCGCTGGTACTGGCCGGGGAAAATTGGGACAGTGGCACCACAGATGAAAGATTTTGCGATTGAGGGAATCAACATCAGCGGAAGACCGTCCTATTCCGTCAGGTTCGCTTGGTACAGTGTTCACGGTGATTCGGAAATAAGCAAAGAAGACAGCATGATATGGTGGCGCAGAATGCGTTGGGGCGGGCTTGGCGGAAGCCCTATCGGAATGCACTCATTCAATTCATGGCCCGAACGATTCGGGAATACAAATCCCGAATATTTCGCGGTGCAGACTGACGGTAAAGCAATGGTGAAAGGCGGCCCTGGAGTCGGAGGCGGACACGTCTGCATGAGTAATCCTGATGTTTTGAAGCAGATAATCGCTGACAAGCTCGCGGAATTCGATAAATACCCTTGGAAAAAGTATTCGCCTGTAATGCCCGGCGATTCAAATGATCTCTATTACTGCCGCTGCCAGCTTTGCCAGTCAAAATTAGATATTACAAAGCCCCAAAAGTCCGGCAAATGCAGCAATGCCACATGGGGTTTCGTAAATAAAGTCGCTTCAGAAATATACAAAAGCCATCCCGACAGGTTCATAAGCTGCTGTGCATATGGAGACTATTTAGACGTTCCCGACTGTCCGCTTCTCTCCAACGTAGCTGTTACCCTCTGTTTAGGCCGCGCGCTGCCGAACAATATCTACAACATCGACAGCAAGAAAAAATACTATGCCGATATCATTGCGGCTTGGACAAAAAGCGGAGCCTCCCTATATATATGGGACTATTGGGATACTCCGAGACGACACAAGGGCACTTATGGCGCACCTTCCATATTCCCGAGGGCAATCAAAGAATATTTACTTCTCGACTGCGGAAGGGTCAAAGGCCACGCGATAGAACTCTGTGAAATCGCAAGCGATGGTACTATTCTCAATAAATGGGCGGACTGGATTTATGATTCGCTTAATGTCTATGTCGGCATGCGTTTACTCTGGGATATGGATAGCGATCCAGAAACAATACTGAATGAATTCTATCTGGAGTTCTACGGCCCGGAGGCAGCTCCGTTGATAAAGAAATTCTATGACGAAATGGAAGCCGCCTACGAAAATCCCGATACCAAGGGCGGCCCTGAATTCCAGTGGTACTGGGAAACAATCTGGCTCAAGACTTATCCGCCCGAATTCGTCAACAGGGTAATGGGATACCTCAGAAAAGCGGTTGAAGTCACCGAAGACAAAGAACCCTTCAACGCAAGGGCACGCAAGACCCTTGAGGGCTTTCTGCCCTTCCATAAAATCAGCATGAAATTTTCAGGCGTCAAGGCCGATGAAAAAAAGTCAATCGCGGTTCCCAAAACCGATAATGCTCCGGAAATCAACGGCAAGGATGATGACGAATGCTGGAAAACAGCGCCCGAAACATCAAGGTTCGTCGACAGTTTCATAATGTACGACCTGAAAAGCGTAACAACGGTAAAAGTCTCTTCCGACAAAGACTTTATCTATTTCTTCATAAAGGCTCTTTTTCCGGAAGGAGCGAAACTCAAGACAGAGGTTCCGGCAGGTAGCCGCGACCGTTTTTCCTGGAGCGATGAAAGCTGTGAGATTTTCCTCGTTCAGGGTCAGAAAAAATATCAATTCATCATCAGTCCCAGCAATTCGATGCTCGACATCTTTCATCCCGACATTGCCGTAGATCTCAAACTTTCCGAAGCCATAAAATGGAACTGTGAGGGCGTCAAATACGAAACGGCAGTCAATAACGACTTCTGGACGGCGGAATTGGCAATCCCGTTCAAGTCTCTCGGGCTTGAAAGACCCTCGGAGGAAAATCCATGGAAAGTCAACTTCACCAGAAACTACTTCTATCGGGGAAAAGACAAAGACACCTGGCAGGGCGAACTCTCATGCTGGAATCCGACCTTCGGGTCCTTCCACAACGTTGAAAAGTTCGGAAAACTTTATATTACGGGACAGTAACGAGAATTATCTCTCTATAAATCTTTCCCTGTCAGCGACATGGCGCTGGCTGTGAACAAAACTCCTCACTTTCCCGCTTCTACTTGACCTCAAGAAGCCATTTGTGCTTGTCTTCGCAGTCCCCGCGCTGAATGCCAGTCATTCTTTCATACAATTTCTTCAAACAGGGGCCTATTTCGGAAACACCGTAGTCAATGAGGCCCGATTCGCTCATTATTTTTCCGACCGGGGTTATGACCACGGCAGTACCGCAGGCACCCACCTCAGCGAATTCAGGAAGTTCATCCCTGTGAATCTTTCTTTTCTCGACCTTCATTCCGAGGTCTTCGGCAATTTTCATAAGTGAGAGGTTCGTTATGCTCGGAAGTATTGACTTTGATTCCGGTGTCACATATCTGCCATCTTTGGTGATTGCGATAAAATTGCTTGTTCCAAACTCGTCAATATACTGATGTGATGTGGGATCAAGGAAAAGATCGACCTCCGCACCTTTCCCGTGAGCTATGCTTTTCGCCTTGAGGCCCGCCGCATAGTTGCCGGCGACCTTGACGTGTCCTGTCCCGCCCGGTGCGGCCCTGTCATAATCCTCCATTATGTATGCGGTAACCGGTTTGATGCCGCCTTTATAATAGGGTCCGACCGGCATAACCAGTATGATAAGTTCATATTCCCGGCTCGGCGCTATTCCTATCTGCGGACTTGTTCCTATCACCAGCGGACGGATATAAAACGAGCCTTCGGACTCATACGGAGGTACGTATTCGATATTGTCCTTTATTACCCTGAGTAGTCCGTCCAGAAAAAGTTCATGGGGAATCTCCGGCGCAACAATGTGGTCAAGCGTACGGTTCAATCTTTTGATATTTTCCCAGGGACGAAAAATCTTGAGCGTGCCGTCTTTGTGTCTAAATGCTTTAAGTCCCTCAAAGCAAGCCTGTCCGTAGTGAAGACACACCGCGGCCACCGAAAGAGATATGTTGAAGTCATTGTAGAGCTTTCCTGTATCCCATGCGCCGTCCTTATATCTGAAGCGGATGTGGGACTTTACGGGCATAAAGCTGAAGCCCAGATTATTCCAGTCAATTTGCATTTCAAAAATCCATTTCTATTATTTTTAGGATTGAATCATATAAAAAAAAACTCTAAATAATTTACTTACACTTGGAATTTTATCCAATCTATTACTACATTATAGGGGAAAAATATAACAAACTACAAATAAGTGAGGAGAAATATGAAATTTCTAAAGGGTTTCTTTCCAGGACTTCTTTCGTTGACACTCTTAATCGGCTACGGATGTGCGTCTGATGACGATGGCCAAGGTGACATGATTCCTGATCCCCTGGACAATCCGCCAGCGGCGATTGAGGATCTCTCAGGCGGAGCAGGCATCGATCCGACCGGTACGGGCAAGTGGACACAGCCCGGCGAAGAACTCTCATCCACAGACCCGGATGGGTGGGTAAGGCTCCCCAACATCAAGTTGCCGGTAGTCTATTTCGCGTTTGACAAGTACGATATCGGTACCTCCGAAAAGCCGAAA
Organism: Lentisphaerae bacterium GWF2_45_14; assembly: GCA_001804785.1. Lineage (GTDB taxonomy): Bacteria > Verrucomicrobiota > Lentisphaeria > Victivallales > GWF2-45-14 > GWF2-45-14. Next base: position 9,716 of record MHBG01000103.1, read on the forward strand.
CTCGACAAGACCGCCGAATACCTCAAGAATAATCAGGGAATATGCCTGATTATCGAAGGTAACTGCGACGAAAGAGGCAGCGAAGAATATAACCGTGCGCTCGGCGAACGCCGTGCAATCTCGATAAAGGATTATCTCCAAGGCGTAGGGATTCCTTCCGAGCGTATGAAAACAATAAGCTATGGCGAAGAAAAGCCGGCAGATGAAGGACATACTCCTGAAGCTTGGGCGAAAAACCGCCGAGGAGACCTCATAGCCGCAAAACCCACGAGGTAAAACGCTGACGGCAACTGATAGTCAAGGCCCGGATATTTCCGGGCCTTTTTTATTTTACGGACATTTGTATTTCCAGACAATCAGCAATATCATATCCCCATATTTATGAATATATCCATCGCCAATATAACAAGCCAGTTCAGGAGAAAGCGGTCTACCGGCCTTCCTCCCGGCACGCCCGTTTTTACGGGAGAAAAAACCCCTGAGACGGCGATTTCCTCAATAACAGTCATCGACTTCGGCGACGGCGGCTTTTCAGAAAAAGAGGCCGTGTCGATAGAAGAATGCATACCGGGCACGTCATTCGATATGACCCGCTGGATACTCGTAAGCGGACTCGGAGACGTGGAGAATATCCAGAGGGCAGGAAATGCTTTTAATCTGCATCCCCTTATAACAGAAGATATTCTGGACATGCACCAAAGTCCCAAGATCGATATTTATAGCGATATCGCATTCACCGTGCTCAAGTCGCTTTATATGGCTCCGGACGGCGGTTTGGCTTCCGAACACCTCAGCATCATACTCGGAAGAAACTACGTCATCACCTTTCTCGAAAAGAAAAGCTCCATATTCGACCCCTTAATAAATCGCATAAAAAGCAATTCCGGCCGCCTCCGCCGCGAAAAGGCCGATTATCTCTTATATACCATAATCGACTGCGTAGTAGATAATTATTTTGAAGTGACCGACAGGCTGGATGAAGCGCTGGAAGAAATGGAGGACTGTCTCAGTTCATCAAAGGCAACGATAACGCATCTTCGCAGTATCCATAATCTGAGGCATACTGTCACAATCCTCAGAAAATCCGTAAGACCGCTTATTCATATCGTCAATGAGCTTAAGCACGAAGAACTTCCGAATATGCAGACAAATCTTACGATATATTTCAAAGACCTCTACGATCACATCTTTCAGGTTGTCGAAACAATTGAGGTTCAGAGGGATATGATAACGGTGCTTCTCGACCTTTACCTTTCGAGTATCAACAATCAGATCAACAAGATAATGCAGTTTCTGACACTGATAGGCACAATATTCCTTCCGCTCACTTTCATAACCAGCCTCTACGGAATGAACTTCGAATATATGCCCGAGCTCAAATGGCACTATGGTTATTTTTACGCACTTGCCCTTATGGGAGTTACCGCCGTCGCGATGGCCGTCTACTTCAAGCGCAAAAGATGGATATAGGTCGGCGAATAATCAGTATGCGCGGCCTTTTACGCCTTCGATGTAGTTGATAAAGGATTTATTGACGACCTTGTTTCCGCCCGGGGTAGGATAATCTCCCGTGAAATACCAGTCGCCGCTATGACCGGGGCATGCCCGGTGAAGAGACTCTATTGACTGGTATATTATATGAACCTTGGCGTTAATACCCGGAGGCGTAAGCAGTTCTGTTATTTTCCCCGATATTTCCTCGGCGCTGAAAGGCCGGTAAATATCTTTAATATGGTTTATAGCTTGGTCCTTTGGAAGGTTTTCGTGCTCTTTGCAGCGATCATAAACCTTCTTAATTATTTTCTCCCGTCCGCGCTCCTTCAAAAGTTCAATCGCGGCGTTAAACGCCACGAGGTCGCCGAGCCTTGCCATATCGATACCGTAGCAGTCGGGATAACGTATTTGCGGAGCTGACGATACGAGGACGATTTCCTTCGGTCCTAGCCGGTCGAGAATTCTGAGGATGCTTTCCTTGAGGGTGGTGCCTCTCACAATTGAATCGTCTATTATGACTAGGGTGTCTTTCCCTCTTCTGAGCGAACCGTATGTTATATCGTAGACGTGTGCGACGAGGTCATTGCGCTGTTTATCTTCTGTTATAAACGTCCTTAGCTTAACGTCTTTGACTGCTATTTTCTCGAAGCGCGGGAAATACGCAAGGATTGCCCCCAATTTTTCAGGGGTTACATTGGCGCCCAGTTCAAGTATTTTTTTCCGGTGATAGTCTGAGCAGTACTTTTTCAGGGCTTCCTTCATTCCGATGTAACAGGTTTCGGCGGTATTGGGAATAAAGGAGAAAACAGTATTTTCTATGTCGTAATTTGTGTGCTTAAGAACGGTTGGCGTCAGGTAGCGGCCGAGGGCTTTTCTTTCTTTGTAGATATCGGCATCAGTGCCGCGTGAGAAATATATTCTTTCGAATGAGCATGAGCGTTTTTCGATTTCGCGGGTAAACGGTTTTTCGGTGATTCTTCCATCTCTCCTGATGAGAAGCGCGTGTGCTGGCTTGATTTCTTTTATCAAATCTATGTCAACATTGAGGGCAGTCTGTATTACGGGTCTTTCCGAGGTAACGATGGCTATTTCATCGTCAGAATAGTAGAAAACTGGGCGTATGCCCGCGGGATCTCTTATTATAAATGCGTCTCCGTGTCCGATGAGTCCGGCGATAATGTAGCCGCCGTCCCATTTTTTGCAGGCGTTTACAAGTATTGACTGGAGATCGATATTCTTTGCGATGAGGTTTGATATCTCATACTTCGCGAAGCCTTCGCTTTTATACTGCTTCACGAGACGGTCATTTTCCTCGTCAAGAAAGTGGCCTATTTTTTCAAGGACGGTTACGGTATCGGACTTGTCCACGGGGTGCTGCCCGACCTCAACGAGAATATCGAAAAGCTCGTCGACGTTTGTAAGATTGAAGTTTCCGGCGAGCACGAGGCTTCTGGACATCCAGTTATTGTCCCTTATGAAGGGGTGGCAACATTCGATGTTGTTATTGCCGTAGGTTCCGTATCTTAAGTGGCCCAGGAAGAGTTCGGCGCAAAATGGGGTATTGGCCTTGATCCAGTTTATATCAGAGGGGTTTTCCTTGTTTTTTCTGATGGTTTTGGATGTCTCTTCGTTTATTTTCTTAAAAATGTCGCCTATTGCGGATGAGCTGTTGGATTTTTCTATGGAAATATACGGAGTTCCCGGCGGCATGTCGAACTTTATCGCAGCGATTCCGGCTCCATCCTGCCCGCGGTTATGCTGTTTTTCCATCAGGAGGTACATCAGATTGAGGCCGTAGAATGAAGTGCCGTACTTTTCCTGGTAATATTCCAGAGGTTTAAGGAGCCTCACAAAGGCAATACCACATTCATGTTTGATATCTTCGCTCATAGTCTTCCTTGATCTGATTCCGTGCAGTCAGCGGACAAAGCAGGGCCTTCGCTCTGCACCGATTCCGGACCATAGATTTGTCCAGCTGGACGACGGGACGTCATTTTTTTTAATTATTTGCTTGGAATAGTGAAATAAATTTATATATTTATTCGCTATATACAATAGGAAAAGGTAAAAAAAACTTCGCTCGCGCGAAAGACTGGTTATAATGAACAGACAAATGCTTACCGGCAAGATACACAGGGCAAGGCTTACGGCCTGTGTCGTTGATTACGAGGGAAGTCTTGAGGTGGACCCTGAGATACTTGCAGAGTCAAACATTCTCCCCTATGAGAAGATCCTCGTCGTAAATGCGACAAATGGAGAGCGGCTGGAAACATACGCGATACCGGGCCAACCCGGATCAAGGGTTTTCTGTCTCAACGGCGCGGCAGCCAGAAGGGGAAACCCGGGTGATGTGGTCACGATAATGGCATTCAGCTTCTGTTCCGAAGCGGAATCTCACAATATGCGCCCGAAGGTCATAGTTCTTGATGAAAATAACATGATCGTGGCAAGGAAACAGCTCTGAGATTACGCAGCGATTCCCGTATTATTTAGAAAAGGGATACTCAGCGATGCCGGAAGCCAAAGAAAAAGTCGCAAGAAAAAGGAAAATAAGGGGCCAGGCCGTTGTCGAATACTCAGCAATGCTGGCGATGACCGCCGCGATAATGATAATGATGATAATGTTGCTGGCTGTTTTTACAGAGTACGGGTGGAGGGTGCTCTCACTGATAAGTGATTTCCCTTATGCCGACTGAACTAAGATTGAAAAGATTGAAACGTATTTATTAATGAAATAGGAGGTTTTATGAAAAAATCCAGAAAAAGAAGATCCGGCGGGCAAGCCATCGTCGAGTACATCATCATCATCGTTATTGTCGCGGTAGCGGCTCTCACCGTGATGGGAATTTTCAGTGACAGAATACGCACGATAATCGCCGGCGTAGCAACTACGTTTGGGGCGGAAGGTGCCTCGGATGAAGTTTCGACAAGCTCTGTCGAGATACTGAAAACGATGGATGCCGAGGGCATAGACACCGATACTGGCAACTGATAAACTGCTCTTTATGCTGACTCTTTTGCCGGAAGCCCGGCAGGCAGGCGGGGTGTTTTTATGAGGAAAAGCTACAGGGAATGCGGGCAGACAATACTTGAGTCAACTCTCTCGATGTTGTTGCTCTGCCTTATCCTGATGGGGCTTCTTCAGCTTTTTCACCTCTATGTGGCACAGATGCTTACTGACTTTTCCGCTTTTTACACGGCAAGATCGAGGTCGGTCGGCTTTGCCGATTACATTGTTGAGCGCGCGGGAAAGGCCCTTGTTGTCGCCGCGTCAGGCCCGCGCTCATACCCGGAGGAAAACACCAGCGATGAAGGCGTCAGCTCCAGCTCAACGTCTGCCGATGAAATGATGCTCCACGAGTATCTCTCAGGGGAAAGATGGCTGGAATATCAGTACTGGAGCGGACAGAATGAGTATGGTAGTGAATGGAGTTCACGGGCCGAGGTATCCAATACATATTTTACACAGGAGTCCAGCTCCCTCAACAATGGCCTGGTTGAATCCACCGTATTCTTTACCAATTATCCTTTCCCCATCTTTGACCTCATGGATCCCGACAGGGTATGGTTTGAGGGTACCGGTGAAAATACATTGATAAACGCCACTTCCGAAGTGGCAGATTACTCAATTTTCTACCTGGAAGAATGAAAATGAAAAGTAACGCGTCCAAAAAAAGAAGAAAATATCAAGGAGGGCAGACCCTCATACTCGCCGTGCTTGCCGTCATTATCATAGCGGCGGCCATAGTATTCCTTTTCGACCTTCAGAACATAATACGCGGAAAAATAAAGGCGCAGACGGCAGTGGACGCGGCCGCGCTGGTGGGCGCAAAGTGGCAAATGAACTCACTGAATATGATTGGCGAACTCAATATAATAAAGGCCTGCACCACGATCATAACTGACATGCCCGAAACAGCAAGCGGAAAATATTCATCAAATCCATTGTGGGGTCCAAATAATAATGACGTAAGCTGTCTTAGTGAAGCCTCCAGTCTTCTCTCCCAGATGCAGGTACGCATAGGCTTCACAGGCCCGCTGATTGGATTCGGAGCCGCTCAGCAGGCGGCAAAAAACAACGGTCTCAATTATGTAGACGAATACTGTGTCGAACTGGCCCAGAAATATGAATATCTGTCCAGCGAAGAGGGCGATGTATATTATGGGAGTGATGTGACCATTCCCGCACTTTACGGCTACTCATGGCGCGAACCCTACACCGAAATGATCAGGAATATTATGCAGTACAGCGATCTGGACATGCCGACCGGGGTGGCCGTTAATATGAACAGCTGCTGGGTAAGCGAACCCCTTTTGAGCAGCGATTCCAATATATCCAACAACTACTTGTCCATGAAGTCCATCTATACCGCAATCAACGCCAACTATTGGTGCGCACTCACCGGACTTCTCCGGGAAGATTTCGGAGACTCAAAGTGGTGGGGAAATATTGAGCTTGTCATGAACTCAAACAGTTTCCGCTATGAGTCCGAGCTTCTCCCTCTCGGCTTGAAATACACATTTTCTGGCTCAGGCATATACAATCAAGCCCTTGATTCGGGAGCATTATATGGGCCTGATGATGCCAATGAAAAAATAATGGACAACTCAAATACTTCAAGCGGTTACGAAAGGCCGAAGGAATCGGACCTCCTCCACAACAACTATGACAATGAAGACCCCTATCTCTGCGATGAAAACGGGGAATACCTCTATGATGCCGATAACAACCACATTGTTTATGATGCCGCTTCATACGACATAGAGATAACCGAAACCGGCATAAACAAGCTTTACTTTATCAATCCGGCCACAGGAAATGTTGTTTATCCGGGACTTTATACTAAAGATACCGACGAGTACTGGGCTCCCCTCCCGAGAATATCATGGACCGTTTACGATACGGAGTTCTGGAATCCCTATTCCGACGCCGACAGCGATGACTGGAAAGATACGTGGGGGAAATACCTGAGAAAGGATTTCAAGGAGGGCTACAGATACTATGGGGCCGTCTCATGTGCAGGAGCAATCGTTCAGCCCAAACTCATCTCAAGCAAATGGAACAGACTCGATAGCAAAAGTCAGGATACCGAAAACGACTATATCGGAGACGCCCTCGAATTCGGCGGACAATCTTCATCAGGCGGACAAAGCATAAACCAATACGCGTCCCGGCTTAAAAGCAGTGAAGCCGCCATGCGCAACGGCACTATATCCGATATAGAAGTCTTTTCTCTCGCAAAATCATATGGAAGAATCCCGGTAGCCAACGGTGAATACCTCACGCCGTGCTCGGTATTGATGGTACTGCCCGTATTCGAAAGACCGCTTATCATCCCGGTGGAACTGGAAAAACCTTCGGATTTCACTCCTGACTTCAAGTGGGCTGCCTTCAAAAGAGAATACCTTCCTCTCCTTGGCACCGTCAGCAATGTAGACGATATGCCCGCACTAATGGCCGAAAGCTACCCGGAACATTGGAACGCGGGGTGGTTCTCCTTCTACCATAACGCTCTTGTAAAACTCAATAATGCGTCATGGAGACAACAGGGCATAGACTGGCTTGAAACCGTAATTGATGAAGATACCGAGAAAACCAATGAGGACACCTGTAATTACTGGCCAAGCAGTGGCCCGGGTACCCGGCAGGCGCCGTCTATCCCCTTCTAATTTTTTCCCGTTTCACAACCGCGGTAGCCCAGTACAAGTATCGTGATATCATCGGATTGTTCAGCTTCACCGGCGAATTCCCTCACATCTGCAAGAAGGCCCTTAACAAGTGTTCCAGCATCTTTTTCGGCGACATTCTTTTCTAGATAGGCAACGAGACGCGATTCGGAATATTCCTTATTGTCTTTATCCATAGCCTCTGTAACACCATCTGTATAAAGGACTATCACATCACCTGGATTCATAGTAATTGACCCGCAAGAATAATCCTGCGGTTCCATTACCCCGAGCGCCATGCCGTGCCGTGCGCCCAACTTCTCAATACCCCCGGATGCCTTTATCACAAACGGCGGATTATGCCCGCCATTGCATAGTTTAAGCTCCCCGGTCTTTATATTGAGGATACCGGAAATATAAGTTACGAACATTGACATTTCGTTATCGCGGCAAAGGTCTTTATTAATCCCTGTTACAATTTCGCCTACGCTGAGGCCGGGTGCAGCCTTCGCCCTTGACAAGGTCTGTGAGACCGCCATGAAAAGCGAGGCGGGAACCCCCTTGCCGGAGACATCGCCCACCGCAAAATATAGGTGATCTTCGTCAATAAAGAAAAAGTCATAAAGATCGCCGCCTACAGCCTTTGCCGACTCAAGAACAGCGTATATCTCAAATTCGATACAATCAGGAAAGGCCGGAAAAAGAACGGGAATGATACTTCTCTGAATATCTCGGGCAATATTAAGTTCACTTTCTATTCTCTCTTTCGCCGCCGTGGTCTCTTTGAGGTTTTTTATGTATTCAACAATCCGCCGCCGCATAGTCGCGAAGGAACGGCTCAGGCGGCCTATCTCATCATTCGAATCGATTTCCAGTATCGGACAATCAAATCTGCCGGAGCCTATGATATCAGCGGATTTAGCCAGCTTATGCAGCGGACTTGTTATCTTATGTGATATGGCTATAATGATTAAGAAAATAAGAACCAGTCCGAGCACAGAAATAGCACTTATGACAATGTTCAGTTTTCGGACAGGAGCGAGAAGCTCTGATTCCGGGTACATTATACCGAGAGACCAGCCGTTCGACCCAAGCGGTGTATAATAAAGCCAGCATTTTTTGTCGTAAAGCAGGCAGTGATGCGGAACAAAACCCGATTTACCCGCCATCATTTCCCGGCCTACGGCCCTGAGTCCTGGGTCGTTCGCCTCTTCGGCCATAGAAAATATCGTTTGGTGCATTATCTTGCTGATATCAGGGTAATTAACTATCGTACCGTGCTTCGACATTATAAAGCTGTACCCGTGTTTTATAACATTCAGGGAACTGATGAATTTCTGAAGCCAGGAGAGAGAAACATCAACGGTAACAACTCCGAAAAGCTCCTTTTCCCCGCCAGGCGCAATCCTGAAAAAAGGAACTGAATATGTCGACATTATCACGCCGCCGGCCCCATCGTCAAAATAGGGCTCGCTCCACAAGCTTTTGAGAGTTTCACTGGGTATCTGATACCAGTCCTGAATATCATAACAGTAGGTCTCGGAATCCAAATTCATTGTACTTATTTTAGCGCCATTTCTCCAACAGTAAGGGGCAAAACGCTTGATGTCATTTCTAAATTTATACGGCTCGAACGCCACGCTGCTTCCGTATACGCTCTTGTTGCGACTGACAAAGTCCGCGAGTACTTTTTCAAGATCTTCCTTTGATATGGAACTGTTGTGTTCCATGAAGAAGGCAAGTCCTTGCGCCGCCTGCGCGGCTGAAATGAAGACTCTGTCTATTTTTGCGGCAGCTGATTCTGAGAGGGATTGGGCATTTCTTTCTACATCTTCAAAAATTATTTTTCTGATACTCAAATATGTATAGCCTGCCACTATCCCCATTATTATGAAAGTTGAGGCAAGAATGGAAAAACTTAACTTGAAAAAAAGACTTTTATTTTTTAGCATCGCCTATCGCCTTGAAAAAATTTTTATACTCGGGGGCTTCTTTAATACTGCCCGACTCCTTCAAAATAAGCGCAGTCTTGTTGTAGACAGCCTCGGAAAGAACGGAATCCAGCTTTTTGCCGCCCGGAAAAATCAGATCTGCCATCCTGTCGAGCATCCAACTCTGGTGCGCCTTATTGAAGGGCAAATTATATATCTTCATCGTTTTCTCAACAATTTTTACCGTCTCTTCCTTGTGCTTCGCCGCATATTCCCAGCCTTCAATGGAAGCTTCAACAAATTTCTTGCAGACATCGGGCTTGTCCTTCAGAAATTTTCCGCTGCAGAAAATACCGTCTTCGGGTATATCAAGCCCATGTTCGGAGAGGAAAAAGGTGTTAATCTCTGAAGTTTCCACCCCGTGCATGATAAGGGTGTGGTACTCGTTGTACCACATGACCGTTAAAATGTCCACGCCGCCCCAGAGAAAGAGGTTGATGCCGGTGGCAATCGGTATGACATGCGGATTTATGTCATATTTTTTCATGAATGCCATTGGGATTTCCTGAAAGTCGCATTGCCATATTCCGAATTTTTTATTTTTCATGGCCGCCGGACTGCCTATTCCGCTTTTTTTCAGGGTCACAAGCACCAGAGCCGACTTTTGCGATATCTGGGCAATTTCGACAATATCCATCCCCGCGGCGGCATTCTTTATCCCGGTCGAAAGAAAAAGCGTAACAATGTCGGCTTTGCCTGTTTTCAAAGCGTCGGACGCGCCGGAAATCGGGGTAGCGTGCTCAATCAAGACATCGAGGCCCCGCTTTTTGTAAAAACCTTTTTCGAGGGCCATGTAATATCCCGAAAACTGCGCCTGGGCCGTCCACTGCGGCATAAAAGTGACTTTTTCGAGGCCATCGTCAACAGAATACAATCGGGACATGAAAATCAATCCACAGACAATCACAGATAATCGTTTCATAAAGCTGGCCGTCCTTCGTAATTCATGTAAATCCGATAATGATAAGATAGTTTTGAATTGCCCTGACTTCAATATTTCTCCGCTTGAAAAGTCGGCTAAATTTGATTTTAGAGGAAATATAAAGCATATTGTGGAGGGAAACGGGAGGGAGACGACGCCATGTCTGTACAATGCAAAATATGTCCTAGGGGCTGCGAGCTCTCAGAAGGAGAAGCTGGGAACTGCCGCGCACGAAAAAATGTTAACGGAAAAGTAACGCTTACGACTTATGGCTTCCCGTGTGCTGTACACGTTGATCCGGTCGAGAAGAAACCGATGTTCCATTTTTTGCCGGGCTCGAAGTCATTTTCCATCGCCACCGCGGGCTGCAACCTGCACTGCCGCAACTGTCAGAACTGGGAAATATCGCAGGCAAAGCCGGAGGATGTCCCGGCTTATGAACTGCCTCCGGATAAAGTAGTCGAAAAGGCACTGGAATATAAATGCCGTTCAATAGCATATACATATACCGATCCTGTAATCTTTTACGAGTACGCAATGGACTCTTCAATAAAGGCCCGCGAAAAGGGTTTGAAAAATATTCTTGTTACTGCGGGATACATCAATCAGAAACCGTTGAAAGAAATCTGCAAATTCACCGATGGCGCGAATATCGACCTCAAGGCGTTTTCCGATAAATTCTACCGTGATGTCTGCAAGGCGACTTTGAAACCTGTTCTCGACGCGCTTGTTACATCTAAAGAATGCGGCGTGGAGGTAGAAGTTACGAATCTTGTCCTGCCGACCCTTAACGACAGCGAAAGCGATTTCAAAAGCCTCGTAAAATGGGTAAAGGAAAATATGGGTGCCGAAACACCGTTGCATTTTTCAAGATTTTATCCTAACTACCTTATGAAAAATCTGCCGCCTACACCGGGAGAAACACTTCTGAAAGCTAGAGAAATCGCAAAATCAGAAGGCCTTAAGCATGTATATATAGGCAATATATCAAGCCCGGACGGCGAAAATACCTTCTGTCCATCATGCGGAAAACTTCTTATCAAACGTACGGGTTATTCCATAGATACGAACGAGATAAAAAATGGGGCCTGTCCGCAATGCTTCTCAAAAATATATGGGGTATGGCAATGAGGCGAAGATTTTTTCTGAGACTGTCGGGACTTTTCGCAGTGGCTGTTTTCGCGGGAATTCCGTTGCCGGCCTTCGTCACAAAAGATAAAAAAAAAGAAACCTATCCCGGGAAAATTATGCGTTTCGATAATTTCAAAACGTCCACTGAAGGCCCTTGGGCCGGATAACTTTAAAAGAGGTGCCTTATGAGAATCTTAATCGTAGCATCAATGTTTTTGGGAATCCTATGTTGTGCCGAAGATGGGAAAATAATTGTTTCACCATTCGCCGGGCAATGGTACAGCGGGACAAAGAATGCGCTAGAAAAAGAAATAAAATCAATGATGGGAAATCCAGGCGGAACTGCAAAAATAAAACCGCGTGCTTTCATTATGCCGCACGCCGGATATGCATATTCTGGAAAGACTGCGGCGGCTGGGATTGAATATATGAAAGGAAACGATTTTAAGAGAGTTGTAATTTTAGCTCCTTCTCACAGGGCATCGCTTCCAAATGTGGCGTGTCTCTCCGGGGTCGAGAAATTCAGAACGCCGCTCGGCGATATCACAGTCGATTCCGCATTCGAGGAAAAACTCATGCAGAATAAATTATTTATCAGGAACGCCGAAATACACAAATCTGAGCACAGCGCACAAATGGAAATACCGCTTATTCAGTACGTACTTAAAGATGTCAAAGTAGTTCCCATAATCATTGGAAGACTCAACGATGAATCTCTAAAGAGCATAGCGGACACATTACGCAATCTTATCGACGACAAAACACTTGTTATCGCCAGTTCAGATTTTACGCATTACGGACCGTCGTACGATTATCTGCCCTTTACCGAGGATATTCCCGAAAATCTGAAAAAACTGGATATGGGTGTCTATAAATTTATAGAGAAAAAAGATGCGGCCGGCTTCATGAATTATATAGACAAGACAGGAGACACCATCTGCGGGGAATATCCGATAGCTCTTCTTCTTGAAATAGTTCCTGCCGGAGCCGACGCAAAACTCATTGCATACGACACCTCAGGAAGGATTACCGGCGATTATACAAATTCCGTAAGCTATATGACTATAATGTTCAGCAAGCCTGAGTCTTCCATATTTTCTGAAGACGACAAGAAAGAACTTCTCAAGCTCGCACGCAAAACTCTCTGGTATTACATGAATTACAAGAAAATGCCCTCGTTGGACGATCTTAAGATTACGCTGAGTCCGGCAATGAAAAAAGAAATGGGTGTTTTTGTAACACTTCACAAAGACGGGAATCTGAGGGGCTGCATCGGCGAGATTTTTCCATCGCGGCCGTTATGGAAAGCCGTTATGGCACAGTCAATAAATTCGGGATTGAATGATTACCGCTTCCCGCCTGTCGAGCTGAGAGATCTTCCTTCTCTTGAATTTGAAATATCCGCATTGACTCCGCCGGCAAAAGTGAATTCATGGAGGGATATAGTGATAGGCACGCACGGCATGACGCTTGAAAAAGACGGGCATTCGGCGGTTTTTCTTCCTCAGGTCGCGCCGGAGCAGGGCTGGGGGCTTGAGGAAACTCTTTCCCATCTTTCTCAGAAGGCAGGACTCCCTGCCGACGCATGGAAAGAAGGCGCGAAATTTACGGTCTTCGAGGCCGTTGTCTTTAACGAAAAGGATTTCAGCAAAAAGTGAAATGCATGAAATTTCCGGAGCTGATTTTCATAGGTGCCGGATTATTTGCCATATCGGCGCAACTGATTCTTTACCGGATATTCCTGACGGTTTTTTCGGGGAATGAGCTTTCGACGGGACTTTTTCTCTTTTCATGGCTGATCTGGACCGGGATAGGAGCACTGGCTGGTTCGAATACAAAAATCCGGAAAATCATTTTTTCACTCGCCAGCTTCGAAACGCTTGTGCTTCTTTACATCCCCGCATTCATTATCCAATATTTTCTGCTCTCAAGTGCTTCCGAAATTCTCGGGGTAGAGTTTTACCAGCAGATCCCATTGAAACAGCTCCTTCTTTTCGTGATAGTCTTTAATTCCCCATTGTCTTTTGTCACGGGATTTCTTTTCCCGCTCGGGTGCGAATGGGCAAAGGAAACTTTTCTTCCGGTTTCGCGGGTATATCTTTTCGAGGCGCTGGGCGCCTTCGCGGGGGCAGTACTTTCCACGATACTGCTGAGCTTGGGAATATATAAGGAAACACTGTTTTTTCTTATGGCAGGAGAACTATCGATAGTACTTTTAATTTATCATTTCCTAAACAAAAAACGCATGAAACTTGCACTTGTTTTTTTAATTCTCGCTTCAGTAATCTGCATATTTTCTGGACTTGGTAAAAAATGGGCTGACTCCTCATCTGATAGCAGATGGAAAACACTACTTCCGTCCGCGGAATATCTCGGGTCTTTCAGTACAGCGCAGGCACGCTATAACTACGGAAAATATTCAGATCAATTCATTGTCGAAGCGTGGGGAAACGTGATAGAAAGTTTTCCGGGCGGACAGCAGGCTGCTGAGAAAATGGCTTCAGATTTTTCCCAGAAACCCGGTGCTCGCGAAATACTTATAGTCGGTCATTCCCCTATTTCATTATGCCAGAAAATATCAGAACTGCCTGATGTCGAAAAAATTACGCTAATCTGCACGGATTCGGAATATCCGCAGGCACTCTATTCTATACTTCCTGAAAAATATAAAATGCCGCTGGAAAAAGTAAAAATGTCCGGGCAGGATTTGAAAGAGTTTCTCTCTTCAAAAGATAAAGAATTTGACCTTGTCATAATGGACTGCGGTCTTCCTGCGTCACTTGCCGTGAACAGGTTTTACAGCGAAGGATGTTTCGAACTTATGAAAAAATCATTGAATGAAGGAGGAGTATTAAGCGTAAGTTTTGCGGGTGGAGATAATTATATTGGTCCGGAGCTGGCATATTTCGGAGCATCGCTCTTCGAAACATTGAAAAGCGTATTTCCTGAAATAGTTCTCAAACCAGGGGATTCTTCCATTTTTTATTGTTGTTCACAAAAAGGCAGACTTTCGGAAAATCCTGAAATATTGGCAAAGAGGCTAGAGAGCCTCGATGTGAAAGAACGTGCGTTCCTGACAGGAAATATCAGCGCGATGTATCCGCAGGACAGAATCATTTTTCAGAAGGATATTTACGGTGAACTTGCGAATGTTTCGCTTCTTAATACCGATTCGAATCCGAAGAGTTTTCTTTATGCGATGCTTTTTACGGCAAAGAAACTTGGTAACTGGACAATGCCGAAGGAAACGCAGATTATAAGAATTTCAGAATTCCTCCCTCTTTATGCGGGAGTTCTTTTCATAATAATCTGGCTTTGCAGATTCGTTTATTTGTTTTCCGGACGGCAAAAAAGAAAGTTGCGGAGCTTCGAGATAATTTCGACGATGACGCTTTTCTCGATAAGCGCAATGCTGCTCAATATTCTCCTTATTTTCAGATTTCAGACACAGTGCGGCTCGATATTCCTGTATTTTGGTCTGGCGTCTTCGCTTTTCATGCTGGGTATTTTTTCGGGCGGGCGCATAGCGCAGAAAGTTATGGGAGAATATTTTATTTCGTTACTTGGCGCGGGTCTTTTTCTCGCCGGGTTGTTTTTTTATCTTTCGGGAGCAGTTCCGGTTTTCGTTTACGGTATTTTCTTTTTTATCTGCGGTATTTTTCCGGGAGCTGCATTTTCATTCTGTGCCGTCAAATTCAAGGAGTTGAATGTTCCGGACACGCGGGCAGGAGCATTTCTGAATTCCGCAGACTGCATGGGCGGAGCGTTTGCAGGGCTGACGGGAGCATTGCTGCTGTTGCCTTTTTCAGGCACCTTGGGCATATTTACTGCCGTTTTGACGATAGCGTGTTATGCCGTTTCGGCAAGTCTTCTTTTCCCTATGTTCAGCGGAAGAAAAAGCATTGCGAAGGGGCTGTTGCTTGTTTTGCTTGGCACTGGAGTTTTCATATTCTTTATTATGGCGACAGCAAATAGTGGGAAAGCTAAAACAGTTGAGACACGGATAAAAACAATCCCTCTTGACAATCTGTAAATTTTTGCTATTCTTAAATGAAACGATGGGAAATAACATGCATTGTGGCAAGTTTAATACAGAATTGCTTCTTAAGCTTCTCCTTCTAGGAGGGGAGGGCTTGCCGTCGTGATTCATTAGAGTCAGGTAGATTCAGCGGGCCTCTCAATCGGAGGCCCTCTTTTTTTATATGCATGCCCTCCCCGTAAAATTAATGAAAAATGCTGTAAATATCCCGGAACTATGATATGTTAAGAACCTTATGATTTTAGAGGACGAATAATGAAAAGCAGTTATCCTAAATATAAGTATCCTGCCCCGTTGAAGATGAAGAATCGTCAGTGGCCTGACAAAATATTGAAAAAAGCCCCCGTGTGGTGCTCGGTAGACCTCAGGGACGGCAATCAGGCGCTGCCTGTTCCGATGAATCCTGAAAAAAAGCTCGACTTTTTCAAAATGCTCGTAAAAATAGGCTTCAAGGAAATAGAGGTCGGGTTCCCTTCGGCATCAAAAGACGATTTTGATTTTGTAAGATACCTGATAGAAGAAGATATTGCTCCGAAAGACGTGAAAATATCAGTATTGACACAGGCGAGGCCGCACCTTATCAAACAGACAGTCGAATCATTGGAAGGCGTCAATAAGGGGATTATACACTGTTATGTGGCGACGTCGGACCTTCACGGGCGCTTTGTTTTTGGAAATGACAGGAAAAAGGTGCTGAAAATGGCGGTCGACGGCACTAAGATGATTGTCGACGGACTCGAAAAGGCTGGACTTCGTAAAAAAGTTGGTTATGAATTTTCACCTGAGGAGTTCACGGACAGCGATATCGGGTTTGTAATAGAACTCTGTAAGGCCGTTAAGGAAACTTGGGGCAAATCACGGAAAGGCGACTTCATATTGAACCTTCCGGCGACAGTGGAACGGCGTCCGCCCTATCAATATGCCGATATGATAGAGTATTTCTGTGAGCATTATCCCTATCTTGATGAAACTTCCATCAGTATCCACGCCCACAATGACCAAGGTTGCGCAGTGGCGGCATCGGAAATGGCACTCATGGCGGGGGGAAACCGCATAGAAGGTACGATATTCGGACACGGCGAACGCACGGGAAATCTCGATATATCGACGCTTGCGCTCAATCTCTATTCGAGAGGAGTCGACCCCAAGCTTGACTTCTCCGACATGCCCGGACTGGTAAGGCTTGTCGAGGAAGTTTCTAATATTCCCGTACATCCGAGGCATCCGTATGCCGGACAGCTCGCTTTTACAGCATTTTCCGGTTCGCACCAGGATGCGATAAGGAAAGGAATGGACTCATTGGGCAAGGCTGCGGATTATTTCCGCCAGGGATGGAAAGTGCCCTATCTGCACATAGATCCTGCGGATATAGGGCGAAATTATGAAAAACTTATAAGAATCAACAGTCAGTCCGGTAAGGGCGGGGTAACTTATGTCCTTGAGAATGATTTCGGGATTTATCCGCCGAAGGCGATGCAGCCCCAGATAGGGACGGCGGTCCAATTGTTTGCGGACAGCAAGGGCGGCGAGATAAATTCGCAGGAGCTTCTTGATATTTTCCGCAAAAGCTTTATTGATGTCGAAGGTCCGTATAAACTCATTGAGTTCGTCCGGAGCCAGCAGGACAGTTCGTCCATAGATTCGATATGGGTAATTCTCAAAGTCGAATCATGTGGAGAAGTTCTTGAGCTGGAGGGTTTCGGCAACGGTCCTATTTCCGCTACCGTTCATGCTCTCAAGCAGAGTGGAAAGTTTATCAATTTCAGGCTTGAGGACTTTACCGAGCAGTCCCTCGGGCATGACTGCGACGCGACAGCGATGGCCTATGTGGGAATCCGTACCGGCAGCGAAGATAAGATCGTTTATGGCGCCGGAGAACATTCAAATATTGACATGGCGGCTTTAAAAGCTATATTTGCCGCCTTAAACAAGGCATACAATGAAAAGTAAAACAGCATCCATTCTTTTTATTCTCGCGATAATAGCGGGAATACATGTCATCGGCATCTTTTTCTTCATGAAAAGCGGAAAAGATGGAAAAAGTCCCAGTCCGCAGACGACGGCACGAACAGAGGCAGAGAACAGCGCCATTGCCAAGGCCGAAGAAGAAATCAAGAAAAAGGTCGAGGAAAAAGCTAAGGATGTCCCGCCGCTTCCATACGACTACAGTCTTGCGGTTAACGGGAACATTCCCGAACTGCCTCAGGGCGCGGTCGCAAAATCCGGCATATTAGTCGATATCAATACGAGAAAAGTTCTCTGGGCAAAAAATGCGAAAGAGGGCGTTCCTATAGCGTCAATGACCAAAATGATGACGCTCCTTATCGCGATGGAGGATGTCAGAAATGAAAAAGTTTCGCTTTCGACCGATGTGAAAGTTACGAAACATGCCTATAAAATAGGGGGCAGCCAAGTCTACCTCGACCCGCGCGAAACATTTAAACTCGAAGACCTTCTTAAAACAATAGCCATAAAAAGCGCGAACGATTCCGCCTATCTCGTTTCGGAATTTCTCGGGGGCGGCGACGTGGAGTCCTTCATCTCCAGAATGAACCAGAAGGCAGAATATCTCAATATGCCGAATACAAAATTTTTCAATGCACACGGACTGCCTGGCACTACATCGAAAGAGGACAATATAAGCAGCGCCGAGGGTATGGCCATTCTTGCCGAGGTACTTCTCAGATCACCAAAAATAGTTGAGTGGGCCTCGACGCCCACTTTTACCTTCAGAGAAGGCACCGATAAACCAATGCTGATAACCAACCACAACAAGCTCGTGAATGAATGCCCGGGAGTCGATGGAATGAAAACAGGATTCATCAACCGCTCAGGCTTCTGCATTACCGTTACATGTAAACGGGCCGACAGACGTCTCATCGCCGTAGTCACCGGCTTTAATACGTGGAAGGACCGCAACTCATTTGTTAAAAAACTTATTGATTGGGGCTACAGGCGCGCGCCGCTCGTCGAAAGTGGAAAAGTCCCACCCCCAAAAGCAGCAGAACCCGTCAAAAAAGCGGCGACTTCTAAGAAAACAAGCGGCGCAAAATCAAAAAAATGAGGATTTAATAAAAGATTCCAATGAAAAGAACAGTGCTTTATCCAGGGACATTTGATCCTGTCACTAACGGACATCTTGATATAATCGAGCGCTCATGCAGGCTTTTCGACCTTGTTTTTATAGGAGTGGCGCAGAATGACAAGAAAAATCCGCTTTTTACTCTTGATGAGCGCATGGAACTTATGCGCAAGGCATGCGCCCATCTCAATAACGTGGAAATAGTTTCGTTCGACGGGCTCATGGTAGATGCCGTAAGGCAGTACAAGGTAACCGTCGTCATAAGGGGAATAAGGGCGGTTGCTGATTTCGAGTATGAGTTTCAGATGGCCCTGATGAACCATGAACTCAATCAGGAATGCGAAACCATCTTCATGATGCCCAGCAAGACATATTCATTCGTAAGCTCAAAACTGATTAAAGAAGTTTCCCGCTGCTGCGGCGATATCTCAGCTTTCGTACATCCAGCCGTGGGCGAGGCAATTATGAAAAAGGTCCGGGAAGAGAAGTTATGATTAAGTTTTCTATTGTTAATCTTGACAGGGACGGGACGGATCTTTCCGGCTCCGAGCCCGCGAGCATCCTGGAAATCGAAGATTCCGACCTGCTCTCCTGTCATTCCCCGATTGAATACAATCTGCATGCGGCACTCGTAAACAACGGAATTCTAGTCACAGGAAGCGCGTCAACGGAAATAAATCTCAAATGCGGAAGATGCCTAAAAAGCTTTAAATATCAGGTCAGCTCCCGCAACATGTGCCATTTTTACGAAAAGGTAAAAAACCAGGAACTTGATGTTACCGAGGAAATAAGAGAAGACATTCTTGTCGCGTTTCCCAATGCCTATTTGTGCAAGAAAAACTGCAAGGGACTCTGTCCTAAGTGCGGCACTAATCTCAATAAGTCAGAGTGTTCGTGCGCCGAAGAGGAAAGCCCAGTATTGGAAAGCAGTGAAGAGAAAAGCCCGTGGATTGAGCTCGACAAATTAAAAATTGAACCACGCGTGAAAAAAAGATGATTCATTGTTGAAAGATAGCTTTTTTATGCTATTTTACACGTTTCGCAAATTAAAAATTCAGATGGAGAACCTACAATGGGTGTACCAAAAAGAAAAATGTCGAAGATGAAAAAGCGCTCGCGCAAGGCGGCTAACAGATATGAAGGTGTCGAAGCCACTTTCTGCCAGTCGTGCGGTAAACCTGTCGCGCCCCACAGGGCATGCAAAGGCTGCGGCATATACAAAGGCAAACAAGTTATAACTGTTTCCGAGTAAATGTGATGAAAATAGCTGTGGATGTAATGGGCGGGGATTATGCGCCGTCTGCGATAATAGAAGGCACAGCTATCGCCTTAAAAGATTTCTCCGATATCGAACTAGTATTAGTTGGACATCTCGGAAAGATATCTTTTTATCTTGAGAAATTCGGGCTTGCCAGGCATCCCAGAGTGAGTCTCGTACACGCCGAAGAAGTAGTTGAGATGAAAGATGCTTCGATAGTAACACTAAGAAGCAAAAAGAATTCATCAATCTCTGTCGCCGCGAGACTTATGAAAAATGGTGAGGTCGATGCGATCGTGAGCGTCGGGCATACCGGAGCGGCAGTCGCTGCCACAAATGTGATTGTAAAGCCGCTTCCTGGAGTAGACAGAGCCCCGCTAGCCTCAGTAATGCCGGCCATCGGCGGTCATTTCATACTTCTTGACGCGGGAGCCAACACCGATTGCAAGGCTCTCCACCTCGCACAATTCGCCATCATGGGAGAAACGTACTGCAAGCACATCCTCGGGGTCGAAAATCCTACGGTTGGACTACTCAGCATAGGAGAAGAAGACAGCAAGGGTAACGACCTTACCAAGGAGGCCTTCAAGCTACTCTCAAAAATGCCTATAAATTTCGCGGGAAATGTCGAGGGCAATGACCTTTTTATAAAGACAACCGATGTGGTGGTCTGCGATGGATTCGTCGGCAACGTCCTCATTAAAGCCTGCGAAAGCCTTGCAGGGGCTATAAACCATTGGATGAAAGACGTCTTTACAAAAAACCCTGTCCGCAAGACAGGAGCGATACTCGCAAGAAGCGCATTCAAGGATCTGAAGGCTATCGCCGACGCTGAGGAATACGGCGGAATTCCGCTTCTCGGTCTTAATGGAATATGCATCATTGGGCACGGCTCGTCGAACCCGAAGGCCGTCAGAAATGCGATAAGGACATGTACCGAATCGGTTAGAAAGCGCATAAATGAAAAGATCATGGCAAGGATTGAAGAATCCGGAATGACCTTCAAAAATATACAGTCTTCAGAAGCAAATTAATTAAGCCGGGAGTTCATAAATGGGAATACGAATAGCGGGAACAGGATCATACCTGCCGGAAAAAGTCCTGACTAATTCCGATCTTGAAAAAATAGTTGAAACCACCGACGAGTGGATATGCACCCGCACCGGCATAAAGGAAAGAAGAATCGCCGAAGCAAATGTGCCGACTTCAGATTTGGCCGCAAAGGCCGCAGAAGCTGCACTCGCAATGGCTGGAATAGGAGCGGAACAGCTCAACGCAATGTCAGTCGCGTCAATAACTCAGGACAAAATATTTCCGAGTACCGCCTGCATCGTCCAGAGAAAAATAAAAGCATCCAACGCGTTCTGTTTCGACCTTCAGGCTGCCTGCTCAGGACTCCTCTATTCGCTCGAAGTAGCTAAAAGCATACTGCTTACTCACCCTGAGTACAAATATTTTATGGTAATCGGCGCCGAGAAACTTTCATCCATCGTCGACTGGCAGGACAGAAGCACCTGCGTGCTTTTCGGCGATGGTGCGGCAGCCATCCTGCTTGAGAAAACCGAAGACGATGAAAACTGTTTCATCGGAAGCAAGCTTGGTTCCGACGGCAATTATGCCGACATTCTCCAGATTCAGGCGGGCGGTTCCGACACTCCGGCCTCTCATGAGACCGTAGACAAAAAAATGCACTTCATGAAAATGGACGGCCAGGCCGTTTTCAAGCTCGCCGTCAACGCAATGGTCGGCGCCTGTAGGGAAACAATGGAAAAGTGCGGCGTCCATCCCTCACAGATAAAGTGGCTCGTCCCGCATCAGGCCAACTATAGAATACTCAAAACCGTCGCCGCCAAGCTCGACATCTCCGAAGAAAACGTCTACATGAACGTCCATAAATTCGGTAACACCTCCGCGGCGTCAATAGGGCTCTGCATTGATGAAATCGTAAGAGGCGGCAAAATACAGAAGGGCGAGTATATGCTCCTTACCGCGTTCGGCGGCGGCCTCACATGGGGTGCGACACTCGTCAAGTGGTAAGATTGCAACGATTGAAGGCTCTAATCAGTATCCGTTCAGATTGACTGAGAGATTTTCGATTATCCAGAGGAACATGGCGAGCGCACAAGCTATGACTGGAGTGAAAAGCCAGCCCGAAAATACTTTCAAAAGACTGCCGTAATTAATCACATGCGCTCCTTTTATGAAGCCTATTCCGAAAAGTGCCCCGATTATTGCCTGGGTTGATGAGACGGGAACTCCTATCTCAGCATAGATATGAATCGTCACAGCGTGTGAAAGTACACAGACAAAGGCAGTGAACGCATTGAGTTTAATGATGCTTTTACCCACCGTAGTCATCACCGGCTTTGCAAAAAACAGAACACCCGTCGCTATAGCAATTCCGCCAAAGCAGGCCGCCTGCATAGTCGTCATCATTCCAGCTCCGACAAAGACAGCCGAAACGTTGGCCACATTATTAGCGCCAAGCGCATAAGCTCCATAGCAGCCGCAGACTGTGAGAAGCAGCGACATCAGAGGGTCGTAGATAAATACTGACGGTTTCCACTTGTCCAGGAAATACTTGAAAAAGTAATAGAAAACAATCGTAAAGAATGCCCCTCCAAGCGGGGTCGTTATCCAACATATTACTATTTTTTCGAGTCCCCCTAGATTCACATTTTTTTGCATGAGTCCGACTCCGACAATCGCCCCGACAACCGCCTGGCTTGTTGAGATAGGCATCTTGAGAAGTGTCATGATTGTTACCGTTATTGCCGCCGCGAATGACGTGGCGACCACGGTCTTGACGGCCACGCTGGACCTTCTGACCGGATCAATATTGGACTGCTGAACTTGCACTGAACTTTTATTTCTGAGTCCTTTACTCAGAGTTTCTATCCCGGCTTTGCCGTCAATGACCGCACCTAAGAAGACAAATATTGCGGACAAAATGACGGCTGTGCTGTACTTTATCATTCTGGAACTTACGGCTGTGCCGAATACATTTGAGCAGTCGTTCGCGCCGAGGGCGCCGCCCAAGAAGAAGCCGCCTAGATATTTAAGAATAAAAATCATACTTGCCGTTTAATGCCGCAGATAACCAGTTTATCCATAACGTGTTCGCATATATTGCAGATCGTACCGAGTTTTTTCACGAAATCGCGCTGGATTATTTTTTCGACTTTGTCGAGTTCCGCATCGAATATGGCTCCAATCATTTTTCCCTCAAGACTGTCGCCTAGGCTCTCGTTGTCATCGATTTTAACGTTGTATTCGTCCATTTTCCGGCACTTGCCGAGACAGTCCCAGAAAGCTTCTGCTATGAGTTTCGAAGATTCGCAGGAGATGTCAACAAGTTCGAGAAAATCTGTTCTGATTTCCGGGATTATGACGGTCTTCTGGAGGATGAAATCACTGAGTATGTCTTCGCAGGGGTTGGAGATTTTGTCCAGTATCTCAATGACGTTCAGAATGTCCTCGCGGGTCTCGGGAAGCAGTGACTTGCCGAACATGAATTTTTCAATCTCCCGCCTGATATCGTCGGCGTGCGATTCGTGCTGATGAACCTTTTTCGCAATTATCCTGAAGTGTTCGTCGAGGTGGTTCTCCATGAGATAGCGTATGGCGTCCCTGAATGCATTGAGCGATTCCTGAACTTCGGCAAGATATTTTCCTATCATGCATACGAGTTCTTTGTTCTTGCTGAAGATAATCACGAAATCAATCTCCGTTTTTAGAGAAGTTTCCAACAAAATTGCGGAGAATCTGAAGACCGGGATTTTGACTTTTTTCCGGATGGAACTGAGTTGCAAACACGTTATCTTTACCTATTGCTGCGCAAAAATCGAGAATGTAGGAAGATGACGCGGCGATGGCCGATTTATCCTCGGGGTCCGCATAAAAAGAGTGAACGAAATAAAAATAGCTTCCTTCATTCACGTTGTTGAGGCAGTAATGTTCATTCCGTATGGAAATATTATTCCATCCCATGTGCGGCACCTTGAAGCCGGATTCAGGAAAGCGTTTGACTTTTCCTTTGAATATTCCAAGTCCCTTCATACCCGGGGCTTCTTCGCTTTCCTCAAGAAGCATCTGCATTCCAAGACATATACCGAGAAAAGGTTTTCCGCTTTCTACGAATTTTATAATCTCGGGGGCCAGGCCGCGGCCCCTGAGGTGCCCCATGCCGTCACCGAAATTTCCCACGCCGGGAAGAATGAGCGCGTCAGCGCAAGCTATGGCAGAAGGATCATCTATAATCTCAATCGTCCCGCCAACGGCCTCGAGCGCTTTTGATACGCTCAGGAGATTTCCCATTCCGTAATCGACGAGGGCAATCATGCTTTAGACGCCGGAAAATGCGGAAAACGCACCATCCACGGGAATAACTGTGCCGTTGACGAAGCCGGAGGCATTATCATCGACAAGCCAAAGCAATGTTCCGACGAGTTCCTCGGGCTTTCCGAAACGGCCCATCGGAGTCTGCGACACGATTTTA
Source organism: Lentisphaerae bacterium GWF2_45_14 (assembly GCA_001804785.1). Taxonomy (GTDB): domain Bacteria; phylum Verrucomicrobiota; class Lentisphaeria; order Victivallales; family GWF2-45-14; genus GWF2-45-14. Next base: position 33,798 of record MHBG01000103.1, read on the forward strand.
TTTCCTCTGGCGGTAAGGGAGCCGTCGGCGTTCGTAAGAAGCGCACGGTTCTGCTCCGTAAGGAAAAATCCGGGAGCTATCGCGTTGACTCTAATATTGACCTTGGACATATGAACGGCAAGCCACTGGGTAAAGTTGCTTATCGCCGCCTTGGCTCCGCTGTAGGCCGGAATCTTGGTCAGCGGGCATAAGGCGTTCATTGAGGAGATGTTTATCACATTGCCCCCGCTGCCTTCGACCATGTCCCTGCAGAACACCTGCGAGGGAAGGAGCGTGCCGAGGAAGTTCAGGTTGAATACGAAACCGACGCCTGCCGGGTCGAGATCGAAGAAAGTGGTCACGTTTTCGACCTTTTTGAGGTCCTCTTTCGTAAGGTGTTCTTTTGATGTCGTACCCTTGGGGTGGTTGCCGCCCGCGCCGTTGATGAGGATATCGCAGGGGCCGAATTTTGAAGTAACTTCGGCTTTTGCGTTGTTAAGGCTCTCGATTTCCAGGACGTTTGCGGCTACTCCCATTGCGATACCGCCTGCGGCGCTGATTTCGGAAGCAACTTTATCGGCGTTTTCCTTTTTAAGGTCAAGTATCGCTACTTTTGCGCCGCATTCCGCGAGGGCCTTGGCCATTACGCCGCAAAGGATACCGCCTCCGCCTGTTACGACTGCTGTTTTTCCTGAGAGATTGACTTTGAATGGTACAGACATTTTGTAAACTCCTGCTTATTTAGAAGGTTATCAATTTCCATCATCAAGGTGACTGAGTTCCGGTTTGCCGAGCGGAAAGACGTTAAATCCGATGGAAAAAAGCTTCTTATGGTCGAGAACATTGCGGCCGTCGAAAAGAAAGGCTGGCTTTTCCATTTCGTTGAAAATCTTTAGATAATCGTATGTTTTGAACTCATTCCAGTCGGTAAGGACTGCTATGGCGTGAGCACCTTTCGCAGCCTCGTACGGGCAGTCACAATATTCTATATTCCCCTCAATGCCCGAGAGTTCCAACTTCGCGTTTTTCGTCGCTTTGGGATCATATATGGCGATTTTGGCCTTCTCCTCAAGAAGCCATTTTGATATATATATCGCCGGGGATTCGCGAGTATCGCCAGTATCGGCCTTAAACGCGAATCCGAAAATAGCTATCCTCTTGTCGGATACGGTATTAAACATTTTCTGGATTATTTTGCCGACAAAACGTCTTTCCTGAAATTCATTCATAAAGACGACTTGTTCCCAATATCTGGCGACTTCGGGCAAATTATAATGTTCGCAGAGATAGACGAGATTCAGAATGTCTTTCTTGAAACATGAGCCTCCGAATCCGACACCAGCCTTGAGAAATTTGGAGCCAATCCGCGAATCAAGCCCCATCGCTTCGGAAACTTCCTGAATGTCCGCATCGGTTTTTTCGCAAAGTGCAGACAGGCTGTTCACCGATGATATTCGCTGGGCGAGCATGGCGTTCGAAACAAGCTTTGTTAATTCACTGCTCCACACGTTAGTGGTTTTAATCTTGTCGCGGCTGACCCAGTTTTCATAAATTGCCACGATTTTTTTAAGTGCTTCCTGGCCGCGCTCGGTTGTCATTGCACCGATAAGCACCCTGTCGGGATTTTCGAGGTCCTTGACGGCGGTGCCTTCCGCTAGAAATTCCGGATTGGAAAGAACTTCGAAGTGAAGTCCTTTAGTATTGGCGTTCAATATTCTGTGCATTGCCTCGGCAGTTCTTACAGGAAGCGTACTTTTTTCAATAACGATTTTATTTCCTTCGGAATGCTCGACTATGCTTCTGGCTGTTTTCTCCCAGTACTGCAGGTCTGCCGCTTTTCCGGCACCTGCCCCGAAATCTTTGGTCGGTGTGTTTACGCTGACGAATATTATTCCTGCCTTTTTAATTCCCCCAACTATGTCCGTTGAAAAGAAGAGGTTTCTGCCCCTGGCCTTTTTGACTACATCGTCAAGCCCTGGCTCATATATTGGAAGGGTATCCGAGTTCCAGGCATTTATCCTTTCCTCATTGATATCGACTATAAGTACGGTATAGTCCGGGCATTTTGCCGCAATCATAGCCATGGTCGGTCCGCCGACATAGCCGGCGCCGATACACAGAATTGTTTTATCTTCCATAAAATTCCTGTCTTAGATTGTTCCTTTGAATGAAGAAGGAATATACAGCTCCGAAGCGTTTTTTAAAATACCTGTGACCAAATTTTATAATTATATGGTCCTACCGCGTTGAAATAATCAATTTGAGACAGAAACTCAGCTCAGCTTATATAACAATACCAGATATTGCTTGTATTTTTTGAAGTTTTCCGCGTTTCTTTCGTCTTTGAAATATTTCCTCTTGAGATTAGCTATTTTCTTTCTGAAAATAAAACCAGAAATGCCGCAGATAAGCTTGTACATATATTTTGCTTTAGAATATTTCATCACGCATTCAATTGAGGGAAGAGCCAGATTGTGAAGCAAGTCATTGACAAGGTCCAGATTCGGAGCCGTCTGTTCGGTAATGTCCACACGCTTTATTTCAGATAGCGGAAGGCCCTTCATGATCTCATTGAATTTTATAATCTTATGTCCGCCGCTCAAAGGACTCTTTCCCTGGACTGCTTTTTTATCTCTCTTGAAATAATCGCTGATCAGGATGTGTCCGTTTTCATTGAGCAGGCCCATTGCCATTTCAAAACCTTTTTCAATATCAATATACTGGAAGCTCTCGCTGAACAGCACCAGATCGTATTTTTTATCTGTTTTCAATTCTTCAAACGTAGTCTGAAATATCTCGCTTTTGCCATCCGTATTGGCGGCTATCAGACTGGTAAAAAACGTAGATGGCGTCACACAATCTACACTATACCCGGCAGTCAGCAGTTCCTTGGAAAGAGCCCCCGTACCGCACCCCACGTCAAGTATCGTCTTTACGTTCAAAGGAATAAGCTCCCTCAGAAGATCGCAATACTGCGTTTGCGCCTTGCTTAAATTGTTAAGCTCAAGCTTCATTCCGCTGCCCCAGCAGCCAAAATGGAGGTACTTGATGCCATAAAGGTAGTTGCCGAATATGAGGGCTAATCTTAGTCCGAGTTCCTGGGAAAAGACGGAATTTTTACTTTTGGCCATATCAACACAATCCTGTCATTATAAACATTCTCATTTTGCATTTCTGCGGCGTCCACCAAAATATGCCCCATTTCCCGAATCTCCGCTTTCTACGCTAATGGACATCAACAGTCTTTCAACACGATTTACAATATTAACTCCTATAAATCTATCAGCTTCAATCAGTAAAAATTGCCGAAAATGCCATCTCGCAAAGTTGCGCTTATTTTGCACGGTTTTCCAGAATTATGAAATTTGGTGCAGGGACTAGCCCTGCCAGCCTGCGGCTGAGGCGTCGGAGGGCATGCGCCAGTCACCACGAGGCGAGAGACTGATTGTACCGACCTTGGGGCCGTCCGGGATGCACGAACGCTTGAACTGGTTGGAAAAGAAGCGATTGAAGAAAATATTAAGGATTTTTTCAATATACTCAACGTCGTATTTATCCTCAAAAGCCTGAGATGCCATAAACTTTATTTTGGAGGGAGCCGCTCCATATTTGACCGTGTGGTAAAGAAAGAAATCATGAAGCTCGTAGGGACCTATTATGTCCTCGGTCTTCTGATTTATCTCGCCGTTTCCAGACTTCGGCAGGAGTTCGGGACTTACGGGGGTATCGATTATGTCAAGAAGGATCTTCGCGAGTTTTTCATCAGAATTATCGGCAACCCACTTTATAAGATAGCGGATAAGGGTCTTCGGGACACCGCAGTTGACAGCGTACATCGACATATGATCGCCGTTGTAGGTAGACCAGCCGAGCGCGGCCTCCGAAAGATCGCCCGTGCCGATAACAAGACCTTTTTCACGGTTGGCGATGTCCATGAGAATGCGCGTCCGTTCGCGGGCCTGGACATTTTCGTAGGTAATGTCGTGTACGGCGGCGTCATGGCCGATATCACCGAAGTGGGCCAGACATGATTTTGTTATATCTATTGTCCTCAGATCGGTTCCCAGATATTTACAGAGTTTGAGGGCGTTATTGAACGTCCTGTCGCTCGTCCCGAATCCTGGCATGGTAATCGTTACTATATTTTTGTCATTTTTACCGAGAAGTCTGAACGTTTCGGCGGCAACGAGGAGGGCGAGCGTCGAATCTAGTCCGCCGGAAATACCGATTACGGCCTTTTCGGAAGAGGTGTGCTCGAACCTCTTCGCAAGCGCCGCAGCCTGTATGCTGATAATCTCGCCGCAACGTTTGTTCCTGAGCGTTTCGTCGGACGGGACAAATGGATGCGGGGCGAAATATCTCTTTACATTTTTCAACATTGGTATTTTTTCGATTGCGACTTCGAAATACTCCGTCTTCTCAGGAAGGCGTGAGTCGTTAAACGAGCTTTCGCTTATTCTTAGTGCGATAAGTTTCTCACAGTCGATATCGGCTGTAGTGAGCGAGCCATGCCGCAGAAACCGTTGATTTTCGGCAAGGGTTGCGCCATTCTCGGTAATAACGGCGTGTCCGCCGAAAACGAGGTCGGTGCTTGATTCGTGCACTCCAGAAGAACTGTAAATATATGCCGAAACACAGCGGGCACTCTGCTGCCTCAAAAGTTCCAGACGATAATCTGACTTGGAAACAATTTCGTCACTGGCGGAAAGGTTCATTATCACCGTGGCGCCTGCCATCGCGTGAAATGAGCTCGGCGGAATCACGTGCCAGAGGTCCTCGCATATCTCAATTCCGAGCTTGAAAAAGCGGTCATGATTGAATATGATGTTTGTGCCGAAGGGAACATCTTCTCCCTGAAATTCGACAACCACCGGCTTTATGCCCTGACCTGACGTAAACCAGCGTTTTTCGTAAAATTCCCTGTAGTTCGGAAGGTGCGATTTCGGGACTATTCCCTTGACTTCGCCGCGATGCAGCACAAACGCGCAGTTGTAAAGCGCACTTTTCCATAGAAAAGGGCATCCTACAACTATCAGTGTATTAAAGGTTTTTGTAGCGGCCGCTATTTCCATTAGCGCATCGTAAGAATTATCAAGAAGAATACTCTGATGAAAAAGGTCCCCGCATGTGTAACCGGTAACGGCAAGCTCGGGAAAGACCACCGCCGCACAGGATTCTTTCGCCGCTCTTGCTGCAAGCGCGATAATCTTTTCAGCGTTGTAGAATGGATCGGCTACCCGCATCTCGGGCACCGCCGCCGCGACCCTGTAAAATCCGTACATATATTTTCCCCGGACAATTGATTAGTGTTTCAGGTTCTGTATACTATAAACCTTAATCAGCTTTTTTAACAGCATGGGATAATTATTTCAGCATGAGAGGAAATATCTTTATAGCCAGTCCGCGAGGATTCTGCAATGGAGTGAGAAAGGCGCTTGAGATTGTAGAAAAGACAATCTCAGGGTGCAGAACATCCCTTTATATATTCCACGAAATAGTACATAACGATTTTATAGTAAATGACTTAAAAAAAAGAGGCGTCATTTTTGTAAACAATCTTTCAGATGTTCCGCGCGGCTCAACCGTAATTTTCAGCGCGCACGGGGTTTCGAAAAAGGTTGAACGGGAAGCGAAAAAATTGGGTCTTAAGGCTGTTGACGCCACATGCCCGCTCGTGAAAAAAATACACGAAAAGGCCGTAGCTTTCTCGAAAAAAGACTATTTCATATTTCTTATCGGACATAAAGACCATCCCGAAACGGAAGGTACTCTCGGCAGGATTGAAGGATCCGCGGCTGTAATAGAAAATATCGACAATCTCGAAAAAATAGATGTTTCAAAACTCGCAGGAATAAAAACGGCATTCCTTACTCAGACAACTCTCTGCCGCGAGGAGACTTGTGAGATAACCACGAAACTTAGAGAGCTTTTCCCCAACATCGAAGGTTCCGGCGATATCTGCTACGCCACGACAAAACGCCAGGAGGCAGTTAAAGAACTCGCGGAAAACTGCGATACCGTCTTCATTATCGGCTCCGCCAAAAGCTCAAACTCCAACCGGTTGCGCGAGGCGGCCGAAAAAGCCGGAGCCTCCGCGTATCTTATAAACAGCGCTTCCGATATAACAGAAAATATGCTCGAAAATGCTGTCAATATCGGCATTTCCGCCGGAGCGTCAGCCCCGGAATGCCTCGTAACCGAACTTACCGAATACCTCAAAAACAAAGGTTGGAAAGAATAACAAAGTTGAAGTTACTTTCTCGTTGCAGTCCGTGGAAATTACAGATGGCTGGATATTTTTTTATCCCGCTCTATAGTAAACAGGCAGGTAAACCGCCTGCATATAGCTAGGATATTGAAATATGCGCTGTCCGTTGTGTACATGTCAGGATGACAAGGTCGTTGATTCGCGTGCCGTCAAGGACGGCGCGGGCGTCCGTCGCCGCCGCGAATGCCTCAACTGCGGACACCGTTTCAGCACCTACGAAGGAATCGTTCAGGCCGAGCTGAAAGTGAAAAAACGCAGCGGCGATATAAAGGACTTCGACCGGGACAGTCTGCGTATGGGCATAGAAAAAGCCTGCTGGAAAAGGCCCCATATCGATGACGAGGCCATAGACCAAATGGTAAACAAAGTTATTTCGGACATAGAGTCTAAATTTGAGAAAATAGTTCCCTCGCGCGATATAGGCTTCATTGTGATGAAAGAATTGAAAAAACTGGACGAAGTCGCCTATGTAAGGTTCGCTTCCGTCTACAAGGAATTCAAGGATATTGATGAGTTCATCGAAGAGATTCGTTCGCTCGGAGGAGGCGCTAACCGGCAATGATAAAGCTTAGTGAAAATTCTGTACTGATAATCAATCCGGACGGTTCCAGATTTAACTTTGAGAGCGAAGAACTCCAGTCAAGGATAATAAAAAGCTGCCTCTCGGCAGGAATACGCGATTTGTGGATAGCCGAGGACATTGTGTTGGCGCTTGAGTACGCTCTGAACAGCAGCGCCGGAAACAAAAAGGAGTTTGCCCTTTCCGAAGTCAACAGCTTAGTAATAAAGATCCTGCAGATGACTGGCTATCCGTCGGTTGCTGAAAAGTTCAGTACCGAAAACGTTTCGTCCGAACTTGAGATAAGCCCGGAAAAAGGAATTGTCGCAGAGCTCTTGAAAAAGCATCTGGGGCTGGAAGGTGAAACGCTTGAATCCATAAGCAGGATTGTCACAGCGGACTTGGAAAAGCTCAAGATAAACAAGGCACCGCCTTTATTTTTTGTTGAACTGGCAAAAGTGGAGCTGAAAAGGCTCTCTTCATGGGAAGTTCCCGAGGCAATTGTAGAACTCAAAAACCTGGCAAAATCAGTCCGAATAAGCAAGGATGCCGTCATGTCCGCGCTTACGGAAAAGACTAAAATGCTTATAACCGAGGAAGTGTTGACGCTTCACGGGATAAGCGGAATCTTTCCATCACTTAAAATTGATTTCAGAATAGTAAAATTTCTGGAAGGCGCGAACCTGAGGCTCCCGTTGACGGAGCTTTCGGTTCTTCCGCGTTTTCACGAACTTGCAGCACCGCTTAATGAAATATACACGGCGGCAAACGGGCTTGTTCAAAAGGCGAATTCTGGACAAGCGCAATCGATAGAGAAACAGCTTCCTGTCTATTTCACGGTGCAGGATATGTCGGAATTCTCCCTGAATTTTATTCAGTCGCCGTGGCCGCAGTCGAAAAAGTCGAACCTGGAAATGATGTCATTTCTGGAAGAACAGCTCGATTTCAGTTTCTTTAAAATAAGGCTTAAATAGTATCGAGCGCCGCCAGACCCGACAGTAATTTGATATCAGCATCTTCCGAAACATTTCTACGCTTCGTTAAAGATGGCTTTGGCGTAAAATACAGGGTTAAAGGCTTGAAGATCTTCGGGTTGTTCGCCAAGGCCAACGAAAAAAACGGGGAGCTTGAAAGCTTCCTGAATAGCTACCGCTATCCCGCCCTTACCGGTGCCGTCAAGTTTCGTAATTATAAGCCCGGTAACACCGGACGCTTTGCCAAATTCCCCGGCCTGCGTCAATGCGTTTGTCCCTATGCTGGCATCAATGGTAAGCCATACTTCATGTGGAGCGCCGGGATAGACTTTATCTATCGTGCGCTTCATTTTGGAAAGCTCCTCCATGAGTCCTTTTTTAGTATGCTGACGGCCCGCTGTATCTATTATAAGGATATCGGCTTTTCGCGAGAGGGCGGCCTGAACAGCATCAAACGCGACAGATGAGGGGTCGGCTCCCGGAATGGAGGAAACTACCTGGCAGGATGTCCTGCCGCCCCAGAGTTTTAGTTGTTCAACCGCCGCGGCCCTGAATGTATCACACGCCGCGAGTATGACTTTTTTATTTTCACTGCCCCATAGCTGCGCGAGTTTTCCCGCGGTAGTAGTTTTTCCGCTGCCATTCACACCTACAAGCATTATCACGGTGAGTTTATTTTCAATCAGGTTGGCGGGTCTGAGGTTTTTCTCCAATATGGAGCATATATCATTGTGCGCGGACGCTATTATGTCCTCGCCCGTTTTTATCTCTCCTAGTTCGTATTTGTCTTTTAGGTCTTTGACTATTTTCGCGCTGGTATTTACACCAAAATCGGCGGATATGAGCGTCGCTTCCAGCTTATCATAATCTTCCTGAGTCCATTTTTCTATATTGGAAAATATACTCTGAAATGATCTATTGAGCGTGGTAGAGGTTTTCTGAAGACCTTTTTTAAAAGTCGCGAAAAGCGATTTCATGATTCTTCGGCGACCTCCCCGCCGGATTTCTGGAGACTGTCCTTCACCGCATTGAGTACCCCGTTTATAAAGAGTCCTGATTTTTCAGAGCTGAACTCTTTCGCGATACCGACAGCCTCGTCTATGCTGACCACGGGGGGAATATCCGGCAAAAACTTCATTTCATAGACCGCCACCCGGATTATATTGCGGTCAACAACCGCCATTCTGTTAATGTCCCACTTTTCGGAGAAGCCCGAGATGGTCTGATCTATTTCCGCGAGGTTTTCCTTTATTCCAAGCACGAGTCTTTCGGCATATTTGCGGGCCTTTCTTAAGAACCTGTCATCCTCAAGTTCAAGCTGTTCTCTTATTCCCTCCCAGAATATGTCGTACTCGCTCTGGGTATCCGCCCCTTTGAGATCTGTATGGAACAGATATTGCATGGCAAGTTCTCTGCCCAAACGTTTAAAGTGCTGAAATTTTTGTTTCGGGTCGTCCATTTGTCTTCTTACTTCTTTCCGGGCAGTATTTTGTTGAGATTGGCCATTTCGATGGCTGACATTGCGGCATCGGCGCCTTTATTGCCGGCCTTGGTGCCGCTGCGTTCGATTGCCTGCTCGATATTGTCTGCCGTGATCATGCCGTATATGACGGGTATTCCTGATTCCATGCCTATCTGAGCAAGCGATTTCGCCACTTCGCTATTGATATAACCTGCGTGCGGCGTCGCCCCCTGGATAACTACGCCCAGCGCCATAACCGCGTGATACTTTCCGCTTTCGATAAGTTTCTTGACGGCGAACGGCAGTTCATATGAGCCGGGCACCCATGCCACGTCTATGTCTTCGCCCTTCCCGCCGTGTCTTTGAATAACATCCAACGCACCGCCTAGGAGCTTGCTTACAAAAAACTCGTTGAAGCGGCTGCATGCTATTGCAAAACGCAGACCTCTTGCCTCAAGTGTGCCCTCAAACACGTTTTTCGGCTGCTTGTTCATAATAACTCTCCCATATAATTTCTGTAATTAAACTTCCTGAAGAGGAATCTAACCTAATATCCCGGAATTTAAACCCGGAAGAGCGGAAATTATCCCGAAAAAAACGGGAGGGGGTCCCGTATCTCCAACGAACATGCCGAGCCAAAACGGTATAGTTCCGTTCAGCCGAATGACTGATTAAAAGACGATTTTCCCGGGATTCAGAATATTTTTCGGATCGAAAACATTTTTTATTCCGCGCATGAGCTCAATGGTGTCCTCCCCGAGTGAGCTGTGCAGGAAGTCCTTCTTGGCAAAGCCTATACCGTGCTCGCCGGAGACCTGCCCGCCGAGTCCGCGGGCACGTGAATACATTTCATCAAAGACCTCCGCAAGAGTGCGCTTCCAGTCCTCTTCGCCCAGCTGATCGCGCAGGACGTAGATGTGTAAATTGCCGTCTCCGGCGTGTCCGAAACTGCGAATCCTGATATCATACTTTTTCTGAAGAGTTGTTGTAAATTTCACAAAATCAGCGACGCTTCTTCGCGGTACAACTACATCGCATTCATCGAGTTCAGTTGTAGATGCCTTGATGGCTTCAAGAAAGGCTCCGCGCGCCGCCCATATTGATTCATTACGTTCCTGGGTATTGGAGATGAAAACGTCAAGCGCGCCTGCGTCAAGGCAGGTGTGGGCGGCATCGCTGTAAGCCATATCGATTTCTTCACGGCTGGCACCGTCAAAGGTAAGAAGCAGGTACGCGTTTGAAGAATTGTCTGGAAATTTGCGCCCGAGGAACTGTTCGGCGGCGAGAATGACTTCGCGCTCCATAAACTCCACAGCCGTAGGAATTGAACGCGATTTGATTATTTTAGGGACGGTCTCGATTGCTGATGACAAATCGGGAAAGGGAGCCAGCAGACTGATTTTGAATTTTGGAAGCGGCAGCAGTTTCAGAACGGCCTTCGTTACTATCGCAAGCGTTCCCTCAGACCCCACGATAAGATTCTTCAAGCTGTAGCCGGAACTGTTTTTTACGACCTTTCCTCCGGTTTCAATAATCTTTCCATCAGGCAGTACCAGTTCGAGCCCATGCACGTAATCGCGTGTCACACCATATTTGACGGCGCGCATTCCGCCGGCATTGGTACTTATGTTGCCTCCTATGGTGGCTGTTTTTTCGCCCGGGTCGGGCGGATAGAACAGCCCGTTATCTTCCACAAATTTAGACACTTCCATCAGAAGCACGCCCGGTTCGAGCGTGAGAGTCAGATTTTCCTCGTCCAGCTCCAGAATCTTGTTCATTCCGCTCATGTCGAGCATTATCCCGCCGCAAAGCGGAACGGACCCGCCTACAAGTCCGGTGCCCTGCCCGCGTGGAGTTACAGGAATGTTGTTTTTGTAAGCATATTTCATAATGGTAGAAACTTCGGAAGATGAAAGAACTTTTACAAGAGCATCGGGCCTTTTCCTTATTCCCGCAAGCTCGTCATGACAGTAATCCTCGTTTATTTCGTCCCCTGTCAACACCCGTTCTTTTGAACATGTTGAGATAAGAAATTCGATGTCTTTATTGTCTATAAACTTGTACGTCATGGTTTTACCTTTTTGAATTCTTTAATCTTATCTATGAGTGACGGCACAACCTGATAGAGGTCTCCAACAATTCCTATATGCGCAACCTTGAATATCGACGCGTTTTCATCGGTATTTATCGCAATGATGAGTTCGGAATTATTCATTCCAGCTACAAACTGAATAGCCCCTGAAACTCCGCATGTAATGATGAGCTTGGGCTTGACGGTTCTGCCGCTGAGTCCAATCTGCCGTTTCGGATCGACCCAGCCGGCCTCGATAAGCGAGCGCGTTGCAGCAATCTTGGCGTCAAGGAGTTCCGCAAGTTCGTTAATCAGTGCAAGGTCTTCGGCTTTTTTAAGTCCGCGCCCTGCGACAACTATGACTTCGGCATCTTCAATTCCTATTTCCTGGCTCTTCTGGTTAAGCTCCAGCACCTTAATTGCGGATACAAGTTTTGCCGGATCCATTTTGCAGTTTACGGTCTTAGTGTTTTTACCGGAGGCATTTTTCTCAGGCGCCGAAAAAATCTTGTAACGCACTGTTGCGAATTGCGGACGGTGTTTCGGGGTATTGATGTGGGCCATGATGTTGCCGCCATAAGCGGGCCTGATCTGGTCGAGGTCGGTGTTCGGACGAATGTCGAGCATTGTACAGTCAGCGGTAAGTCCGGTGCGGAAACGCGCTGCCGTTCTGGGCGCTAACGAGCGGCCTGCCGCAGTGCCGCCGACGAGAATGGTGCTGGGTTTGACTTTCTTTATAAAGTCTTCGAAGACAGCCGTATATGGTTCTATTCTAAAATGCTTGAGCTCCGGGAAATCATAGATATATATTTCGTCGGGGCCGTATTCGAGGAGCTCCTCCACCAGGTTCTCCGTCTTATGTCCGGCAAGCAGGCAGTAAACTTTCTGATTCGTTTTTCCGGCAAGCTCGAAAGCCTTCCCTATGAGTTCGAAGGTCACGGGGTGAACTTTGCCAAGGTTGTGCTCGACAAATACCGTTATTCCCTGCCATTCGTCCTTATTTACAGACTGCGGCTCTTTATCTTCAACAAATTCAAAAACACCCTCCGGCCCTTTCTTGATACATATCCTGCACATTCGGCAGCCTGAGTTTATACTAAGGATTCCATTCGTGAATTCGATGGCGTCAAAGGGGCAGAGTTCCTGAAGTTTTTCCGGTTCGCGCGCTTTTTCCTGATGTATTAAAATACCAGCCATATGTTACCTCGATTGCTGAAGAAATTTTTTGTCTTTGAGAAGGGAAAATAATTTTTCGGAAAGTTCATCGGAGCCTCCATTCCAAAAAACTCTTTCGTTATGTGACTCCGGCGGAAATATCCGCTTTACCTGGGTGGGCGAGCCGTCGAGTCCGTAATGCATTTCATCTTGGTCCTCAAGGTCTTCAAGCTTAAGCCATTCTATCTTGCGATCGACCGTTGAGAGTTTTAACTTAAAGGATGGCAGACGCGGTTCGAAGATGCCTTTTTCCACGCTTATCAGGCAGGGCAGCTTTATTTCCACAGTCTCAGTATGAAGCGGCAGATCAAGATCAACTGTCAGGAATTGTCCGGTCACGGCGCGAATGCTGCATACGTTTGTAACATGCGGTATGCCAAGGAATTCGGCAAGCTCTGCTCCGACCTGCGCGGTGTCGCCGTCAGTCGTCTGTTTCCCGCATATTATGATATCCGGCAGTCCGGCTTTTTTTACTCCCTGCGCGAGAGTGTAGGACGTGGCGAGAACGTCGGAACCCGCGAATTTACGGTCGGAAAGAATAAAGCCGCGATCCACTCCCATCATGAATGCTTCACGTACAACGGTTTCCGCCTGGGGGGGGCCCATCGTTATCACATCGACTTCCGCACCGTGCTCCTGCTTGACGCGCATCGCAGTCTCAAGGGCATAAAGGTCGTAAGGATTCATTTTCGACTCCACGCCGTCGCGCTTGAGTACACCTGTCTTTTCATCTATCTCGACTTGCGAGGTGCCTGGCACCTGCTTGATACATACCATTATTTTCATATCTTCTCCTTTTCAACGATAACGGAAACCCCGTCCGGAATTACTGAAATTTTTGCGTCAGCACCCATGTAACTGAACGCCCGCGTGATAGCCTCGTCGAGCGTAAACGCATGTTCCATATGCATTGATTTAATCATAGCTGGATCGCAGTCGGAGCTTACGAGGATTACTTTATTACGAGAGAGGATGCGCGCGAGTATCTGAAATTCCCACTGGTCGGGGGCTGTCTTGTCCCTCGGCACGGCGGCGGCACGCTTCAGGACTTCACGAGGACATCTTGAGTCTGCCATATTTTCATAAAAAGACTCGCCTCCATGTCCATCGGAGCATGCCGAGACCATGATTATTACGCCATTTTCGCGGCATGCGGTCTCGCCGGCCGTCATTCCCTTCACGGCCTGATAAATGTTCTGGTCAAGCGGATAGCCGCCGTTACTCGTTATCACTATGTCCGATTCTGGCACTGCCGCTCGGCAGTGTGATTTCAGGAACTCGCAGCCCGCAAGGTGCGCCTCTACGCTGTCTCCGGCAAACGCCCTGACGACGCGCTTATTATGATCAAGAACGACATTTACAATAAATGCGAGCTCTGCCCTTTCCGCGGCGAACAGCATATCATTGTGAATGGGATTTTTCTCAAGGTTTCCGGTTCTTGCAAAAGGACTCTGTATAAACTCTGAACAATGGTTGGCGAGAACCGTTTCGGCTGATGCTATGCCGGGAAGGACGCTTTTCCTTCCGCCTGAAAATCCCGCGAAAAAATGCGGTTCTATAAAACCTTCCGCTACAAGTAAATCTGTTTCGACGGCAAGACGGTTTATGATAAGGTCTCCGCCTGAGGGGAGTTTGTCGAGCGGAACGAGGGAGCTTTTATCATTTGAATCGTGAATTACAATTTTTTCGTTGTTCACAATATCTTCACCGAATTTTCCAAGAAGCTCTTCTCTGGTTGTCGCACGGTGAAAACCTGTCGCTATAAGAATGGTAATGTCAATATCGGGCGATCCTCTTCGAAGGCGCTCCAGTATTTCGGGCATGATTACGCGGCTGGGTACGGGCCTTGTATGGTCGCTGCTTATGACGACTGCCGATTTTTTTCCCCGAGAAAGTTCTTCAAGCCGCATTGATCCGATTGGGGAATTCAGCGCATTTTTGACAGCCCGGCTTTCATCACAGCCTGATTGCGGCAGGGACGAGTCGAATATGCCGAGGAGATTTTTCTCCGGCAATTCGCTTTCTACGAAGGTTCGTCCGTAAGGTATTCTTATTTTTCTCAAGCCTGCCTCTTTTGGTAGGGTGGTACTACCACTATAAAACAAATTATATATCTATTTCTTCAAATTGTCAAGGATAAAATCAAAATGTCGGCGACACGCCTTTGCCGCGTCATCTGGTTTTCCTGAGGTAACTGCCTCGCAGAGGTCGCGGTGCATCTTTATGAGAAGCTTGTTGTTGTCGAAGGCCTTGAGAATCAATTCGCGTCCGTCTCTCACCGCCTGCTCAAAAAGTTTTGAAATCGAATTGAGGAAGGCTGAGAGCATCGTATTTCCCGATATTTCGGCGATGAAAAGATGCAGCTTTTTATCAAGATCAATGCTTTCCTGCTCGCCTGACGCGTTCTTAAACTTCTCCAGAAGCTCCTTCATCTCAGCCGCCTGCGCTTTCGTAATTTTTTGAGCTGCTAGGGATGCTGCTTCCATCTCAAGACCGCGCCTGATCTCAAGGAGGTCTGAAAAGCTTCCGTTCCTGAGTTTGAACATTATTGAGAGCGGCTCAAAAAGGCAGTCGCTGGTTCCTGCCACAATGAAGTTGCCGCCGCCTTGGCGGCTTTCCACGATTCCGAGAATTTCCAATGCTCGGATGGCCTCTCTTATCGAGTTGCGGCTTACCTTGAACTGCTCAGACATCGTTCGCTCCGGAAGAAGCTTGTCTCCGCTCTTCAAGCGCCCGTCCAGAATCATTTCCTGTATTTGCCCAGCAACCTGCTGGTAAATGCGTTGATTATGAAGCGGTGCAAACATTGTATTTCCCCCTCTGCCCTAGATTACTCCAAGCTTTTTCTGATTGTATCGGCAATATGCCCGGCAATAAATTTCCAGCCGGTTTGATTGTAATGGAAACCGTCCCCGCTACTATATTCCGAATGGCTGACCAGTAAAGAATAGACGTCATCGACCGGGACTCCGTACTTTTCCATGATCTTTGCGGCTACATTATTACGTTCGATCACGAGCGGATTGCCGTCGGGACGCATATCCAGGTCTTCCGGCTTATCTTTGACGGTAATCGGTGTTGAATTGCGCCAGACGAATTTTGCTTTGCTCGCAAGCTGCAAATAATCGACAAACTGCTCAAGCCCGTCACGATAAAAATCGATATCACAATCACGCCCATGCAGGCCATTGTTAAAATAGATAATATCCGGTTCGTATTCGCCGAGAGCCAGCGCAAGTTCGCGATATATTGCCGGGTCTCCGACTATCTTGCTGGTTGAATAAAATCCTATATTGACCCTTCCCTTCAGAATACTCGCGACTTCCGGCGCACTCCCCACAATAATCGAATCACCAATCAGCAATACGCGCGGCAAATCAGAACGACTTGTTTCATACCAGTAAAACTGACACCATTCAGTTGATTCCCGTTTCATATAAGTATCTTTCTCTGTTTGGCCACAATAATCAGAACAGGTGACCCATTTTTTCCTTTTTTGTCTTCAAGTATTTCGCGTTTTGTTTTTTCTCCTCCATAACCACCGGAACTCTTTCGGTTATCTTGAGTCCGTAGCCGTCGAGCCCTATTATCTTCTTAGGGTTATTGGTCATGAGCCTTATGCTTTTTATTCCGAGGTCGAGAAGAATTTGCGCGCCGATTCCGTACTCGCGCAGGTCGGCAGGAAAGCCGAGTTTTTCATTGGCTTCGACGGTATCATATCCCTGTTCCTGAAGATGATACGCATGGATTTTATTGCCGAGCCCTATTCCCCTTCCCTCCTGCCGCATATATACAACCACGCCGGCGCCCTCATTTTTTATATTCTGCATCGCGTGCGCCAGCTGGTCGCCACAGTCGCATCTCATCGAACCGAAGACGTCACCCGTGAGGCATTCGCTGTGGACGCGGACAAGGACATCTTCCTTATTTTCCACATCTCCGTAAACAAGTGCCAGGTGCTCGCTGTTGTCGATAAGCGTACGGTAAAGATAAAGTTCGAAATCCCCGTACTTTGTGGGCATTTTGACTTTCTGTTCGCGCTTGACCAGCTTTTCATTCTTGCGTCTGTAGGCGATAAGGTCGGCTATCGAACAAAGCTTGAGCTTATGTTTTTTGCAAAATTTCTTAAGCTCGGGAAGCCGTGCCATGCTGCCGTCGTCATTCATTATTTCGCATATCACGCCCGCAGGAGAAAGTCCTGTGAGCCGCGCGAGGTCAACACATGCCTCTGTATGCCCCGAGCGCTGAAGCACTCCTCCCGGGCGCGCTATCAATGGGAACATGTGGCCCGGTGTGACAATATCATTTTGGGAGGTTGCCGGGTCGATCATCACCGATACCGTTCTGGCCCTGTCGTAAGCCGATATTCCAGTCGTGATCCCATTTTTCGCGTCAACACTCTGGGTAAACGCGGTTTTATAGTTATCCATAAGCGGCCCCATATAGCGCAATCCCAGCTCGACGGCTCTTTGCTCCCCAATTGGAACACATATCAAGCCGCGGCCGAACGTTGCCATAAAATTTATGATTTCAGGCGTAACTTTTGATGCCGGAATAAGAAGGTCCCCTTCATTCTCGCGGTTCTCATCATCAGTGACAACTACCATCCGGCCGGCCCTGAGGTCTCCTATAACCGCCTCAATACTAGAAAAATCAGACATTTCTTTCTCCAAAAAAAAGCCCCCGGTACAAAAGTATCCGGGGGCATGATTTCGTTACAATCCCATACAATTATGGAACACCGTCACGATCTTCTTTCATCCAGACTTTACTGTCGGTCATGGAATTTCGCCATGTCTGTTCGTTTATTCAACGGACTCGCGGACTTTACCGCCGGTCAGGAATTTCGTTCCGCTTTCGCGAAACAAGCACCTTGCCCCGAAGATCAACCGTTTTGCTCAATATAGTCTCTCCTCTATAATAAGTCAATCCGGAAAATTGCCGCCCGGCGGCTTTGATAATTTTTATACTTTTATATTGCAATAAATGCGCTTGTGTCTATAATATATAGCAATATTTGCTCCTAATTATGATAAAAAAGAACTCTAAAAGCATCGAATTAGCGCTGAAGAATGAGCTTTTGTCAAGAAAAAACAATAAGCTCGTTCAGATGCTTCGTCTGATATGGAAGAAACCGGAACGCACCCGGAACGAGATTGGCAAAGCTCTTAATATAAGCAAAGTCGCTGTCAGAAATGATGTTGAGCGACTTTTAAACTATGGCCTTGTCCGCGAAAAAACGCCGCTGAAGGGTGCTGGCGGCAGAAGACCCACTCCGCTCGGACTTGTACCGGAACTTTTTTATTCATTCGGTATTTATATCAGGCGCGGCTGGTCGATGTTGTCCATGCTTGATGCTGAATCGAAGACCGTTGAAAAAATCATTTTTCATGAAAAGTTCGAGAACGCCGCCGCAGGATTGAATTTTATGTGCTCGCAAATAACGAAACTGCGTGAAAAATATTCCATAGGCGATGAAAAATTTATAGGGACGGGTATCTCGCTTCCAGGGATACTCGATCAGAAAAATGGAATCATTATAAGTTCGCCTTCCTTCAAGAAAGACAAGGATTTCGAACTCGGAAGCTTCATGAAAAATAAGTCCGGTTCTGACATCGTGCTCATGAATGATGCGGACCTTATGACGTTGACTGAGAACTTCCGAGGTAAAGCGGCGAACATGTCTGATTTCCTTTATTTTACATGCGGTTACGGACTCGGGATATTCCTGAACGGCCAGCTATATCAAGGGCATCAGGGAGGGGCGGGCGAAGTCGGCTACATGCAGCTCGACAGGACGGGTGAAAAGGGGCCGGACGGCAGAAACGGAACTCTTTGCGGCATAAGGCCTTTTTCGATGCTGCCAGTGATTGTTGACAAGATAGTAAAGGACGGCGGCGCGACGAAAGTGAGAAGCTATCTTTCAGAAAAAGAACCCGGTGTGACGCTTTCCATGGTAATTCGTGCGGCAAAGGAGGGAGACGGCCTTTCTCTTCAGATAATTTCAGAATATTTTGATCTCATTGCAGATGCCATTCTCAATCTGGCATATATATTCAACCCCGAAGCTATTTTTCTTGATCCGTGGACAGCGGAATGCCCACAGGTAACCGTGGATATAGTCCGCAGGAAAATGGGCTATTACGGAGTTCACAACTGGCGGCTTTCGACGGAAATAGTTTCCGCCGAATACGGCATGGAAGACCTTTCGGAAGGAGCGGCCATACTCCCCGTGATAAAATATTTTGAAAAGCTACAAGAACTTCAGCGTCAATAAATTATAAAAAACCTAAATCAGAAGAAAGGATCTCAAAATGACAGAAAGATTTAAAGTAAAGGAATCGGATGTTCCTTCGGAACTGAAGGCGGGACTTAAGGAACTTGCTGGTATCGTCCCTCTTGTCATCAATGGCAAAAAAGGTATAGAAATTATCTTCAGAAAAAAAGGTGACGGAATCACTCTTACCGGAAAAGATGGCAAACTTCTTATCGACTATAAGGAAATAAACGATGCGTTCCGCGGACTTGGCCTCGCAAACGCCCGCAGCGATAAAGAGCTTAAAAATATAAAGTTAAGCGAAAAGCGGCGCATGGAAAAAACGTTCGTGATGCCGGATGCTTCAAGAAACGCGGTGCTTAATGAAAAGTCCGTCTGCGAATGGTTCCGCTTTATGGCGCTCGCGGGAATCAATGGCTTCATGTTCTACACGGAGGAAACTTATGAAGTGCCGGGCGAAAAGATGTTCGGCTACATGCGCGGAAAGCTCACTATAAAAGAGCTTAAGGAATATGATGATTACGCGGCGAAATTCGGTATTGAAATGATTCCCTGCATTCAGGCGCTCGCGCATATGCAGAGAATTCTCCAATACGATTGCTATAATAAAATAAAAGATACCACATCCGTGATGCTCTGTGAGTCAGAGGAAACTCTCAAATTTATAGAAAAAATTATTGCGGCGGCCGTTAAGCCATTCCGCTCAAAGAGAATACATATAGGAATGGACGAAGCATGGGATCTCGGGCGCGGCACTTATCTTACAAAACACGGAAATGTGCCGCCTTTCGAAATAATGACAAAACATCTCAACAGCGTGATGGCGATAATAAGGAAACTCGGACTGCGCCCTATGATGTGGAGCGATATGTTCTTCAGAGCTCTTTCCGCTACACATGGTTATTATGATACTTCTATTACCATCACCAAGGAAATGAAAAAACAGATTCCGCAGGATGTTGACCTCGTATATTGGGATTATTATCACACTAAAACTTCTGATTATAATGATATGATAGACAAACATTTGGAAATGGGAAGCACTCCAATAATGGCTCCGGGGCTCCAGAGTTGGAACCGTTTCTGGGCAGGCTATCAATATGCTGAAGATACTGTTTCAGCCGGGCTTAAATCCTGCTTCGGCAAAGGAGTCAAGGAACTGGTTCTCACGATATGGGGCGATGACGGCACTGAATGTGACTTATTCTCGACATTCCCGCTGCTTCAGTTCACAAGCGACATGGTTTTTACGGGCAAGGCCGATCCGGAATACTCCAAAATAAATCTCAAAGGCAGTGCGGGTATCGACTATGACGACTGGAAGATCGCCGGAACTATGGACAATGCCCCGTTCATAAAGAATAAAAACCAGCCGACTCTCGCCAAGTCGCTATTCTGGGAAGATCCGCTTCTCGGCCTCTGGCAGCCGCAACTTGACGGGAATAGAGTGAATTCACATTTCAAAAAAGTCAGTACGGACCTCAAGAAGGTTCTTGCGAAAAAGGGAAATGAAAGGCTCATGATGCCGTACCTTCTTACCGATATTCTTGCAGACAAGGCCGACCTTCCTACAATCATCCATGAAGCCTATCATAAGAACGATAAGAAAAAGCTCAAAGAGATTGCATCGAAGACCATTCCGATGCTTGTGGAAAAAATTCGTGAACTTAACGTCTGCCACAGGGGTGTCTGGCTTGACAATAACAAGCCTTTCGGCTGGGAAGTTCTCGAAAGACGCTACGGCGGCCTCATAAACGTGATGGAATACGCCAAATTTCGTCTGGACTCTTATCTTTCCGGAGACATCTTCAAGGTCGAAGAGCTTGAGGAAAAAAAGGAAAAGATGGTGGACCTCCCCCGCAATGTCTTTGGTGGAACAAATTCCTGGCGCGTAAGCTCGACGGGTCAGTATTTCCATCAAATGCTCTAAGAATCGATGATATAAATACAATGCGGCCTGTGCTCTAATTCGGTACAGGCCGCATTTATTTTATTCGAACTTTCCAGCGTCTGAACGGTTCGTTGCTTACAGTTTCTGCTAGCGGAGTTCGAGCAGATACTTTTTGTTCAGAATGGATTCGTCGCAGTAAGTTCCGCCGTAGACTTCCCGGCCGGCATAGGATTCCGGCACCCAGTCCCTTTCAGGCTGAACGGAATGCTTAAGTATAAACTCAACTATCATTGACGGATCTTTCAGGCTATGGGGATGGTGTTTGCAATCTCTCTTCACAAACATTGCAATACTGTCTCCGAGTTCTTTATATTTGTGGAAAATAATATCAGAATTTTCCTCTATTGGAACGGCTTCATCGGCATCACCGGCAACAACCAATATAGGAATTCCGGCGGAGGCAAGAATGGAAATAGTGTCAACGGGATTTTTGTCCCATGCCAGAAGGGTCTTCTCGTTCATCTGATATGCGGCCTGACATTTTTTCCAGTCCGCCGGGCTTCCCGGCCCTTTTCCTTTGCCCCCCGGCCAACTCTTAACATCGCATACCGGAGCGTCGGCGTAGATACAAAAAACTTTATCGGGATTTTGCGCGGCCCAGTTATAGGCAAAGAGTCCGCCGCGGCTGAATCCGATAAGAACGGCTTTTTCTGAAAATCCATTTTTTTTGGTAAGGTGTTCATAAAAAGAGTCCCATACTTTCATTGCGGCGGGCGAACCGTATAAGTCGACACAATCGATATATGCGATATGGAATCCCATGTCGAGCAGTGCTATTTCCGTCTGCGGTTCAACTCCCCAGAAACGTGAACGCCATGCCCAAGGCATTGACGGCGCGGGCTTTTCGGGAATAATGACCGTGCAGTCTCTGTCTTCTATTTGAAAATCACGCCGTAGAAATCCGTACCAGAACAAAGGTTTTTCAACATCTTCCATAATTTAAAGCCCTCCTCATTTAAAGTAGCATGGAAGTTTAAAAAATTAACTCCCGTCAAAGAAATAATAATTTTAATAACGAATTTGGAAAATAGTAAATTTCAAATATATAGATGATGCCGCCAAAAGTCATTTTGGCGCGACAGGCTAAATAAATTCTAATATTTATTAGCTTATAGGGGTTGACTTTCCCTCGAGATCCTGTGTTGTTGTTCCGGACTACAAAACGTTTTCTTCTCCAGGTAAAACGTCACGAATCATGAATGCGACAATCGCGAACAA
>MHBG01000104.1 GCA_001804785.1 Lentisphaerae bacterium GWF2_45_14
ATAAGTCCAACGACGATAATGTTAATGTAGAAATACATGCTCCACCACGATGCCGGCCACGGCGAAATCGCGTTCCAGATTACAACGCAGACAAATGAGAGCAGGAATTGATAGACGATGGAAAAATAGAACACGCTCCAGGCGATGATTTTGTCGCCTTTCGTATATTGGCTGTCGATGCCGATGAGTTTGCCGTACACATTTTTCCAGCTCCACGGCGTTGCGACCACGCTGCTTTCTCCATCACAATATTTGCCGCGATGCAGCATCCGGTCGATATTGAACGGTTTGCGATAAGTAATCATTGAACCGATGATATACGCGCCCAGTCCGAACATCATGGAAATAAAGTAGATTTCATAGGAGTTGATTGGGAACTTGATCTCGTTCATTTCCCATACGATGTACGGCGAACACAGCGAATTAACGGTGTCAAACAACATGGAGACATACTTCGCATTGCCGCTGGACAGCAGCCACGGATAGACATAACCGCTCCAGCTTCGCTGCAAGAACAAACCCGAAAGAGCCGAGCCGGAACCGAAAACAAGGGCGCAGAACGCACCGGTGGTCGTACCGAAACGGGTATAGAGCCCGCCGATCATAATCGGACCGGCCGCCCCCAGCCACAACGAACACATGATGGAGATAAACATCGCAATATAGTCCATCTGCGAGAAGAACAGCGATACGACCAGGAAAAAGACGCAGACGGCCACCGACATTCCGCGCAGCCAGGCCAGATGTTGTTTGGGCGTGAACGGATTTTTGCGCAATGGCATTACCACGTCCTGAAGCAGGGTTGACGACGAATTGAAGATACGGGAATCGTCCGTCGAGAGCATCAGCATGACCATCAGCAGCACTAACAGCCCCATGACGCCGACCGGCAGTTTCTCGCGTAGCACCATCGGTGCCATCATCTGAAAATAGAGGGTACGGAACTTCTGAAAGACCGTATTGCCTTCCGGGGTATCTTTTAAATTATTATGAACAGAATTAAGATACGGGGTGTCAGGATTGTCGGTGTGCGAATACGGTTTATCCACGCCGATGGTGTGTCTTTCCTCCGGAATGACGGCAATATCCTGCTTAATTTTCCCCTTTAGTTGCGGACTTTCTACGATTTCCTCGACAACTTTGTTGACCAAGTTGGTACGAATCACCTTGGCTTCGCCGGCAAAACGCCCGGCCAACATGATCGTGACCATGAACAACGCCATCAACGTCAACATTAAAGACGCGAAGCCGTTACGCCAGGCACCCAGCACACCGGCCATTTTCTGTTCGTGAGCGGTACGGCCGGCTCCGGAGGTATCGTTGCCGATCCATGCCGCACGGTTGAGGATTGAACCGATGATGGTCACGATCAACGCGAACAGGTTGAAGTCGCGTAATTTATCAATATCCATCGGGTTCAGGAAACTTTCCCCTGGGACGCGGTCTAGCATGACCGGCGCAACGTCCAGCGACCAGGAAATTTCAGAGAGGACAAAAACGGTAAAAATAACAAAAATCGGATATGACATCAGTCCCTGGATCACGTCGGTAACCAGCAAGGAAATACGACCCGCCGGCCATATCACTATCATTGCCATGGTCAGTACAATCACCATAATCAACGCATAAGAGGTAACTTGCCAGCCAAAGATATTGACAATATGAGGAAGTCCCAGAATATAGATAAAAAACCGTGCCGCGACCGCGGGTCCGATCGCGTTGGTCATCATTTCCGCGGTCGTTCGGATGACGGCGGCGATAATACGTAGCGGACGATTGTAGCGTACTTCCAGAAACTGTCCGATGGAAAGACACTTGGTCTGCCGGAAACGATAAAGGCAATATCCGGTAAGGGACAGGAAAATGCTGATGGGAATGGTGACTTTGCTCCACAATCCCAACGCCATGCCGGCCTGGTATTCAGTCTCGCAGAGCGCAATCAGCGAAATCACCGCCAACCCGGCCTGCATATCACCGACGCTGATCACATAACGCCCGGCCACCCGCCCGGCGGCGAGATAATCAACCACGCCTCGGACATATTTCCGGCAATACAATGCAATTCCCAGCACAAAGAGTACCGGTACAACCGTTATGACCCAGTCAATCCAATGCATTCGTTAGTTTTCCTTTCTTATGATAACTGCTTACAATTCTATATTATGCAATAATTATTTTCTTTCCTATTTTAGAGATGCGGTGTCGGCATAAATGGGATCTACGAAAACAGACGGGATATCCCTGTAATCATTGATTCTCTCCATCAGCAGGTCAACTGCCTGACGCCCGAGATGTCTGAAATCCGGTGCGGCTCCGGTATGCTTCAATCGGATGCTGAATGGCGAAATGTCGATTGGCATATCGAAAATGGCATACGGGAATCCGCCAGGCATCTGCAGACCTGATTCCGAAGCGGCCGCGAAAACAGGGAGGAGCGTAGTTTCGGAATAAAGAACCATGGCCGTTGTCTTTCCCGGCTTTTCGAAAAACGCCTTAAGTTTTTTACGGAAGCATTCCGGCCTGCCCCAGTTGTCGATTGACTTAAAAGTTTCGCCGCCAAGTCTTTTAAAGTGTTCCCGCAGGAACCCAGGACGTGCGGTTACCGAGAAATGTATGCCCATGGGAACTCCTACGTAAAGTATATGCTTATGTCCGTGCTGCAAAAGTTTTTGTGCGAGGAATTCCGCAGCACGCGATTCGTCGGGGCATACGGCATTGAATTTTCTGGGAGTATTAAGCCACACGATGGGAAGTTTTTCTTTATTGAAAAGAGCGTCAATTTCGTCCATTACCGTATCCTGCATAACGATATTGAATATCACCCCATCACAGATTTTTTCCCCCAGCAGTGTTTGAAGCGTGGCATCGCCGGAAAGATTCTGTTCGGAAAGGTTGGCGAGGCATATTTGCTGTTTGTGCATTGCCGCCGCTTCCGAGAATCCGATGAAGGAGTTTATATGATCCGAAGTTGCAAGCTTGTCCCCGCCCTGCATTATTACTACGAAGATTGTATTTGTCTTTCCTTTTGCCAGATTGGTCGCTCCGATATGCCTTCTATATCCCAGTCGTGTTGCGGCTTCGAAAACCTTTGTTCTTGTTTCTTCGGAAAAAAGGTGTGAGCGGCTTCCGAAGATCTGGGAAACTGTCGGCAATGACAGTCCGCATTCGACAGCTACATCCTTCAGCGTGGCCATAAATCTCCTATTATGAAAAACACGCTTATTATAGCGCTATAATAAGCAAGAATCAAGTGGATGTGTGATCTTTCCCGGAGGAATAATCCTTCCGTCCCGCGAGGGGTCAAGAATTCATTTTAAATTTGTTTAGATAAGAAAAGTCCATTTCGCCGGAAGGTACCACTAATATTCGGAATAAAGTTATATATACCCCAGATACCTTCATCTTCCTGAAAGCAAAAAATCCAAATAAATATTAGTCATTTTTTCGCCTTCAATCTCATGTATCCCTACACCAGTGAAATTTTTTCCATAAATTCCTCTTTACTTTTACTTGTTTGTAATGTATTATAGAGATAGTGTTTTATTTTAGACGAGAGGGATTAATGATTATGACTGAATTAATGCCGGAGTATATGCGGATAAGGACATATCTCTTTAATTTGATTCATAAATCTCGCGGCGAATTGAAGATCCCTGGAGAAAATGAACTGTGTCGACTCTTCAATGTGAGCCGGGTTACTGCGCGCAGCGCTATAAAGGGCCTGGTTGATGACAATTATCTCATTCCACGGAGAGGATTGGGAACTTATATAAATGCCGATATGATACAAAAAAAGCTTTCGTTTGATACGATAGGGGTTATTTCAGGAAACGGGAAGGACGCTTTAAGTCCGTACAGACCATATTTACTGGAAGCGATTCTTAAAACGGGAATGAATTATCAGCCTGTCTATCTGCCAGATTCCGGCAAGCCTGAGTCACTGCTTGAACTGACCCGTCCGTTAGGCGGCATAATATGGATGACTGTGGATTTTAGCAAGATAATGAAATATCTTGAGCTTTTTCGTAAATCGGATATTCCTCTTCTGCTGATTACGGAAATAGACCCGCCGACCGGTTTTGACCATATACTGTCACCCCGTTATGACAGAGGCCTTGTCATCGCGGATTATTTTTTCTCGAAAGGGCATACGAAAGTCTTGTTCGTTCATAACGACCCGTCCACTGATCAGGATCAGCACTTCTTTCCTGATTCGACATACAGTGCCTTTTGCGGGAGGATGGCGGAACTCTCTGGTGATGAATGGAAAACAGAGGATTCCAATATTGTTTCCGCTTTGAATTTAAGGAAGAAGCTTGAGAAAATGAAAGGCAAAATGCCATTCAGCTCCGTCTATTCAGGAAATTATCTTGTCCCGTATGTAACACGCGAGCTGGCAAAGGCCGGGCTCAGTATTCCCGGAGATTTGTCGTATCTGGTATTTGACACCTCTGATCCAATATTTTTTAACGGCCTCAAGCCGGATGCTATAGATAAAGAAGGTACTGTAAAAGAGGCTGTTATGGAGTGGCTGGCTCGGAGGATTGTTCAGAAGGATATGAGTGGCGCTTATTTTATCAGGAATATAAAAGACAGGGTATTGAATGGCGAAACCGTAAAAAATCGAAAAGGAGACTTACAGTGAAAAGGCCGACTGGATTCATAAATTATTTCTTCACGCTCATTGAGTTGCTCGTAGTAATTTCTATAATCGCCGTTCTCGCCAGCATGCTTCTTCCCGCACTGAAAAAAGCGCGCGAAAAAGGCAGAAGCATTTTCTGCGCCTCAAATGAAAAACAGCTTGGCTTGGCGTTTCAAATGTACTTAAACACATACAACGACTGGTGGCTTGATATGACGTGTGCGATTGAAGATTTGAAAAAATGGCCTACAGTCCTCGTGAATGAAGGTTATTTTAAACAAGGAAGACATATGTGCGACTTAAGTATACATTGCCCAAGCCGCACTTCCCCGGGGCCGGATCCTTACAACTGGCCAACACTTGAACATGATAATTTTACAGATTATGCTCTATGTGCCACAAATTATTGGAGCGGCGGCGGCCTGAGAGGAGTTTATTCCAATAATACTGGCTGCAAATCAAGTCAGATAAGAAATCCTTCAAAATTCATCGTTTCATGTGAACGCTGGGATCAAAATATAAAAACTCACAATGAGACCCATGTATCTGACCACAGGTCCTGGCCGGGCGGAATATTGACGACATATCTTCATCCATGGATGCATGACAGAAGCAGCAACTATCTGTTTGCAGATTGTCACGTTGAATCTATTCTCGCAAAAGAACTGAAATTCGAAAAATTCATGCTGGGAACAAATACGGTTTATTTCGAAGCCGAGAAAGATGTGCAGCCCGCCTGCCCATGGTAAAAATAAATACTATTAAAATAAAATCAAAAGGAGTTTCCTATGCGTAAGAGTTTTTTCCTGGTTCTGGCATCAGCCGCACTGGCATCATGCACGTTGTTCAATACAAAACCTGAACTTGACATCCCACCCGTAAAAATCGATAATTCCATCGGGGACAAAATGATTGAAAGGCCCCTTTCATCAGAAGTCTTTAACGGCAATTTTGATTTGGGAAAAGCCGGCTGGGCCCTGACATATTATATCCGAGGTGAACATGCTCTGGACGACAATATCCCGCAACTTTCAACAGTAAAAATGCCAGACAGTGAAACTTACTGCCTAAAAGTCCCTTCAATACCTGGAGCGGACAACTATTGGCTGGCCGGGCGCGAGGTGTATCTGAAAAAAGGGGCTGAAATAGAATTAAGCTATAATGCAAAAATTAAAAAAGTTCCCGGAAGCTCGGACATAAAGACATTTTTCCTTGATTTCAGAAACTTTAACGAATACAGACATGGAATGAGCACTAAAGAAAGGTACTGGCTGAACGCTCTGAGCATAAAGGTTTCAGAAAAATGGCAGCCCGCCAGAAAAAACCTGACAATACCGAGAGATGACTACTATTTCTTCTGCTTTGCGATACAGGCCAAAGATGATCACAAGCCATTACCCGAAATCTACATTGATTCCGTAAAGCTCACTCCCCTGAATGAAATAGCAAAATCATCTCTGACGTATCCCCAGATAGCAATTTATGAATCGAAACCAATTCCCGCCTACAGGCCGGACGAAGAAGTAAGTTACGAGATCAAAGCAGAATTCCCCAAAATCTCAGCGAGCCTGAAAGAACTCTATCTGGACATTGTAGACGATCAGACACTGGAGCCTGTTTTTACGACAAAAATGGATCTCAAAAGAAATAATAACGGCTTATATACTGGAAAATGTTCGTTTAAAGTTAATCGCTATGGCAGCTATTCCACCCGTGTGCGGGATTCAGAAAATTCAGAATTAGACTGGTTCGGCGGTGATTTTGTCGTGACTCATCCGCCAATGAACTACGACGCCAAGTCTCTCTCAATGAAAGTAGGAATGAACAGCGTAAATCACCGCATTTTTCCGGGAAATGAACAATTTCACAATTACGTAACGGCGGATACGCTGAAAAACTATTATAACTGCCTTAAAATTGCCGGAATAAACCATGTACGTTCCTGGAACTTCAAATGGAAAACGATCGAACCCGAAAAGGGGAAATTTAATTTCACGGAAACGGACAGAATTGTCAAAGAATACAATAAACGAAACATCGAATTAATCGGAGTCCTCGGATTATATTTCGGCAAGGATAAAGCACCGAGAGACAAGCAGAATATACCCGATTGGCTACTGCCTCTGTGCAAAATGCACCCGGTAAGCAAGTCGCACCCCGAGGAAGCCTTTGTTCCTCCGTTTGATTTATGGGAAAATTACTGCAAGACATTAATGGAGCATTATAAGAACGATATCAAAATCTGGGAAGTATTCAACGAACCCAATGGCTGGATGACCCCTGAGAATTATCTTGAATATCTAAAAGCAGCGCGCAGAGCAGCCGACGCTGTTGGTTCAGGCGTGAAAATAATAGGCCCTTGTCCTACGGGCGATTTTGCTGTGGACAGGTTTGCCGGATGGTCCAAAGAGTTTCTTGCCCTCGGCGGGGAAAAGTACATTGACGGCTTTGCCTTCCATCCGTACGGAGCATCCAACGACTTCCAGCATGGAGAATTCTTCGAAGCCACAGCAACCCTCAACGCAATACGTTCATGGCTGAAAAATAAATCTCTGCCCATGTACAACACAGAATGTTATCATTTCCCCAATACACTGCGCCTGCGTACAATATGCGCCGATGCCTCAACAATCCTGCGCCATTACCTGATACAGGTAGGAAACGGAGTATGCACATCCTCCCTGGCAGATAGCCAGATTTATAAGTCCCGCCTTAATGCTCATGTCAGACTTAATATGTACCACATAATGGAATCCATTCCCGGTCCCGCAGCCGCGGCATTGAACAATCTGTCATTTCAACTTAAAGATTATACGCAATCTGAAGTGCTGAAAATTCAGAAGTTCATCAACTGCTATCTTTTCAGCGGAGCTGAAGACGGCAGTGCCGTTGCGGCTTTATGGGACCTGCGGCCCAACGGAAGTCACTGGACATCAATCGAAAATTCGGACGGCCTCATCTTTTTCGATATGTGGGGAAACCAGTTTTCAGCGATTAAAGATGGAGTCAACCTCGGACTCAATCCAGTCTATGTAAAAGGGAAAAAGGGGGAAATTCTCAGTTTCCTGGACAAGTCCAAGTTCAAACTGGGCTCACCGTTGAAAATTTTCGGACGTAAGTTTAAAAATGACCTCTATCTTGACGCCGTAAACCTCACCGAAATGAGATTTTCACCGGAAGTTAAATTCACAGAAGTGAAAGGCCTGAAGCTGCCTGAAGCAGTCCAGTTCGCGTTTACAAACAATCGCGACAGCTCGCTATATCTTCCGGGCACTATTGTTCCCGGGAGCTCAGAACAGGCGGCCTTATTCACGGTATTCGCCCAGAGTGAAAACTCAGGAGGAGGCCGTATAAACTTCCTACCGGAAACCCAGGCGTATGATCTGCCGTTCTCAGGGGCAAAACCTCTTGAAATAACTCTGCCTGAAGGCTCAAAAGCCAGCATGACAGCGGAAAAAGACTATCTATCCATAACAGTGAGCGTGAAGGATAAAAATATTGCATCACCAAAGAAATACGCTCCGTGGAGCGGTGACGCGGTGGAAATATTCATTGACCCGGCGCCATTCGCGTCACTTGACAGAAATTTACTTAAAGGCGGTGAGGTCAAACTGCCGATGAGCCAATATATTTGCCCTGCAAAACCTCTGCCTGAAGATAAGAATTTCTGGACAAATAGTCAGAGCACGTTCTCTCCAGAGGTCAAAACAGAAGAAACCGATGATGGATATAAAACCCAGATCAAAATTCCATGGAAGGCTATCACTGGTTCGGAAAATGCTTACAGAATATATGGGATTGACATTGAAGTTGACCATGTAAAAGAACAGGGGAAAAAGCTTTCCAAAGAAACCTTGAGCGGGAAAAAAGGCGAGTCATACCAAAAACGCCTGCACTATCCCTTATTTCGAATTCCTGAACAAGCGAACCTTGATTCATGTCCCGATGCCCTTAATACAGAGGCGCTTATAAACGGTTCTTTTGAGAAAAAAAAACTGAACAAAAATGAGCCGGAAGGATGGATGGAAAGGTGGGACCGGACGGAGAAAGTCTTTAAATACGGCAATAACGGCTGGAACGGCAGTCGAGGGGTCATTGTAAAACTGGATGAACCTTCGCCAATACATGTCCAGGGATGGCCCCAGCAGTTCAAATGCAACCCTGACGGCAAAACTCAATTATTTATTCAGGGATTCGTTAAGGCCGAAAATATAAAGATTGCCGGAAAAGACGAAAAATCTTCAGGGCTGCGATTCTTCTGCCACTTCTACAATGATATAAAGAAAAAACACATGGACAATATTGGAATCGGCGTCAATGAAAGCATCACCGGGTCGTTCGGCTGGAAGAAAATGCAGTTCGCAGTACCTGTTCCGTATGGCGCGACCTCTTGTCAGTTATCATGCGGTTTAAGCAAAGGTGTCACCGGGACAGTCTATTTTGATGATATCACTGTAAAAGTTGAAAAACTAAACATCAGACTCTAAAGATCTGCATCCCTGCATGTAAAAAATACTGCAAAGAAGCAATAGGTACGTGAATAATTTTGGTGCCAATTTGCATTTAAGGCATTGTCATAAAATAATAATTACAGCTATTGCGGCTTGATGACATAATTCCAATCACCCCTGAATTTATTTTTACCCATACAATGGACTACAGCCAGGAACATAACGGAACAGCATTACTTGTTGTAAACGCGTTTGAAGAAGCCCATAAAGAAGGAGCCAGAGGAACGCTCCTCGCATGGGTAAGCCAGCAGAGATACGCGTTCAAACTTGCTCCTGATGTAATTATCGATATTTCAGATTATATGGATAGAAAAATAGAAATACAGCTTTTGCATGCCTCTCAGGCAAATAAAAACTGGCCTGAAAGATGGAGAGCCACCGCACTCTTCTGGGGTAAATGGAGCTTCAACTGCAAAGGCGAATATGGCGAGGCTTTCAAAACCTTAAGAATAGGCAAACTGTTTTAAGTTAACTTGAAAATGATTAACATCCTTAAACTGATATCAAGCGACAAGGAGCAAGTAGAGCGTTTCGCTCCTTATTGCAATAAAGCGGAAAAGAGCTTTTCTGACGAGCCTGTTTTTTTCATGGAAAATGACTTTATTATGGAATGTGGCGAGTTTGCCGGTCTGGATGAAAATGTCATAAAACGCTTGATCGAATTGTCCCTCAGAATGAAAAATGACCTGTGTTTGAGGCGCTTAGTATGGCTCTGTTATTTCTTGTTTTGTAAATCGCCAGACTATCTAGATGACAATTTCAAAAAATGGCCTGATTTTTTTGTGGGTATGGGAAAGGAAGATTCGGCTCTTCTCTTTCTTCTGGTCGCTGTCGCAGGCATTCGATTAACCCAAAAAAAACATGCGGAAAGCAATATTCCTACCATAACTACCCGTTCGACTGTTTCCGATGTCAAAGTACATTTGGACACTTATTTTCAAATTAGCAATCATATCGGAATTTCCCCTAAAAGCCTGGGCTGGTTCAGAAATTGGATGCGCGGCGAGC
>MHBG01000105.1 GCA_001804785.1 Lentisphaerae bacterium GWF2_45_14
CGCGAGTAAGTTCTCAAGAATTACGAAGCATCGTTGCAAGGAGAAAGATTTCACAGCAAAGTCTGTTTGAATTGATTGCGTAACGATTTTTTGTTCTTGGACGGGTTTCATTTTGTAAAACTTTGCCATCTGCATGATGTTGTGACCTGTCAAAATCAAATATATGTTGTTGAATACCGCTACTTTACCCCAGATTCGCAAACGTCTCAGAACTGTCGTTTGTTTCAGCCTCCCGAACAAGCCTTCAATTCCCAAACGCTTTCGATATTTTTTGTGCAGAGGGCGTTTGCCGCAGGGACATTCAACAATTCGGGATTCATCATCAAGTACGCATTCCTCCAGGTCGACTTTTTTAGCGTCTTTGCCGGTTGTCGGAGCAATCAGCTCAATGCCTCCGGCGCCAGTCGGGCTTTCTATTTCTTGGTCGGCAGCGGCTTTATCTTTTTAAGTATCTGTTCCAGTATCTTTACCTGTTCCCCTGTGAGTTTGACTTTCTCTTCCGGAAGGGGGGTCTTGTTTTTTTCTATTTCAATTTCGTAAAATTTG
Organism: Lentisphaerae bacterium GWF2_45_14; assembly: GCA_001804785.1. Lineage (GTDB taxonomy): Bacteria > Verrucomicrobiota > Lentisphaeria > Victivallales > GWF2-45-14 > GWF2-45-14. The sequence continues at coordinate 547 of MHBG01000105.1, forward strand.
TTCAGCATCTCAGTCCCGCCCCATAATCCGGCGATTTTCTCACAAAGTTCTTTCATCTCCTTGCGGTATTCCTCCTGTTGCGGAGGTTTTGCCTGGGGAAGGGTGAAAACGACTATAGGAAGACGATATCCCGCATCCTGATTGTAATACATGTTGAGGGTTCTGAGAAAATTTTTTATCTTCTGATTCTGTATTATAAAGTCAGAATATTTTGTGTCGCTAGGCTGCCAGTTTTTCAACTTGGGGTCCCAATAAAGGCGCTGCCATACAAATTGCCTGCCTTTATCAGTCATAACAAAAGAAAAGCCTGAAGGATTCTGTCTTACATAAATCTTTTCGATATTCTGATCATCGGCGGGCTTTTCATCCGTAAAATCGATACTTCCTCCGGGACGTATAATCTTGTAAGTCTTAGCATCCATCTCGGTTATCACGGTACTCGGCTCATGATTCCAGGGGGAAAGTTTTATATCTGTTATTTCCTTGTATATGTTTGTGAGTTTTACCTTCAGGCTTTCGTTTTTTTTATTTTTTGCAGCAAAAACGGCGGTACTGCTCAGGCAGAAAAGAAAAACGGAAAAAAGCACAAATATTTTCTTCATGTCCGTCCCTCCACTTTTTTATTTTATAACGTTTCCATTCCGGTCAGTCCCGAATGGCGAAGTAAGATTCCTTAATTTGACTTTTTGAGCCTTAAAATTTAAATTATACGCTTAGGTTTAAAAAAACAATATACTGTCGTGTCTCAATCGGCAAAATATTACAGTTACACTTATTCAATTTCTCCAGCGTTCAGGGCCAGGCGCACACACATTCATGTGCGGGGCGCAGTGCCGGGAATCGGGTTAAATCAGGTGTTGGCCGCAGTCGATGAAGAGGATTTGTCCAGTAACCGATTCATTTTCAGCTAGGAAGATACATGCCGACGTAAGGTCTTTTATTGAAACGGGGCGTTTGAGAGGGAGAGTTTTCAACGTCTTTTCCATCGTCGAATTCTCCATTCCCGCCGGCGGAAAGACCGGGCCTGGCGCAATGGCGTTGATACGGATATCCGGCCCCCATTGAGCGGCGGCGGAAATAGTAGCGTCCTTCAGCGCTTTTTTGCTGAGAGAATAACTGCCGCCGATAAAATCGGTTTTTACGATACGCTGATCGAGTATATTGACTATACAGCCTTTTTTAGAACGGCGTTTGAATTCCTTCATCAGTTCCAGAGGTGCATCGAAATTTACGGTCATCTGGCGCGAAAAATCCCCCTGAGTCTCATCCGCGAGCGGGACAAGCTTGAAAGTCGAAGCGTTATTGACAAGTATGTCAACGTGTCCGGCTTCATTGAATATATCAGATGCTGCTGACGGCATGGCGAGGTCGCAGACAATTTTTTTGAGTCCGCGCGGGCCCATCTCCTTCATGAGTTCGTCTGCTTTTCCTTCAGAGTTGAGGCAGTGGATAATTATATTGGCCCCGGCCTCCGCAAATGCCAGAGATATGCCGTGTCCAATCCTGACGGCTCCGCCGGTAATGAGAACCGTTTTTCCTTTTATGTCCATTAATGCCTCCGTTCAAGGTTTTAAATTATATTGCTTTTTAAAAATTGAAAGCTAAATTGGATTTGGAAAATCATATACCGGTTGGTTCAACATAATTAAGGAATAAGTTCATGAAAAAACTGCTTTTGATCTGCGTCTGCACTGTACTGTCCTGCGTTTCAGAACTTTGTGCACAGGATGGGGTGATAAAAGAATCTCCGGCGCAGACATCGGCAGTGCCTGAAAAGGCAACGCTGGCCGTACTGCCTTTCATTATCGACGAATCGCTGGTAATAACCTTTGGCGGGACAACTCTTGTGCCGCGTATCGTGGAAACGGAATTTTCTTCGCAGATACTGGAGTTTCTGGTGAAGTCGAGAAAATTCAATGTGCTTGAACGCGACCACGTAAGGAGGATAATTGATGAGTGCAAGCTCTCTGAATCCGAGTATGCCGATCCTAAGGAAATAATGAGAATAGGCAAACTCCTCGTTGCGGATTTTCTCGTAATAGGCTATATAGACCGTCTCGAATTCATTAGAAAAGAAACCAATATTCAGATAACAGGTGAAAAATCCGTCAACTGGATTGGGACATTCAAGATACATTTCAGAGTTACCGACGCCAAGACCGGGAAAATAGTTTTCGCGCAGGAGCTTAAGGAAAAGATTGATACCAGGGACGTGAAAAGATATATGTCCTACGACGAAAGAAAAGACCTTACCCTCGCGGACTATAAGGACATGCTTTTTAAGAGTGTTTCCGAGCTGGCCGGAAATCTTATTCTCGAAGGAATTTATCCTGTCAAAGTTATTTCAGCGAAAAACGGCGAAATACTCCTCAACCGCGGTTCGGGCGCGGGCATAAGGAAAGGCTTCCGTTACGGAGTATATAATGTGGGCGAAGACGTTACCGACCCCGATACCGGCGAGAGTCTCGGCGCGGAAGAAATAATAGTCGCACAGATAGAAGTCATTTCTGCTGGACCCAAGTACAGCAAGGCAAAAGTTCTCGGCGGCGGCGATAAAATAAAGCCCGGTGCGATATGTCGCATGGTAATCCCGGAAAGGCAGCAGGACGCCAAACCCGAAATTCCGAGAGCGACTCCCGGATGGTAATGGCATGCTAATAGCAAGGGCGTTTCTGGCAATAGCTCTTATTGTCTTCTTGAGCGGTTGTTCTACGATATTTGACGCGCGCAGTCAGAAGGAAAAAATCATCGCCTCCTACAAGGCGGGAAATTTTGCCGAAAGCGCCGCTCTGGTCGAAAAAAAAGCCGATGCCCGCGAAGGCACAGGCGATGAGCTTATGTGGAGGCTTGAGGAGGGAAGCGCGTTTTTCTCCGCCGGGGACTATGTGAAAAGCATCAAGGCCTTCGAAAAGGCCGAAAAGATTATCCTCGACTACGAAAACAGAGCGGTCGTAACCGTGCGTGACGGTAAGGACGAGACCGCGTCAATGCTTACGAATCCCAACGCTATCCCGTACAAGGGAAATTATCATGAAAAAATAATGCTTAACGCCTACAAGGCCCTCTGCTATTTCGCGCTCGGAAAAGCGGAAGACGCGCGCGTCGAACTGCGAAGGATGTACGAGCGTCAGAAAGAAGCCATGGAACGTTTCGGGGATGAAATAGAGAAAGCTGAAAATTTCGCTAAAAAAAACAACTCGTCAATGGAGAACATCAGCTCTAAAGTAACAGAGTTCAAGGAGATAGAAAAATCTGTAACTCCTGTTTCCAACAAGGCGCTCGGCAATTTTGCAAATCCGTTTGCCACCTACCTTTCCGCCATAGGATATTTGAGCGACGGCTCTTATGATTCAGCGGCCGTGGATTTCAGAAACCTCTACAGAATGGATCCTAAAAACACGTTGTTCAGAAAAGACCTTATAACCTGCGCAATGCGTTCATCGGAAAATATACCGCGTGAACTTGCGCTTGAACTTCCAGAGAAGTACTCAATGACATCGAACGTCGTCTATGTGATATTCGCGAACGGAATGGCGGCCACGAGGAAAGGAATCACGATACATCTCCTTCTTCCACCTCCCGTTACGGGTTATACCGGAGTATCTTTTCCGATACTTGAATACTTCCCGAAACCTTACGACTGCGTAAGTCTCAGGGATAGCGCCGGAAATACTTTCCGGACAGTCAGAGTCGCCGATATGGACGCGATAATAGCCAGGGAATATAAAAACGCTCTTCCCGCAATGATAACAAGAATATTTCTTGCTATCGCCGTCAAAGAAACGGCAAATTTTTTTCTGCTCCAGGCTGCGAAAAATGATGCCGCTGTCTACTGGGCGACCGTTGCCGCCATGAGCGCTTACAAATACGCCTTCAATACTCCGGACACCCGCTGCTGGCAGATGCTCCCGAAAGAATATCAGATAGTTCATTTCCCGAAGCCGCCCGATGGTAAGATCACTGTTACGCCGGGATTTCAGGGGATTCTGCCTCATCTAGGGTCTGGTGATACCGCGAACGCAAAGGAAATCACTTTGAATAATGAAAAAAAAATATCTATCATCTATGTGAATTCGCCGGGAAAGGGTGTATTTTCCGTAAGCCTTTTTGAATTTAACTGATTCAAGGAAAGAACGTCTATGGAAAAGAAATTTTTCAACAGAACCTTATTGTTCTCCACGGGTCTTGCGCTTATGCTCGGACTTTGCGGTTGCATGGATTCCGTAAATACCGCCGAAAATACGCAAAAAACCATGACCCCGAGCTTCGTGCCCACCAAGCGAATAGTGACCGACGGTTACCTCGACAACCGGCTCAAGGCGATGGCGACCGATAAGGTCGAGCTGCCGAACGGGCTTCTCAAGATACAAGTTACCCTGAAAAGCACCAGGATAGGGCTTTGGGACTGGCTGGTAAAAGGAAACCGTCCGTACAGGATAGCTTATCGCTTCGAGTGGTTCGACAAGGACGGAATGTTGGTCAATACGGCGTCAAGCGTGTGGCTTGAAAAAGAAGTGCTTCCCGGAGACACTCTTTTCATTGCGTCGGTAGCGCCGAACGAGAGATGCAAAGACTTCATACTCAGACTTAAAGAACTGGAATAATCTTAAACGGAGATAGTGAACATGTTCAAACCCGATTTCAAAAAAGGCGATGGGCTTGTCCCCGCCATCGCGCAGGACTACAAGACAGGCGATGTCCTTATGCTTGCCTACATCAATGAGGAATCCTGGAACGAAACAATAAAAAGTGGTTATGCGACATACTGGTCGCGCTCACGCAACAAGCTTTGGAAAAAAGGCGATACATCAGGGATGCTCCAAGAGGTAAAGGAGATTCTCGTGGACTGCGATGACGATACTGTCATTTTCAAAATCGACCAGATCGGCGGCGCGGCTTGTCACGAAGGTTACCGCTCATGCTTCTTCAGGAAATATGAAAACGGCGAACTTAAAGTTACAGGAGAAAGAATATTCGATCCCAAAGACGTATACAAAAAATAATTACCGGCAGAGGTTTCCCATGTCAAACCATGAAATAGACCAGTTGATTGGCGAATTAACGAAAATTCCGTTCCTTAACCTGAAAAACAATCTATGCTGGAAGGATGTTACGACCCTCGGTGTAGGAGGCCCCATTCCGGTGCTTGCCGAACCGGAAAACGACATAGCGCTCGTCAAGGCGCTCAAGCTCTGCCGCTCAAAAAAAGTAAAAGTACTCATTGTCGGCGCCGGAAGCAATATAATAGGCTCCGATGAACCATTTGACGGCGTAGTAATTAAACTTTGCAAGGGCGACTTTGTGAAAATTGCACACGGAAGGAAGCACATCACCGCCGGAACAGGCGCGAGATTGAGGGACTTTGTCGTATCCTCCGCCGCTCTTGGCTTTGGCGGTTACGCTCCGCTTGCGGCAGTGCCGGCTACAATCGGAGGCGCTCTTAGAATGAATGCCGGGGTTGACGGAGTGAGCATCGGCAGCTATCTTGCCGAACTCTGCGGCTTTGACATGAACGGCGAACCCTGGAGTTCTGATGCCAAAAAGCTCACATGGGGCTATCGCTATTCTTCGCTTCCCGAGGATATCATAATAACAGCTGCCATATTCAGCATGCCGCAGACTGACCCTCAGGAGGAAAGCGCAAAGATAGAAGAGGCCGTCAGAAGAAGAAGGGAAAAAGAACCCTTTGGAAGAAGCGCTGGATGCGTTTTTAGAAATGCCTCGGAAGATACCCCCTCCGGGAAATTGATTGATATCTCGGGATGCAAGGGAATGCGTTGCGGCGGAATCAGCGTAAGCGATAAGCACGCGAACTATTTTCTGAACGACGGCACAGGGACAGAGACAGATTTTGTCGATCTTATGTGCAGTGTCAGAAGGTCCGTTTTTGAAAAAAACGGTGTATATATGGATCCGGAGGTCTGCTTCGCGAGCCACGCAAGCTACGAAAAAGTAAGGCAGAGCCCGCCGCGTTTCAAGGCTGCCGTCCTTAAAGGCGGCACCAGCAGCGAAAGGGAGGTATCCCTCGAATCGGGCGCCGCCGTCGCTATGGCTCTTCGAAAGGCCGGATGGATTGTTACGGAGCTTGACGTCAAAAGCCCCGAAGTAAGTCCCGAAATGAGGGAAGTCGACCTCGTTTTCCCTGTGCTTCATGGAGGTTTCGGCGAAAATGGAGAAATGCAGAAATCCCTCGAAGATGCAGGAATCAAATTCACGGGATCTGGCAGCGTAGCTTCAGCCGCCATAATGGACAAGGTCAAAAGCAAAGAAATCATGACGGCGAACGGGATTCCGACCCCGCAGTCTGTTGTCCTCACGAAAGAAAATAGAAAACTTCCGGATTCGTTGAAGCTTCCTGTTATTCTCAAATCGCCATTGGAAGGCTCTACCTTCGGCATATCAATAGTTTCCTCGGAAGAAGAATGGGAAAAGGCGTTCGAAGATACTTTGCGTTATGGGAAAACCGTTCTTGTTGAAAGCTTTATTGAGGGCAGGGAAGTGACCGTAGGAATAATAGACGGCAAGGCGCTACCCATAATAGAAATCCGATATCCCGGTAAAATGTACGACTACGATGCCAAGTACTTGCACGAGAAAGGCGAAACCCTGTATCTCTGCCCGCCAGAGTCTATTGACCAAGAAACCCAGAAACGGGCGCAGGAGACGGCTTTGAAATTTTATCATGCTTCCGGTGCGCGCGACATTCTGAGGGTTGACATAATAATAGGCAAGAGCGATGGCGTCATGTATGTCCTTGAAGGGAACAATATTCCCGGGTTTACATCCAGCAGCCTTGTTCCGAAGGCCGCCAGAGTCGCCGGACAGTCCTTTATCCAGCTTTGTGCCGGGCTTGCGGTAAAGACAGCAGGGCGTTGCTAGCGGAACTCGTAGAGAAGACCGGGAAAGATTCCTCGCGGGAAATCGGTCTGCTATTTCTCTTTAGAGCTAAAGCTTAGTCATGAGACGGTTTTTCGGTGCGCAGTTTTTTCATGGATGAGTGTTTTGTTTTACTGTCGAGTCGTCTGGCTTGGGATCCTCTGGTCGGTTTTGTTTTGACGCGCCTCTTCGGCTTCACGAGGGCTTTGTTTATCATGTCCATGAGTTTGTCGAAGGCGTCTTTGCGGTTAAGGTACTGTTCTCGGTGTACCCTGGAGTCCACAAATATTTCCCCTTCCGAATTGATCTTAGAGGCGCATTTACTGAGGATCCTCTGTTTCTGCCCTTCGGTCAGGCTTCCGGATTTCACCACATTGAAGCAGAGTTTGACGGCGGTGGAAGTCTTGTTGACATTCTGTCCGCCGGGTCCGGAGGAACATACAAAGTCCTCTTTTATTTCTGAGCGGTCTATTTTTACTTCATTCATAATGGGCATAATTTACACTCTAATGCCTATTAAACCAGGTAAAGCCCGGACATATCCTTGAAATGAGAATTGATATTCCGTTCTTTTAGGCTCTATTATCCGTTTTATTATTCAGATGGGCGGCTTGCCGTTCGGGAAAAACTAATGAAAAACAGTATAATTGAAATCGGCGAAAAGTTTAATGTTTCAGGCGAACTTGTTGAAATAGAGACCTTCGAATCTGGTCATATAAATGATACTTTCGTATTGAAGTACATGAACTCTCCGCAAATCCGTTCCTGTACTCTGCAAAGAATAAATCATGAAATTTTCAAGAATCCGCCCGCTGTGATGGAAAATATAAGCAGAGTGACCGAACACCTCCACTCAAAGCAGGGAAATGACAGTCGTTCCGCGCTGACCGTGATAAAGACCAGGGACGGCAAAGATTTTCACCTTGACGCAAAGGGCAACTACTGGCGCATGTATGTTTTTATAGAGAATGCCCGCAGTTATGAGTTCATAAACAATCCGGATCATGTCTATCAGGCGGCTCATTCCTACGGTTCATTCCAGAAACACCTTGCCGACTTGCCAGGCAATAGACTAAATGAAACAATTCCGGACTTTCACAATACCCCGAAACGCCTGGAGGCCCTCGAAAGAGCCATTGAGTCCGATGTTCATAACCGCGCTGCCTCCGCCATGCCGGAAATAGATTTCGCGCTCAGTCACAAAAAAATGGCCTCAACACTTATAGAACTCTGCAAACACGGCGAGATCCCGGAGAGGATAACGCACAACGATACCAAGCTCAACAATGTACTTATTGATGACAAAACGGGAAAGGGCATCTGTGTTATCGATCTTGATACTGTGATGCCGGGACTCTCACTATACGACTTCGGTGACCTCGTCCGCACCGCGACCTGTCCCGCCGCCGAAGACGAAACAGACCTCTCAAAAATAAAGATGGACATGACGCTTTTCGAAGCCTTGTGTAAAGGCTATCTCGATGCTCTTCGCGGAACACTCACGGCACGCGAGATTGAATATCTGCCCTTCAGTGGAAAACTCATCACGCTTGAAATAGGCGTGCGCTTTCTTACCGACTATTTGATGGGCGATGTCTACTTTAAGACTCGCCGATACCCGCACAATCTCGAACGTTCCAGAACTCAGTTTACCCTTGTGAAGTCGATAGAATCCCAGGAAGACGCTATGAACAGCCTTGTGAAAAAACTCGCATCGGACTCATAACCTTGCCGAATCTCTCTTTAGTGAATTCCGAAACTATCAGTGTTTCAGTTGCCGCTGAATCATATTTTTCACAAAGCGAGCTTAATTAATTTAGAAAAGGTGTTGACAAAACTTAAAGATGACCCTATGCTATTTGTAGTACAATACATCAAGGGTGATTGCTTTATGGGAAAAGGTATTCAGGAAATTCATCGTATGACAACCGCGGAGTCTGTCATAAAATCGCTGGAGAGTTTTATCATTTCAAATTCTCTAAAACCGGGGATGAGTCTGCCTTCGGAACATGAATTGGCAGGCAGTCTGGGTGTCAGTCGAAATATTTTGCGCGAAGGATTGCAGTATTTCAAAACCCTGGGGATTATAGGGACCAAGCCTAAAACAGGCGGCTATATCAAAAGCCTCACGCCTCTAAATCCATTTGGGGGATATATGCCATTTATGCATAATAATAATAAGGTAATCCGCGAAATCAGTCAATTAAGAATGATCATCGAGTTGGGCATTGTGCCATTGCTCATTAAAAATATATCTAAAGAAAATATCGAAAGACTTCAGGCGATTGCCTTGCAAATGGCGAAGGCTCATCGTGTAAGCCGAAGAAGATTGGAATGCGAGTTTCATAGCTACATGCTGGAAATAGTAAATAACGAACTGTTAAGCGGTTTTAAGCCCTTGCTTACAGAGTTTTTTGAGAACAACAACATGCTTAGAGAAGAGGACGAAGAAAATATACCTGAACTCATGTCAAATTCCCACATGGCAATAGTTGAAGCCTTAAAAAGCAAAGATGAAGAAGAGCTGAGAAGGATAACCCGCGCTCACTATGAAGCCTATATGAGATAACCCGTTTTTACAAATTTAATAATAAAGTGGCCCCCATGTCAAGGACAGCCGTTAACAAATTTTGAAGTGTGAAATCTT
>MHBG01000106.1:0-33932 GCA_001804785.1 Lentisphaerae bacterium GWF2_45_14
GTATTGTCGCCGATGATCCTGTGCCATTCTTCCGCCGGATACTGGCTTGTGAGCAGGACGGAGCCGTTCTGCTGGCATTCGTCGATTATCTCAAGAAAATCCCTGTAAAGCGAGCTCTGTTCGACGGTTTCGAGTCCCCAGTCGTCGATTATAAGCATGTTGAGCCGTGAGATTTTTCTCAGGATTTTCGACATGGTTCCGATGGTTCTTGCTGCGAGAAGTTCCCGGAAGAGCTTCGGCGCGTGATAGTAGAAGACCTTGAAGCCTTCGCGGCAGGCCTTCTGTCCCAATGCGCAGGCCAGGAACGACTTACCAACTCCGGTCGGTCCTGTGAGCACGCAGTTGTGTTTGTAACGGATCCATTCGGATTCGGCAAGCTTCATGACGAGTGTCCGGTCGAGTTCACGTTGATGCTTCCAATCTATGTTTTCAATGCATGCGTCTTTGATTTTCAATTTGGCACTTTTTAGCCTTTTCTGAATCGCGTTATTTTCCTGTTTCAGCCACTGGCTCTCGACAAGCATCGAGAAACGTTCGTCGAATGACAGCGGCAACATGTCTGGATTGGCGTTCTGGCTTTTGTAGGCATCGGCCATGCCGGAGAGCCGCAGAGAGTAGAGCTTGTTGAAGGTCTGTTCGTTCAACATGACGAAGCCCTCCTTGTATTGCTGTAGTACTTGCCGCCGCGCACGTTACAATGATTGAAATTCGCTATTTTGAATCCGTTGAACGGCTGGGAATTCTCCATGTTTTTCTTCAGGATATCGTCGATATCCCGGTAGCGGAACGAATCTATTTTCAATGCCAGAGAGCAGGCTTTTTCAAGTCGTTCAGCTCCATATTTTTTGGCAAGCCTTATGATGCCAAGACAGCTCCTGTAGCCCATTTCCGGCCTCGGAACCTTTTCCAATATTCTGCTAACGACTTCCTGACACGAAGGCCCTATTATCGCGGCATCCCCTATGAGCTTGTCGGAACTCTCCGCCAGGTACATGCTGTGCGGTTCAGGCATATGCTCCTTTAAGGTCGTTGCCTTATTTTTCTCGTAGCTTCTCTTATGGATCGCTATCCTTTCGCCGTTCAGGAAAATCTCGACCGTTGTGCCAGTCAGACGGGCCTCGACCTCCTTGCCGATGTTGCGCCAGTACACGCTATAGAAGTGGTTGTCGAGCTGAACATGGTAATCGATGTGGACTGTGGATTTCTTCCATTCGCCTATTGAAAACTCCCTTTCTGGCAACGGCTTAAGCTCTTGCTTTTCTATTTCGTTGAAAAGCTTTTCGCGGTTGCCGTCCATCTTTCCAAAAGGACGACGGTTCAGCTCCTCGTTCTTTTTCCTCACTTCCGAAACCAGCTCTCCAAACGACAGAAACTGTCGGTTTCTCAAGGCTCCGATTATCCATCTTTCCGCAAAAAGAACGGCATTCTCGACCTTCGCCTTGTCCCTCGGCTTTCCGGGACGCGCCGGCATTATCACAGTCCCGAAATGCTCAGCCATCTCATAATACGCAGGCGTTAATTCAGGATCGTATTTGCTGGCTGTTTTCACCCCTGTTCTAGGATTATCGGGAACTGTCATCAAAGCCACTCGTCCGAAATATTGGTAAGCTTCGACATGCCACTGTATCCAGTGAGGGAGCTTTTCATCAGGGTAAACTCCCGCAAATGTATAGTCGCTAGCGCCAAGCACCGCCACAAACAAATGACCTTCCTTTTCAATGCCGTTTTCCATGTAATACAGCTTGTCGCCCGCCCAGTCCACGAACATCTTTTCTCCGGCCTTGTGCTCGAACCTCATCGTAGGTGTCGCATGGTTCTTTTTCCAGCCATGAATGATGTAACAGAACTGGCTGTAACTGTAACCTTCCGGGTGCTGCTCGTGATATTCCTCCCACAATAGAAGTCTCGTTACGCCCTTGCGCTTCAACTCCTTGGCGATGTACTGCAAATCAGGCATGTCGCGCTTGAGGACAACGTTTCCGTCCTTCAGCGCGTCCTGTATTTTCTCCTCGGACAACACCGCTCCGCCGTCGGGTAGTTTCTTTTTTACATCCTTTTCATTCAACTTTTTCAATACTTTTCCCACCGTGCTTGACGACACCTTGCAGCTTTTCGCTATCGCGTTCTGCGACAATTTACTGCTCTCGTTGAGACGAATTATTTCCTTTACTTTTCTCATTCCGATTCCTTCCCGGGACATTTTTTTCTTCCTTTCGTTTTTGAAAGGTAAAAAGTAATGCCTTCAAGCCCGCTGCGCCATCGCTCCGGAAATAGATTCCGATTCATTTCAAACATCAATTCCTGTTTTATCTGGACACTCATTCCGGAACAATCTGGACACCGATTCCGACGGAATTTGGACACTCATTCCGGAATCCCCTGAAAACTGTCCATTTATTTTCGGAATCACTGTCCATCAGCCTCCGGAATCCGCAGAGAGGTACCATTTCGTACCGTTTGGAGACGCCAAAGTGCCCAAAAGCACCGTTTTCAGGTGTTTTTATTTTTTGCAGAGATACAGCCATATTCGACACTTTTTGAGTTCAGGAAGGCGATTCAAGACCGATTTTGAGGCAGCGAGATTAATGCGCATGGCGCACCTCTCGCGCACCACTAAGCATTTCAGCCTCAAAAATTACTGTTTTTCTAACCTTTTCTCAAGAATGCCAAAATCCTTGTGATCTCTTGTTTTACTGCGCGGAATTCGGAATAAGAACCCTAAAACACACATAAGTTTTTCTTCTCCTTGTTTTCGCAGAATTCATGGAGGAAGTCCTTGATATTTTTGCTCAGGATAAATCCGCCGACATTTCCTATCTGCTCATCCCTCAGCAAACGGCAGAAGATAGATCCGTCGTTTAAGCCATGACGCAAGCCTTCTGCTCTCAATTCAAAAAAACTAGCGCATTACTCAGAACGAACGCATTTATAAAAATCAAATGCGAGTTCTGCAAAAAAGAGTACTCCCTTACAGAAAAAGACCTTTTTGCCTGAAAACGCACTTATCAAGTATGTACTTGAGCATAAGAAGCTTATACATCCATCATTTTTCGGGATTAGTTTTTGCGCCCTGCAAGTTCTACAACGAAAAATGCCTTCCTTCATCAAGCATTATCAGGTAGTTTTCCAGAGGGACATATTTTGCGATCGAATTTCCTGAGCCCAGGCAATAGCCTCCGCCGGGCATACATGTTTCGAGTATTTCCCTGACACCTTTCCTCAGTGTTTTTTCATCTGAAGAACACAGAAAATCGACATCGACGCCTCCCAATAAGCCGATTCTGTCGCCATATATCTTTTTCATTTCCGTGACGGGACTAATGGCATTTTCAAAAGAATGTTTTGCGTCAATTTTTACATCATCTATAATGTCATCCATAATTTCCTTAAGCTGTCCGCAGGAATGAAGGAAATATAATTTTCCATTTTTATGGCTTGCTTCAGCACAGGCTTTATGAACGGGAAGAACGTATTTTCTCAGAAAGTCCGGCGGAAGAAAAGTCTGGGTTTTGAAACCCATGTCGTCAGCGCCCCAAGATACGGCATAACATGAAAATTGGGTCAGCTTATTGCACAAATCTACATATAATTCTTTGAGTTTCTCCAATACTGCCTGGAAAAGATCAGGCTGGTCAAACATCATATAAAGCATAGCTTCAAGGCCAATAAGATATTTGTACATTCCAACTGCAATTGAAGAATAGCAACGCATATTTTCCGGCAGGTTTTTTTCGAGCCATTCCAAAATGCTGAAATCCATTTGGGATACATCCGGCCATGGGTATTTTTCAAAGTCTTCCCAGGTTTGGATAGGGCCGTTTGCAACATGATCGGAAGATTTTACGTCTTTATTATCGTTCTTGCAATCCAAGTCGAATTTCAGATTAAACTCTTTAAGATATATCATTTCGTAGCCGAGGAAACTTTGGATCTCGATTTCTCTTTTTATTCTAAAAAATGGATCATTCTCATTTAAACTTTCAGCCAATCCGAAACGTTCACAGACAGAGTCTTTAATCGGTTCATCATGATAAAATTCGATGAAGTGAACGCGTTCCGGCTCCTTTTCTTTTGTAATGCATTTTCGGAACGCTTCAAAATCCGGTGTGATCTTTTTTGACAGCAAGTTCATTTTTATTATCTCCCTTAAAGGTTTTATTTAATTCTGTTAACTTTTTCCAAGGCTTAACCATCTTTCTCTTCAAGCTGATTTGATTATTTAATGATTATAACTATTATTTACTTATAGGCAATATATCCATGTATTATATTTTCAACGCTAATTACTGTTTATTTAACTGAAACGACTTTTATGAGGGTTTTAACGGATGAAGAGTCTTGAACTTCGTGAAATCAACTTTTTCCGTCCCGACAGAGAAAAACTGGAATGCCTTTCGCGCCTTTGTCCTGTCGTGACGATTTGCGGAAACTCGATACGTTCCAAATGGCATGTAGGAGAAAGAAAAACATTTAACCACCTCTGGGTTTTCATCGGTTCCGGGGAAGGGATTTTCAAAGTTGACGGAATAGAGTTTCCTGTAAAGGAAAACGACTTTGTCTGGGTGCCTCCGGACACTCTCCACGAAATGCGCGGAACATCTGAAACCATGCATTGTATCTATGCGCATATAGACCTGCTTTTCGACTCCGGAAGAAGCCGTCTTTTTCGCGTCCCCGGCGGTGTAAGGGATCTGGCAGAGTGGAGTAAGTTCATGCATCCGCAATTTGGAGACGACTACATTGATTCGCTTTGCGGACTCATTCCACTGGCTAATCCTCTGCAAGTAAAAATGCTCTTTGAAGAATTATGCCGCATCCACAAGATTAATCCTGAAATGACCCTGAAACTTGCCGGACTGATAATTCAGATTCTTGGAGAAGTGCTTGCTTCAAAACATGAAAAATCATTAACAGATATAAAGCTGGAGAAAGCCCTTGTATTTATCCACGGAAGCCTCTACTCCAATCTCGACGTAGTGTCCCTGGCGAAGAGCATAGGCTTAAGTTCTTCATATTTTCGGTCGCTTTTTAAAAACAGATTTGGGAAAGGTCCGGTTGCGCTACATCGTGAACTCCGAATCCGCAAAGCCTGCGAACTGCTGACTTTTGAAGGTCTGAATGTATCGGAAACAGGGTCCGTCACTGGATTCAGTTGCATTCAGAGTTTCTCTCGGACATTTAAAGAAGTAATGCGTATTTCGCCCAAGAAATTTATGGAAGACAGATAAATATACGAGCTAATTCACAGCCATCTCATAGGGAATTGAAAATTTGAAAGGATGATGGCGCAGGGGACCCGAGGGTTATAGACAGTTCCGTCCGTTCGTCAGACGCCCGTCATTTTTATGTTTTGGGAAGAATGGAAACTGGGTTTTGTTTTTTACATACATGAGCATCCGCAACTCTCAAAATAACTTCCTTTTTTCTTACTGCCAAGCTCAAAATATGCTCCTGAATAAGAATTATCAACACCTGTTTCGTTAATTTCAGAAACAGAAAAATTTAAAAATACCATAACAAACACTAGCCGCTTCTCTTGTTCTCAAGGTCATGTATACCTACAGGAGATATAAAAAACGCCCCGTGATTGACTGGTACACGGGACCAGAAACCTTGTCCATGCCATAAGGAATGGAGTTACTGTTATTATAATACGGCTTTCTCTAAAATGCAATATCTTTTTCGCATAAAGCTGTTTCCTGCCTCACTCAATTAGTTGTGGCTTCGGAATGATAAACATTTTTAAACTTCGATTGCTTATAAAAGTGGTGGTGTATTGGTGGTGTATCGAGTTGCGAACAGTAGGAATTTAGGGGTATTTAGAGAAAATAGAGGGAGTCGGGTGTTTTGCTGCAAGTGGCTGATTTAAAGGGGTTTGAGCTTGGAAAATTGGAGCCAATGATCGGGATCGAACCGATGACCTGTTCATTACGAATGAACTGCTCTACCAACTGAGCTACATTGGCCTGTTTTCGTTGCAGAAAGTCCTTAATATAATATGAATCGCTTTTATATCAAACGGTATTTTAGCGGAACTCTATCGGGAGTGGAAGCGAAATCTGTTTCATGCAGTCCAGCGCATAGGAATCGGTCATTCCCGCAATGTAGTCGCAGGCAATCCTTTCAAGTTTGGCGTTTTCGGAGTCGTAGAGTCCTTTCATCTTTTTTCGATACTCGGAAAAATGGCGGTCAAGTTTGAGTTCTCCATCATTTTCGTTCATCAGGTGAGCGTAAATTGCCTTGATGATTTTTACACAATAGTTTTCGTATGAGATTATTCTTGGATTTTTATAGATATTATCATAATTGAATTTCTTAAGGGACAGGAGAAGGTCATGTTTTTCGCCGGAAAATCGTATTGCCGGACCGGGTGCGGAGTTTTCTATCATGTTGTTGACAAGGGTGTTTATGATCTCGCCGTTTGAGCTGCCGAGTTCCTTTCTGATTGTGGAGGGGATATCGCCAAGCCGGATCAGGCCCGCTGTTACGGCGTCTTCTATGTCGCGTCCGAGGTAAGCTATTTTATCGGCAAATCGGGCAATGCAGCCTTCGTAGGAGGCAGGTAGAGAGCCTCTGGAATTTATGTTGGAGAGCTGATATTTTTCGAGTCGGGGAGCTATTCCGTTTTCATCGGATTCGCCGCAATGGCATATGATGCCATCGCGTACGCCAAATGTGAGATTGAGTCCGAGTCCGTCATAGGCCAGCTGGTCAGCCACTCGGAGTCCGTGGATTTCGTGTTTGAATACATCGGCCTGGAATATTTCATTAAGGGCTTTTTCTCCGGAATGCCCGAAGGGGGCGTGTCCGATGTCGTGTCCGAGTCCGATAGCGAAGGCCATTTCGGTGTTGAGCTGCCAGTTTTCGGTGCTGTTCAGTCCTTTGCATATTGTTGCGGCTATTGTTGCGACATGGAGGACGTGTTCGATTCTTGTGCAGATATGGTCATTGTCGGGTGCGAAGAATACCTGAGTTTTGTGTTTGAGGCGTCGGAAGGGGAGTGAATGAATGATGGCGGTCTGATCGCGGAAGAAGTCGCCGCGGTAGTCCGCCTTTTTTTCTTTGAGCCTTTCTGTGTAGGCTTCGGCTGTCAGAGGATTAGTGAACATATGAGGTTCTTCCTGTTGTTGCTCTCTTGAATTTAATGTATGTCATTTTTTGAAATCTTCAAAGCTTTCGGGGATTGGGGTTGATTTAATTATGCAGGGTGTCTAAATTGAAGGTCCTATGACAGATTTTTATATAAAAAAGTTAAAAGATCTCGGGCATTTTCTGAAGAAGCTACTCAACCGTTTTGATTTGCTTCAGATAATACCCATGTTGGTACTTTCCTTTGTAGGGATTGCTTTTATATATAGTACTGGTCAGCAGGTTGGCGGTGATGCGGCGGGCTTGTTCTGGGTAAAGCAAGTTGTATGGTTTTTTGCCGGAGCGGTGATGTGGATAATGCTTGCGTTTATGGACTACCGGAATTTCAAGTACTGGGCGGTTCCCATTTATATTTTGAGTATAATTGCTCTTCTCGCTGTTTTTTTGGTAGGGGTGAAGGTTTACGGTGCGACGCGCTGGCTGCAGGTAGGGGGAATCAGGCTGCAACCGTCGGAATTTGCGAAATTCGCGGTGGTTATCATGTTGTCTACGATTGTATCGATGAGGAATTTTGACATAAACCGGTTCTGGAACCTTGCTCTTTTCGGGGGTGTGGCGCTTGTTCCATTTCTTTTGATACTGAAGGAACCTGACCTGGGCAGCGCGCTTGTCATAATTCCTATAGTGGTTGGGATAGCGTTTGTCTCGAAGCTCAGGTTTCGATTAATGATTACAGGGCTTGTCTTGGCCATGACTCTTCTTTCAGTTGAGATAATCAACGAAAAGAATGGCTACTATCCGTTGCTGAAAAATTATCAGAAGGAAAGGATATTAGTTTTCCTTGATCCGGAGCGTGACAGGAAGGACAGAGGCTGGAACCAGCTCCAGTCTGAACTTGCGGTCGGGAGCGGTGGGGTATTGGGCAAGGGATATATGCAGGGGACCCAGAATACGCTGGGCTTTTTACCGCAGACAGTTTCCAATACGGACTTTATCTTTTCCGTAATTGCAGAGGAGACGGGCTTTGCGGGTTCATTTCTGATAATAACCATGTATCTTCTGCTAATAGCATCTGCGTTGAGGACGGCATTGCTGGCGCGTGACAGGTTCGGGCAGTACATTGCGACGGGAATAGCGGCGGCACTTTTTTTTCATTCCGTAGTGAATATAGGGATGAGCGTCAGGATAATGCCTATTACTGGGCTTCCGCTTCCGCTTATAAGTTACGGGGGTTCGTTCATGCTCAGTACGATGATATATCTAGGCTTGCTTCAGTCGGTTTACGCTCGAAGGCGCAGGCCGTTTTCAGAGATGGAGGATGCCTGAGCTTTCCCTGCATGGCTTTACGTATAAACCACAGTTACGCCGTCGGCGCCTGGTATGTTGTTTTCCTCTCCGAAGAGTACGTTTTTCACATATTTGCTTTCGTGAAGATATTTTCTTATCTCGCGTTTGAGTATGCCGTCGCCTCGTCCGTGGATTATCAGTATGGTCGCGGGGCCGTTGGCGAAGACAGTTTCCTCTATAATTGCGACAGCCTCCTCGGTGTTTTTCCCGTGAAGGTCTATTTCAATGTCATAAAATGACTGCGGTCTTCGCTTTCGGCGTTCCATTGCTGTTATTTAAGATATTTCGTTATGTCTGATCCGCAGCTTTTCAGTCCTTCGACAACGAGTTCCGCCATTTTATCTGCGCCCTCCGGGGAGAAGTGCGTGCGGTCTTTCGGTTTGCAGGAGAGGTGGCCTGACTTTTCATCGCCGAGCGACTCGAAGAGTGTACCGCTTGAGTTGTAGAGGTCAATAAAGGGGATATCCTTTTCCTTTGCAATTTCCTTCATTGCATTGACATATGGGAGGAGTTCCATAGTGAGTTTGCCGTTTTTGAAAGTTCTTCTGTGCATGGGGCTTACGAAAATAATCTGAGCACCTGCATTTTTAGCGTCGTCAACATATTTTCTGAGGAACTCTTTGTATTCTGTCGAGGCATCTGTTGATTCGGGTTTGCCTTTTCCATGGGAGTCATTGTGTCCGAACTGGAGGAGGATGTACTGCGGTTTCGATTCGAGGAGTTTTTCCCATCTTTTTTCCGCGATGAACGTTTTCGTGCTGCGTCCACCGACTGCGAAGTTCTTTATTTCGGCGTTGTCTTTGAATAATTTGCCTATTACCTGACCCCATCCTGCAATGCCGGGTTCTTTATAGCTGGCGACGGTGGAGTCTCCGGCCAGTGCGATGACGACTTTTTCTTCTGCATGGATGACCGAAACTGTGACTGCGAGCAATGCTGCGATGATGAATCTTTTCATTTGGGGTCGGGCCCTTCTTTGTTTTTAGGGATTAGGCAATGCCGCATTATTTTAACTGTTTCCAGAGCTATTTCAAGCTTTTGAGGTGCGAGGGCATTGAATTCCTGATTTATATTGCTAAAATAAGTAGTTTGGTATTATAATCCGGAATTAGGAAGGAATAATAAGCAATGAAGATGCGTCTTCTTGGAATAGCTGCACTGCTCCTAGTGGCGCTTGCGCTTTTTAGCGGAGGCTGTCAAACGGACGGCTATTACATGGCACAGGCCGTTGAGCGCGCAAGGAAATATGCCTTGTCCGAGCTTAAAGACCTGCCAGAGACCCAGCGGGACTACATCCGCTACGCGCCGCCGGAAATCATGGAATCCCTTGTTTTTCAGCGGGAAAAAGACGGTTCCCTGGACTCCCGGCGCAATCTTGTCCAGAAATGCGTTGTTTGGAAGGTGCCGGGGCTGGACTACTGCATCGTTGTTTTTGGCGTAAGCTCAATGAGGATGAACGACTGGTATCCGTGCCAGCTCATAAAGAAGCGCTTTGTCGCCGCGGATGGGGGATTTGAACTAGCCAGAAAAAATGCAGTGATATATGCGATGGATCATTTTACTTACCTTTCGGACGATGAACGCAACAGGATAAGGTTCACGGACCCGCAGCCACTCGTTACCGACTTCCCTCTCTACGACAAGGCCATAATGTCCGTACTTAAAAAAGGTTATGACGAATACGAGAAAAGCCTCGCCACGGCAGTATCCGACCTTAAGAAAACAGAAAAAGACGAGACATATTTTACTCAGACATCCTTTGTCTGGAAAACGAATACCAAAGGCGAATTCGCGGTTGTTACCGGCCTTTCAAAGTCCGGCTTTGGCTTGTGGGCTGCCATATCCTCCCGCACCTATACTCAGGCCGAGATCGATAAATATAACATCTTTAGAGAAAGTGTTATAATTAAGGCCAGCCAGTATGCAGTAATAAATCTGCCCCGCCTCAGCGATTACCTTATAGCTTCGATAAGAACTAAAAAACCGCTCATCCTGACTACCAATCTGAAAATTGATTTGCCGCGGAAAGAGACACCGGGAGAAGGGCAGATATCTTTTGTATGGGATACCGAGTACCGCAATGAGAAGGCCGTGATAACAGGTGTCGGGACAGCCGATTTAAAAAAATGGGAACCGGTTCAGGCTAAGTATTTCACCATAGAAGACCTTTATAGAAGCAATACGACCGAGAAAAGAGCTCGCGAAAAGGCCGCCGAGTTCGCAGTCAAAACAATTGAAGGCCTCACTGACGATATGAAGCAGATTGTAAGTACCCAGAAGCCTTTTATCCTCAGAACTGATTTTGACCTGGGAACCGCCTTTAACGAGAAAGAAGGCGTGAACGAGCAGAGGGCATTTGTGTGGGTGTCCGACTCAAAGGACAAACTCATCACCGTCGTTGGAACGGGTATGCCCAGCATGGAAGGATGGCTCCCCGATAAGGCATTTTTTATCTCGGCTAAGGAGCTGTCAATTCATAACGTTATCATAAAGAAGGCAATTGATGCGGCCAGAAGCTACGCACAAAACAATATACAATATATTTCATATAAAGAGGAAAACCGTATTCTCACCGCCAGGCCAAAGATATATGAGACCGACTTCGATATTCCGGCCGTTATACAGAACGTTACCGGCTCTCCAGGGCGCTTCTCCAAGCTGGAGTCTTTCCTCCAGTGGTCTTTCGTATGGGATTCCGACGAAGAAAATGCCAAGATTGTTATATCCGGCGCGGGCAGGGACGATTTTTCCGAATGGACCCCAGCTGTTATATTTCTGGTTGACAATGCGGAACTCGAAAGATCTATCTTTAAAGACAGGCAGGAAAAAGACTAATGAGAAGTATGACAGGTTTCGGCAGAGGCGAGGCATCTTCGCCAAATGGCAGTCTTTCTCTTATAACCGAGGTTTCATCGGTGAACCGGAAACAGTTGGAGATAAGGCTTTCACTTCCCAGAGAACTTTCCGAGTTTGAACCGCTTGTGAGAAATATAGTTTCAGGTGCTGTCAGCCGTGGTATGATAAATGTTTCTGTCAGGGCCGTCTATTCAGGCGGTTCCGTTAAAAGCTATTCCTTCAATGAGAGTCTTGCTGATATGCTCTTGAAAAAATTTGAGAGCTTTCAGAAAAAAAGCGGAATCCCTGGCGCGTTGACCATATCCGACCTGGCTGCCATCGAGGGGATTGTGGAGGAATCCACGCCTGAGCTTAATCAGAAAGAGACGGAGAACATACTGCTTTCTTCGCTCCGCTCAGCTATTGGATATCTCATCCTGATGCGCGAAAAAGAGGGAGCTGCCATGGGGAAAGACCTCGCTGAAAAACTCGAAACACTGAGGAACCTTGTCGATGAAATAGAGCCTATCGCTTCGGAAATCCCAGCGAAGCAACTCGAAAAGCTTACCCGAAGGCTCAAGGATTCCGAGCTGCCTGTAGAGCCCAATGACGAAAGGCTTCTTCGTGAACTGGTCATCTTTTCCGACCGTTCAGATGTTTCCGAAGAAATAACCCGGCTCAGGAGTCATTTTATCCAGTTTTTCGATTTTATTTCGGGTGTGTCTCAGGCGCCCAGCGGCAGAAGCCTCGACTTTCTCATTCAGGAAATGAACCGCGAGACAACGACCCTCGGCAACAAGGCGCTTGATACGTCCGTTTCACCCCTTATCGTAAAAATGAAAACCGAACTCGAGAAGATAAGAGAACAGGTACAAAACGTGGAATAAATTTTTGAATTTGAAAGGAACTTCCCATGAACAGTTGCGGACAGCAAAAGCTCCTCGAACTCAACCACTGCGACTTTATAGATGAACTGGTGGAAAGTCTATGTGCCACTTACAACGACGAAAAAGGCATTAACCATATTGAAGGGTTCAATCTCCCGCGCCAGGAAGAGGTACTCGGGATTGTGCGGGACCTGTTGGAACTAGTCTTTCCAGGCTTC
Organism: Lentisphaerae bacterium GWF2_45_14; assembly: GCA_001804785.1. Lineage (GTDB taxonomy): Bacteria > Verrucomicrobiota > Lentisphaeria > Victivallales > GWF2-45-14 > GWF2-45-14. Next base: position 12,377 of record MHBG01000106.1, read on the forward strand.
AGCGGAGAAAAAAACTACAGCCTCAAAACAATACGTTACAATATCGGAGAAATCCTATCGCGTGTCTATGATAATCTACTCGACCAGACTTTCAGGGCGTTTCGCTATAATTGCAAAATGACAGGCTGCGACTCCTGCGATATCGCCGGGCTTTCCGAGAGGGCCGCAAGATTTCTTCTGAACAGCCTCCCTGATGTCAGGGAGACCATGAAACTCGACGTCGCCGCCGCTCTTGAGGGCGACCCTGCCGCAAAGAATCTGGATGAGATTGTCATGAGTTATCCCGGCATAAAGGCCATAACAATACAACGCCTCGCTCATGTGCTGTATCATGAAAATGTTCCGCTTATGCCGCGAATGATGACCGAGTACGCCCACTCGCTGACTGGAATCGATATCCATCCGGGCGCACACCTCGAAAAAGGGATTTTTATCGATCATGGAACCGGCGTTGTAATCGGTGAGACCGCTGTAATCGGGAATAGTGTCAAAATTTATCAGGGTGTTACCCTGGGCGCCCTTAGTTTTCCGAAAGATTCCTGCGGTAAAATAATCAAAGGACTTAAACGCCATCCGACCATAGAAGACGATGCAACAATATATTCAGGCGCGACAATTCTGGGCAATATAACCATCGGAAGAGGCTCGGTTATCGGCGGTAATGTATGGCTTACCGAAACCGTGGAGCCGGGGACATTCGTCATTACCGCACATCCCGACCTTACTTTGAAAAATAAAAACAAAGGACAGTGAGCAGGATTATGGACATGGATATTGCTGAAAAACTCGAACACTCCGCGCTGCTCGCCCTTTCCAAGTGCATGGCCGTCAAAGCATCGGAGGACGTCCTCCTCATATATGACAGGTCGACCACCAGTATCGCCGACGCTTTCAAGTCCGCCGCCGCCATCATGAAACTAAAGCTGGTTATGCGAAAAATTGAGATAACCGGGGGGAACGGGCAGGACCCTGATCCCGAAACTTGCGAATTAATGAAGAAGTATCCAGTCGCGCTCGCGCCTACGAAATATTCTCTTACACACTGCTCCGCCACCAGAAAAGCAAGGGAAGCCGGCGCGAGGATTGCTACTCTTCCCGGCATTACAAGCGATGTTTTTGCCCGCGGTCTCGGCGCTGACCCCGAAATTCTCAGGAAAAGCGGTGAGAAATGGATTAAGAAAATATCAGGCAGCCATTCAGTTAAAGTTACATCCCCGGTCGGCACCGACCTTATTTTCAGGATTGGGAACTGTCCCGTGCAGAATGACGACGGCTGTATCACGAAATCCGGCGACTGCGGCAATCTTCCTGCCGGCGAAGTCTTTACCGTTCCGGCACCTGCCACCGGAAACGGCATTCTTGTAATAGATGGTTCTATCGGCAGTTTCGATTGGAAAGAATCCGACAAGCCCGCTATTATCCATGTCAAGGACGGGCGCGCCGTCTTCTTCGAGGGAGAGAGGGCCAAGGCTCTCGAAAATCTACTCGGAAAATACGGGGATAAGGGCTTTGTTCTGGCCGAGTTTGGGATTGGCACCAACCCTGAAGCCGAAATCAATGGCAATCTCCTTGAGGATGAAAAAGTTAAAGGGACAGTACATTTTGCCTTCGGCAACAACCGTAATTTCGGTGGGGACAATGACGTACCCGTTCATATCGACGGCATCCTAAGATCGCCCGACATAATACTTGACAACAAGGAAACTCTGATGAGAAACGGGGAGTGGATGTTCTGATGCATTTCGATTATGTTAAACAGCAACTCGCTCAAGTACGGGAGGCTGTGGCTTCCGCCGCCCTGAAATCCGGCAGGAAAGCCGATGATGTAAAGCTCCTTGCGGTAAGCAAGACTTTTCCAAATGAGGCCGTTATCGCCGCGTATGAGGCTGGACAACGCTTGTTTGGTGAAAATAAGGTTCAGGAGCTTGAGCTCAAGGCGCCTGTTCTTCCATCCGATATTGCGTGGCATCTTATCGGCCACTTGCAGAGCAATAAAGTGCTCAAGGCCGTAACGCTCGCTTCGTCAATTCATTCGGTTGACTCACTGAGGCTCCTCCAACGCATTGACCGGCTTGCAGGAGAAAATAACTGCAAACCCGAAATCCTGCTGGAGTTCAATATTTCCGGCGAGGAGTCTAAATTCGGGGCCTCGGCGGAAAAAGATGCTATGCTTCTTGCCGCGGAAGCCGTTAAATGCGCTAATCTTTCATTCCGGGGGCTTATGACGATGGCTCCGCTGGAAGCTGACGAGCAGGCTCTCAGGAACATTTTCTCCAACCTCAGAAAATTGAGGGACTTGATGGAAGCAGAATTTGTCGTCAAGCTTCCCGAGCTTTCCATGGGGATGAGTGGCGACTATGCCGTCGCAGTCGAGGAAGGCTCTACCCTGGTCCGTATCGGCACGGCCATTTTCGGCAGAAGGAATTACGCCGTATAGATAAGTCCGCCTTCTTTTATCGTGATGTGGCGGCCCTGAGTGTATGAAAAACACGGAAAACTGTGTCCGAACGGGAATCCGCTGAGTACCGGCCCATTGACATTTGAAGCGCAAGACATGAATATGTGTTCAAGCTCTAATGCGGATCCGCATCCGTCAAATGAAGAAAAGACAAGAGCCGAAAGCTTCCCGATGATTCCAGACATCTGGAGTTGGTTCAAGCACCGGTCTACTTTGTAAGGCGGCTCGTTAATGTCCTCAAGAAAAAGAACTGCCCCGCTCAGGTCGGGCATAAAGTCGGTCCCGCAAAGTGATGCCATCACCGTAAGGTTTGCCAGTACGGCGGAACCTGATGCTGAGCCGTCCTTTACCGTTTTGATTTCCTTTTCCTGTGGCATAACTATTTTTTCGTTTTTCCCGTGGCATAAAGACTTTTTCATGTAGTCAAAGGAAAAGGAATCGTCAAGCATTCCCATAAAGTTTTTTGCGACGCATGAACTTATGGCAAATGAGACGCCGCGGGAAAGCATCCCGAGATGAAGCGCTGTTATATCGCTTAATCCCATTACAGGGAGTACTCTCGATCGCAACAAGTCCCAGTCAAGATGAGGCAGCAGCTTTGCGGAGCCGTAGCCGCCCCTCGCGCAGAGTACGAGATCAATTGAATTGTCCTGCCAGCACAAATGTATGTCATCGACGCGCTTCTGGAGTTCCGCTGAAAAGTATTTTTCATGCGTACCCCTGAAGGCGTTCGGCGTTGTCGTCACGGAAATTCCAAACGACTCGATGGTCTCGCGTGTTTTGATTAAATCCGTTTCGGGGCAGGGGCCGGCCGGAGCGGCAATCGCTATTTTTTTTATGTTTTCAGGAAAGGGGTTGTCTTTCACGTTATTACCTCAGATGTGGAGAATGTTCTATGTCTCAATGATTTCGCGGCGGATAGCTCTGAAGAGCTGGAGTGGGGGCGCAAAGACAAATGCGTAACGCCCGAATGAGATTACCGAATTGACTTGGAGTTGGATTTTCATCTGAGAGGTGACTGGGCGGCCGTTGACTTTTGTTCCGTTCGTCGAGTTTGAGTCCAAAATGAAGTACATATTTCGGAAAAGGATGATTTCGGCGTGATGCTTGGATATCACATAGTCGGCTATTATTATGTCATTGTCCTGGGATCTGCCGATTTTGAACACATTTTCCTCATCTTCGGGAGCGAAACGCCTCTTCCTGAGCATGTAAATAGCGTGTGTTATTGAGGGCGAGGCTTCCTCATCGTTTTCTGAGATATCCATTGCCTGCCGGGTCTGCTTGTTTTCCAGATGATTATCCGTTTCAGTGTTAGTAAAACGGATTGTACTTGTTGAGCTTGACGCACCGGCTTTTTTTCTTAGTTCGCCGTCATAGAGTTCTTTCCCGACAAGGAACGGATGTCTTGCCTGCTCGGTAAATTCCGAAAGCGAAATCTGACCCAGCATGGCTTTGAGCCCGTCATATGGTATTCTTCCCTTAGGATCGACTAGTTCGGATAGCATAATGAACGCCTTTCAAAAAACCCCCTATTGTAAATCTACATTGCATTGTCCTGATATGTCAAGCATTATTTCGAAACTGTAAACGATTTTATTTCAAACCGGCTTGGGAAGAAGGAAGGAAAGTTCCGGTCTTGATGCTGCGTTTGCATGGCATATGGCCAGTGCCAGTGCGTCCGTGGAGTCAAGCGGGATATCGGTTATGTTTATGTTAAAAAGGGCTGCCGCCATCGACGCCACTTGTTCTTTTGACGCTCCGCCGAAGCCGACGGCGGCCTTTTTGGCGGTTTTCGGAGAATATGCGTAAACGGGTATATGTTTTTCCGCCAGTGCCGCGATAGCCGCTCCGCGCGCCAGGCTGAGTATCATCGCTGTTTTCACGTTACGCCCTGAAAAGGCGTCCTCGATAGAGACGACATCTGGCTTGAATGTTTCGGCAAGTTGCCTTATTCCGCATGAGAGACGTCTAAGGCACTCGCTGTGAGGCATGGACTGTGTGTTCTTGATGACTCCGCAGTCGAGTATCGACATTTTATTTACGGACTGGACATCGATTACGCCATAGCCTGTGCAGCGGATTGCCGTATCGATGCCCATTATTATCATTAGAGAGCCTTTATTGTCTAGGAAATAGAATTGAGTATGTCGGCATCTATTTCGTGATTCGAATACACCGCCTGTGCGTCGTCGCAATCTTCGAGCGCGTCAACGAGCTTCTGTATTTTTTTTGCCAGTTCGGGGTCTTTTATTTCGATGGTATCCTGTGGTACCTGGACGATTCCTGCGTCTTCGGTTTTTATACCTTTATCTTCGAGTGCTTTCGCCAGGTCGCCGAACCTGTCTGGTGCACCTGAGATTTCGGCCATGCCTTCTTCGGCCTGGATATCGTCGGCGCCTGCGTCGAGGACAATGTCCATGAGCTTTTCTTCGTCGGCGTATTCGCCGGAGATGACGAAACGCGCCTTTCTGTTGAACATCCACATGACGGCGCCAGAGCCGGCCATGTTACCGTTGTTTCTGTCAAATAGCATTCTTATTTCGCCAGCGGTTCTGTTACGGTTGTCGGTCAGGCATTCGACGAGGAGCGCTGTTCCGCCCGGGCCGTAGCCCTCGTATGTAATTTCCTCGAAGTTGGCTCCTGTGAGTTCGCCGGTTCCTTTTTTGATGGCCCTGTCGATATTTTCCCTGGGCATGTTTCCGGCACGTGCGGCGGCCAACACTGTGCGGAGTCTGGCGTTATCGGCTGGATTTCCGCCGCCAGTTCTTGCGGCCACCATTATTTCCTTGGCAAATCTTGAAAATATTTTGCCTTTTTTCTTATCAGTTGCTTCTTTTTTATGCTTTATATTGGCCCATTTACTGTGTCCTGACATGGCTTTAGAACCTTTCTGTTTATCTTTATCAAGTTTGCAGTCAAGGAAACTACAAAAATAGCTTTGAATTTAAGTATTTCAAAAAGCGGAAGCTAAAGTTTTGCAACATTTTTAATAACATTGTAATATTGTCTTTTTTTGTCAGGTATTTGTAGCAGGATACTTGAAAATATGCTTGATTGTTATAGATTCATCTTTTACATTTAACATTCAAACGAAGTATTTGCGATGAAAATTCCCTCTCTCAAAATAAGAAATCTAGAAAGCCGGTTTCCGGTGATTCAGGCAGGCATGGGCGTTCGCGTCGGCAATGCCGAACTTGCGGCGGCAACTGTTAATTCCGGCGGCTTCGGGACGATAGCCAGTGTCGGCCTTGGCGATATAGAGAAATCCAAGACCGACTTCGTCAACGAGTCGAACCGCTTTCTTATAAGCGAAATCAGGAAGGCGAAAGAACTCTGCGGCGGCAAAAAACCTGTGGGCGTAAACGTCATGGTGGCTCTCTCCAACTACGAAGAGATTGTAAGGACCAGCGTAGCCGAAAAAATCGATTTCATTATTTCAGGAGCAGGTCTTCCTATACCGCTTCCTGAATATGTCGCCGACGCCGACGTCGCGCTGATTCCAGTCATTTCCAGCGGACGCGCTCTGGAAGTGGTAGTGAGGGCTTGGATAAGAAAATATAATCGCAAGCCGGACGCAATTATCGTAGAGGGCCCCAGGTGCGGCGGACATCTCGGTTTTTCGAATGAGATGCTTGACGATATGGAAAGCTATTCTCTCGACAAACTCCTCCCGGAAGTCAAAGAGGTGCTTAAGACCTACGACTGCAATGTCCCTGTCCTTGCAGCCGGTGAAATAGCGTCAAGGGCGGATATCGAAAAAATGCTCTCTCTCGGATATGACGGCGTGCAAATGGGGACTTTTTTCATAACTGCCGAAGAAGCAGGGTTGGACGTTAAAAGCAAGGAATTTTATATAAAGTCGACAGACGATGACGTTGTCGTCATAAGAAGCCCTGTCGGACTTCCTGTCAGGGTATTGAAGTCGCCTCTTGTTGAAAGAGTTCTTAAGGGTGAACGCGAACGTTTTTCCTGCCCCTATCGCTGCCTCAGGACATGCAATCCCAAGAAGGCACCGTTCTGCATAGCAAAGGCGCTTCTTGCCACTTGGAGCGGAGATACTGAAAACTCACTTTTTATGACAGGGTGCAATGTCGATGCCCTGAAGAAAATAATGCCGATTCAGGACTTCTTCGATACTCTTAAAGACTGAAGGATGTCTGCGCATGCATAAAATCCAAGAAAGAAAAGATATTCCCAACGATATGAAATGGGATCTCTCCGTCCTTTATCGTTCCAATGATGAATGGATGGCCGATTTCGGAAAGCTTGACGGACTTCTCAATGAATTCTTAGCCTTTAAGGGAAAGCTCGGCGAATCCGCGACGCTTCTTTTTGACGCTCTTAAAAAGGACGATGAACTTGACCGTCTTTCCGAAAAAATTTATACTTACGCGCATCTTAAATCGGATGAAGATACCGGCAATTCCAGAAATCTCGCCCGCATTGAGCGGGTCGAATCCAAGCTTTCCGAAATAGAAGGCGAAATATCTTGGTTCGAGCCGGAACTCGTCGCTCTGCCGGAAGAGGTCTTCGATAAATATCTCGCGGCTCCGGAGCTTGCCTTTTACAAGCGTACCCTCGAGGATGTCAAAAGGACAAAGTCTCACACTCTTTCTGCGCCGGAGGAAAGGGTACTCGGCGTTTTGTCCGACACGCTTTCAACCCCGTACAAAACATTTTCCCTCTTCAGCAATGCCGACTTGAAGTTTCCTGTTCTCAAAGACTCGGCGGGCGAAAAGAAAGAGCTGACCCACGGCAATTATATAAAGTTTCTCGAGGAACCTGACCGCAAAGTTAGAAAATCAGCGTTTTCCGCCATGTACGATACCTATGAAAAATACAGGAATACGCTCGCGGCAACGCTTTCCGGTACCGTGAAATCTCATGCAGTAAATGCGAAACTTAGAAAATTTCCCTCCGCTCTGGCCGCCTCGCTGGACGGAGACAATATTCCCCTGGATGTGTATGACAATCTGATCAAAACCGTAAGGTCAAAGCTCCCCGCGCTCTTCGATTATTTCGAGCTCAGGGCTAGATCTCTGGGACTTAAGAAACTTGATATGTTCGACATGTATAACCCGCTCGTTCCTGAAAGCAACCTCGAGATTTCCTGGGCCGATGCATGTAAATGGGTGTTTGAAGCCTGTAAACCCATGGGGGATGAATACTGCTCTGTTCTCAGAACCGCCTTTAAGTCAAGATGGATAGACGTGATGGAGAATAAAGGCAAAAAGTCAGGCGCCTACTCCAGCGGTTGCTATGATTCGTTTCCCTATGTCCTCATGAACTATAACGGCACACTGAACAGCGTATTTACTCTTGCGCACGAACTGGGGCATTCAATGCACTCCTGGTACTCAAATCACCATCAGGATTTCCATTATGCCGACTACAGTATTTTTGTTGCGGAAGTCGCCTCTACCACAAACGAGATGCTTCTCTACGAATACCTGCTGAAGAAAAATAAAGATAAGTCATTCAGAAACTACCTTATGAACCATCTTGCCGATGAGATTCGAGGCACCGTCTACAGGCAGACCATGTTTGCGGAATTCGAAAAGCTTATCCACGAAAAGACCGAAGCCTCGGAGCCGCTTACCGCCGATGTTCTCTGCGAGAATTATCTGAAATTGCATTCTGAATATCACGGCGGCTTCGTCAAGGCTGACAAGCGTGTTGCCATGGAATGGGCCAGGATTCCGCACTTCTACTACGATTTCTATGTCTATAAGTATGCGACAGGCTTCTCCGCCGCCGCGGCTTTTTCAAAAAGTATCATCGGAGGAAGTGCGGAAAAGCTTCATGCCTACCTAGGTTTCCTCAAGGCCGGCGATTCCATGGATTCCCTCGATGTTCTTCGCCACGCCGGGGTCGATCTCTCAAAGCCGGCGCCAGTCAAGGCAGCTCTCGACAAATTTGCCGAAACAGTTGAACAACTTTCGGAAGGTCTTTCCATTGCCAGGTGAAGCGTTGACAATTTCCAGCGGGGATTCAACTGTTATCGAAAACGGCTCAATTGTCTGTCGCTCCTCTGTTCCACTTTATTTTATCTTTGAAGAGGTATCTCCACCGCCCCAGTTTCGCTTTATTATCAATGTGGTTGACGACATTAAGTGTGCATCGAAAACCGAGTTGCGGAAGGCTTCCGGCGGCATTCTTCAGATAACTTTTTTGAATTTTCCAGCCGGTGCCGTGGACAATGCGAATCCTGAGCCGCTCTGTCTCGGAAATATCAACGGGAAAACGCTTTTCCTTTCTTACCGAATAGATTCGCTCGGCGGTGCCGAGCCTTATATATTTCATTACACATGGTATCTGGAGGAGGCTACAGATGAAGATTAAATGCGGCGAATCGGACGTTATTGCCACAGGGTCAGTGATAGCTTATAAGGACAATCCCCTTGAAATGCGTTTTTCCATAGAAGGCTCAGATTGTTTTTTTAGAATATTTTTTAAGGATGATGATACCAATAAGTCCCCCCGCATAGATTTAAAGAATATTTCGACATCCGGGACGGATATTTTTATAGTGAACTCATTTACAGCCTTCGGAACCGGTTCCCCTGTTCCAATTGAATTGGGCGAGATAAATGAAAGAAAACTAAGTCTTTCCCTCAGAGTATATTCCATAAGCTCGTCGAATGAGAAGCTCCTGCATTATACCTGGCTTTTGTCGCCCGCTTCAGAATAATCACACCATGCTGTTTTTATTGCCTCTTCAAATCTACGGGTAAACCCGACGGCATCGCAGAGCGAGGATGATGCCATTATCTTTCTTAGATTTTGCCTAAGGCCCCGGAGCACTTCAGTATTGAGGGCCGCGGCACGTGCCGCGACAATATATGAAGACTTACTTTCAGCTATAAAAGATTCAAGTCCAAGCCGTTTCAGGATTGAAAGTCCTACACGTCCGGTATGTCTTTCCCCTGCGAGTGTAAGGACTGGTACTCCCATCCAAAGCGCCTCGCATGTGGTCGTGACACCATTGTATGGAAATGTGTCGAGAGCCAGGTCAACACGGGAATATGCCTTAAGATGTTCATAAAGAGTTCCTGTCAGCCCTGAGAATATTATTCTGTCTTCCTGGATTCCCTCTTTTTCGAAAGACTCTGATAAGTATTTGGTTACTGCAGGATCGTTAAGGCCGTTGGCCTTCAGGAAAAGCTTTGATCCTGAGACACTTTTAAGGATGCGCGCCCACATCTGGATGATTCCGGGGGTTATTTTCTGAAGGCCGTTGAATGAGCCGAATGTGAAAAACGAGTTCTCGATGCACGGCATTTCGGTTACGTCCGGCGCATCGGCGGGCGGCGCATAGACCTGAAAGCCCCCCGGAATCCTGAGAAGTTTTTCTGAATGAAAAGACTCCTGGCCCGGCAGGTCGGCCAATTCGTCGGTAATCCGCCAGTCCATTTCGGAAAGCCCCGTGGTGGTGGGGGAACCCAGCCACGTAATCTGAAGAGGGGCCGGCTTCATGGCGAAAAGCCTCATTCTCATGGCCGTATGCCCTGAAAGGTCTACAAGTATATCAATACCATCTTTTTTTATCAATTCGTCTGCCTCTTCGTCACGCAGGTATGTGGTATCGCGCCAGTTGCCTAATCCCTTAATCCTCGACGTGATATCGTCGTATTCCTTCGTGTCTGAGTAAAGAAAAATTTCGAATTCGTCCCGATTGAGCAGAGAGAGGACAGGTTCGAAGAAAAACGCTACCGAATGACGTTTGAAATCAGCCGATACGAAACCGAGTTTAAGTTTTTGTTTTGAAAAAAATGGTTTCTCGTGATGGTGTTTTTTTACCGAAAGTCCGATGCGCCTGCCGGCTTCAGCGTGCGCTTTGTAAAGGTCTGAGGATGAAATGTTTTCGACATAATTCATTGTGAGAAGATTGTTGGATATAAGTCGTAGGTTGTTTGGCGAGATATCCAATGCCTTTTTGAATTCCTCCAGCGCCTCAGCCGCCTTCCCGGCAGCTGTCAGGATATTTCCCATAGCCTCATGCAGTTCGCTGACGGAGTTCTCTGATGCCAAAGCCGATGAGACAAGAGAAAATGCTTCCGCTATGCGGCCTGTTGATTTGCAGATAGACGCGAGATTTATGATGGACGGCAGATGTCCGGGATTTTCCTCAAGTGCAGCCCGATACATGAATTCGGCCTCGCGGCGGGATGATTTTTTTTCGAGGATAAGCGCGGCCCTGAAAAAAAAATCATGCCCTTTTAATGTGTTGGCATCCCCGAAGATCTCAGGCGTACCTGAAAGCTCAGAAGCCTTTTCTATTAATGAAGTTATGTTCATATACAAAAAAAAAGCCCCGTCAGGCGACGGGGCCTTTTTAAACTTGATTATTTACTTACCGGGCAGGAGAGTTTGTCAAAAGTGGCTTTGTTGACAAATTTGGTGAGGTTCGTCCCGTCATTGTCTTTCGCCCTTACAGCATAGCGTTCCTGTGTCCCCTTGGATGTTTTTCTCTTGTACACAACTTTTGTGCACTTGTTTTCGGGGACGTCGACTGACTCACGCTTTTTGACGTTGTAGAACTTCATGCCTCTACTCCTCTCGATTTTTTGTTTTTCTATAAGATTTTTAACCTTGACAGGTCCCATCTCGTGCTGATTATATATCATTTCAACAACTAAAATCAAATGGAAATAATTAATTTCCCCTAAAATTAAGAGAAAAAATGTACTTGAGCTGTTTTTTTGAGAGTTTTTGAGTCAAAAAACTTGTAAAGAGAGGAAATATAAACGAAAATTATTGGGCTTAAATTAAACAGGGAAAGAAGGGAAGCGATGAAATATTCTATGGCAAGTCAGGGACGGATCTTCGTTATAAGGCTGGAAGACGGGGACGTGCTCCATGAAGAAGTTGAGAAGTTCGCTAAGGCTCAGGTAATAAATGCGGCCTATCTTATCGCAGTCGGCGGGGCTGACAGCGGAAGCCGTCTCATTGTCGGGCCGGAAGACGGACGTGCCTCCCAAATAAATCCGATGCAGATTGTGCTTGACGGTGTGCATGAGATTTCCGGAACCGGGACTATTTTTCCCGACGAGGACGGCAATCCTATTTTGCACATGCATGCTGCTTGCGGGCGGAAGGATTCTTCCGTTACGGGGTGTGTGAGGGCAGGGGTAAACGTCTGGCATGTCCTGGAGATTGTGCTTGTTGAGCTGCTGAATTCGACGGCATGCAGGAGGCTTGAGCCGGAGAGCGGCTTCAAATTGCTCCAGCCGTGAGGTTTTCCAGGAAGAGTTCAAATATCAGCATTGCCCAAAGCTGGTAGCTGTAATCGGCTTTCATTGAGACGTGAGAATTGAGCATTGTAAGAATGCCTTCTCTTTTCAGATATCCTAATTCTACAGCTTTGCCCTCAAGTAGATGGCTTTTTAGAATTTCGCGCCAGGGACCGCGGAACCATGAGGCGAGGGGGGTCCCGAATCCCTTTTTAGGACGGTTAAGGATTATTTCAGGGATGAGTTCATGGAAGGAGTCCACGAGTATCTTCTTGCGGGTAAATCTGTTCTGTTTGAAGTCAAAGGGGAGCGCTGCCGCAAATTCCACTATTTTGCGATCAAGGAACGGGCATCTTACTTCGAGCGATGCGGCCATTGAGGCAATATCGACCTTAGGAAGAATGTCGCACGGTAAATAGCTGTGAAATTCGGCCTCCATTATTTTTTCGGTCTGGCAGTGTGCCGTTGCCGAGCTTATCAATGCATCCAGGAATTTCCTGCTGTCTGTGAGTTTTTGTCCAGTGAAAGCCTTTCCATAGACGGAAGATTTTGCATCCTCATCGAAGCGGCAGATGAGGCCGAAGTAACGTTCCGCGCTGTCGGAGGCCGCGGCCTTGAGCATTCGCTGAATGGTTCCAAGCGCCGTTCTCTCCTCTGTTTTTTGAGGAAGGATTTTCCCGATGGCATTGAATAGCGTTCTTCTCAGCGGCTGCGGAATCAATTCGATATACTGGAGGCACTTGAGGGCGAGATAGCGGTTGTAACCGGCAAATAGTTCGTCGGCTCCATCGCCGCTTAGAGCTACCTTTACATGTTCGCGGGTGAAGCGGCTCAGAAGGAAGGTCGGGAGCATTGACGCATCGCAATAAGGTTCCCCAAAGTTGAGAGCTAATGCCTTAACTGACTCAAAATCATCGGGTTTAACGACTTTTACTATATGCTCTATTTTATTTGCGCCGCAGACGGCATTTATATGTTTCACTGCGGCTTCGGCGAATTTTCTTTCATCATAGAGCGGATCGTCAAAGCCTATGGAAAATGCCTTTACCGGGCTTTCGCATATTTCCGCCATAACTCCTGCTATTATTGTGGAATCCACTCCGCCTGAAAGAAATACGCCATAAGGCACATCCGACATCAATCGCGCCCTTATCGATTCGGTAACAAGGCCTTTCAGTTCCTTTGACGCCGTTGTGTATGGGGCATCGCTTTTAGTGGCGTAGGAGAGAGTCCAGTAGCGTTTAATCCTGATGCCGCCATTATCGTTGATTTTCAGTTCAAGCTGATGTGCGGGCTGGAGCTTGAAAACATCTTCAAATATTGTTCCCGGCTGCGGTACGTACTGAAAGGAAAAGTAGTCGCTGAGCGCCTGAAGCGAAAGATCGCGCGGCATCGCTTCGTGGCATGCGAGCGCTCTCAGTTCGCTGGCGAACGCAAAAATGTTGCCTCTCCTGAAGTAATAAAGGGGCTTCTTCCCAACCCTGTCCCGAGCCAGTAGTATCAGGGATTTTTTAGTGTCATATATTGCGAACGCGAACATTCCTTCCAGATGCGAAGTCATTTCGGTCCCGTACTCTTCGTAGAGGTGCACGATGACTTCGGAATCGGTGGACGTGCCGAAGATGTGTCCTCTTGACTCAAGGTCTTCTTTCAGTTCCGGATAGTTGTATATTTCGCCGTTGCAGACTGTCCATGCCGATTTATCCTCATTTGAAATAGGCTGATGTCCGTTTTTGATACCTACAATAGAAAGCCTTCTCTGTCCGATAGTTACGGGGCCTGAGTTGAAGATGCCTTCGTCGTCTGGACCGCGGTGGCGCATTGCGTTGAGCATTGCTGGAACACTGCTTTTTTCAGATACTTTTCCATTCAGGCTGATTTCCCCGGCTATACCGCACATTGCTGAGACTCCATTTCTTAGGGCTAATATAGCTCTGTGAAGAGCTGGGGACAACCGTCCTTATTTTTTTCTTATAAGCATATAGGTGGAGATCATGAAGTCGGGGTGATATGACTGCTTTGCTTTTCTGAGTCCGGGGATGCCGAGGTCCTGTTCCCTGTTGATAAAGCGGCATTTACTTCTGAGGTACTTGGCCGTTTCCCTATTTATCGTCTGGAATGCGCCTTTTTGCTCCGGGTTGCTTTTTTCGAAGTGGACAAGGTAAGTCTCATTGCAGAAGAAGCTGAATATTGAGTAAGCTTCGAACTTGTTTTCTGAAAATATTCCCAGTGTTTCGAGGTTGAGTTCACTGAAGTATTCTATGGCCCTTCTGATTGCTTTGGTTTCCATTGAAAGGGGGTGCAGGGGGCGGCTGTTTCCGTTTTCCCATTCAAGTGAAAGCCCTGACGCATATAAGAGTTCGGAACTGTTCAAGGGGCGGCATAAGTAAGCGGGATTTTTTCGTTCGAACTGAGCAATGAGATTTTTCTTTTTTGAAAGGCGACCGCTCAGGGTCATGAGCTTTTCCGCGCTGTAGACATAGTCGGCGTTGCCGGAATTGTGCTTTATGTAAAAATGATTTTTCAGTTCAGGGTTGTCTTCGACATATTTTTTCGGGACAAAGGAATAGTTGCCGGAGTATCCGCGGGAAGCGAATAAATCAGATATTTTCAAAAATTCCTGTACTGTGAAAGGCTTGCCGGGCGGGAACATTATAAAATCTGTGCCTGCGTGGTAGATGAGGAGTCGTGATGAATGGATTTTCCATTTTACGGGATAGGAATCATTCCATAGATAAAGTGTCCTGAAGCTGTATTCACAAGAATAAAAGCCAGGAAAATTTCTGTAATAATCATCGAAAACTTTCTGATGCCCTATTTCCAAAGGCAACAGATCCAGCGGGGCTATTGTGTCCATATTCAAGGGCTTTAATATTTTTTGGATTAAAGAATGATTATATATCAGGAATTTCCTTATTACAATTTCGGGATTGGAAATTATCCTCTTTATTTTCCAAAAGTATTGACTTTGCTTTTGCCTACACTACTATAGTAGTCTTCAAGGATTTATTTTTTCACAAATTGAGGATTTAAAAGAATGAAATCTGCTAAAGCAACGCAAACGTTTGCGACGGGGGCGGTAATCTTGAAAAAAGTCTCATCCCGTACGAAATCGGTCGAAATACTATTTACAGGGGATTTTTGTCCGCGTTACAGGGCACAATTAGCCATTCTTGAGGGTAAATCAGCGGAAATGCTCTCCGAGATTAAGGATGTTCTGGATTCCTGTGATTTGAGGGTAGTCAATCTTGAAGCGCCGTTGACGAATGCAAATACTCCGATAAAAAAATCCGGTCCCAACCTCAAGGCTGACCCGGGATGCGTTGACTTCCTTAAAAAAGGTTCTTTTGATATTGCTCTTCTGGCCAATAACCATATTGGCGATCACGGAGCAAAGCCCGTTACTGAGACGATGGAAATACTAAAAAAGAACAAAATACGTTTCTGTGGAGCAGGGAAAAATCTTGCAGAGGCGCGCAAAGCTCTTTCCATAAAGAAAAATGACCTCAGGATTTCAATCCTTAACTATGCTGAAAATGAGTTCGGCGGAGCAAATGCGAACAAGCCGGGCGCGTCAACCCTCGACCCCCTCGAAAATATAAAGGAAATAAGAGAAGTCTCATATAAGTCTGATATAACGATTGTTACTATTCATGGAGGCAATGAACAGAACCCTATTCCAAGCCCCAGAATGAGAAAGACCTACAAGGCATTTGCCGACGCCGGCGCAACCGCCGTCGTGGCCATGCACACTCACTGCCCGCAGGGAATCGAAATCCATAACGGCGTGCCGATAATATACAGCCTCGGCAATTTCCAGTTCGACTGGGACAGGGAGATCGATCCATTCAATTTCTGGTGGACAGGTTATTCCGTCAAGCTTAAGTTTGCCGCCGGTTCCGTTCTTTCCTTAGAAATCATTCCGACAACTTTCGCAGGTGACGGCGTGCGTCTCAAGCGTTTTGACAAAAAAAGCGCAGGGGAATTTTTTAAGTACATCGATAAGCTTTCCAAAATAACAGCAGACGACAAAAAATCCCTCGCTTTCTGGGAGGCATGGGCAGCACAGGGCGGTTATCGAGGAAGCATGACAGCCTGGCCCGAAGATCCCTATTCAGACGATGCAACCTTTCAGCGAATGGTCACCTTGCGCAACCTCTTCACCTGCGAAGCGCACTGCGAGCTCATGAATACATATTTGAGGCTAGTCGAAGAGAGACGTGTAGAGGAAGCTTCCAGGCTTATTCCTGAGATTCAGAAGCTTCAGAAGGCAGATTTCGAAATTACTAGAAAAATCAAGCAGGGAGGTTGAACGAATGATGAAACTGCCTAATGTCTGGAGAGAACCGTTCTCTGATTATATTTCGTCAAGTCTTAAAAACGAGGCGGCAAAAGCATTCCGAGTTCATCAGTTGCCGGAAAAAATCGGCGACTGGAAAAAAGCCAGGGAAAAACTCCGCAAAAGACTATGGGACTCACTCGGCGTTACCGTGGATCATGGCCTTGAGCTTGATTATCACGAAACCGGCGAAGTCAAAATGGACGGCTATACGGTAAAAAAAGTTTACTACCAGAGCCGCAAGGACTTCTACGTAACAGGCAATCTTTATATTCCCGACGGGAAAGGCCCCTTCCCCGGAGTCATATGCATGCACGGGCACTGGGCGCAGGGACGGCTTGCCGAGCGTGTTCAGGGAAGAGGTCACAGCCTTGCCCAAAATGCTTATGTCTGCCTTACTGTCGATGCCTTCGGGTCGGGCGAACGTTCCACAGAGCACGGTGTTTTCGAATACCACGGAGGAACGCTGGGTGCGTCGTTGATGAATATCGGCGAGACGCTGATGGGGTCTCAGATAGTTGACAATATGCGCGGGGTCGATTTGCTCTGTTCTCTTGGCTATGTTGACTCTTCAAAAATCGGCGCAACCGGCGCAAGCGGTGGCGGGAATCAAACGATGTGGCTTGCGGCAATGGACGAAAGGGTCAAGGCAAGCGTCCCTGTCGTAAGCGTAGGCTCATTCCAGTCCTATGTCATGGCTAGCAACTGCATATGCGAACTTCTTCCCGACGGTCTGACCTATACGGAAGAATCGGGCGTACTTGCTCTTGCCGCTCCGAACGCGATGAAAATATGCAACTGCCTCGGCGATTCAAATCCTACTTTTTACCCGGCCGAAATGCTGCGTACTTATGCCGAGGCCAGAAAGATTTTCCAGCTCTACGGCACGGATGAAAAATTCACTTATCAGGTATTCAATATGCCGCACGGTTACTGGCCGGAGATCAGGGAGGCTATGCTGGGCTTCTTCGACCTCCATCTCAAAGGCATAGGACATGGCGCGCCCAAGACTGAGAAAGACTTCGAGACGCTTGCCGAAGAAAAATTGATGGTCTTCAAAAAAGGGAAGAGAAGTGACAAGGTAGTTTCAATTGCGGAGCACTGTCATAAACAAGGCATGGCTCTCAGAAAAGGTTTCCTCGGCAAAAAAAGAATGGACGCCGAAACCGCAAGAAAAGACCTTTTGAAAATCCTCAGAATCAATAAAAATTTGGCATTGAAACAACTTCATGTTTATTCAACTGCCGGAGAGTGGGAACGTTTCGCTCTTGAAACTGAATGCGGGCGAATGATTCCGGTTCTCCTGCGGAAACCTGTCGGGAAAAAGTCAGAATATATGGCCTTGGCCTCTCCCTGCGGCAAAGGCGAACTCGCCGAAAATGAAATCATGAAAAAGGCGCTGGCGTCAGGCAAAGGCGTTCTTCTTTTTGATCTATGGGCCTCTGGAGAAACGGACACAACAACAGACCCTCAGTCTCTTCCGCATTATCATGCGATCAGTCGTTCCGCCCTCTGGCTCGGATATTCCATTATGGGCGAATGGGTTAAGGATTATTTGCTGCTTTCTTCTTTTCTGAAGGATTTTCAAGAAGCTTCGGAAATAACCCTTTATGGAATCGGGGACGCAGGACTCGCCGCTCTTTTTGCAGCAGCCTTGACTTCCGGGAAATCAAACCTTATACTTGAAAAAATTCCGCTTAGTTTTGCTTTCGACAAGGGGACGCAGCCGACGTTTTTTACGATGGCAAGCTACCTGCCCGGAATATTGAGATGGGGCGACGTTTCTCTTGCAGCCGCACTTGTGAATGGACAACTTCGATTTATCAATCCGGCCATGAGCGACGGGAAGGCACTGGCAACTAAGAATTTGAATGCGTTCGAAAAGGAATTTAAAGATATCGCCGGGAAATGCGGCGGATTATCAAAAAGCATATTTGAAAGGTAACGGGAATGAAGGAAATAACGCCTTACGGTCACATGATCCAGGATTATTATGTGAATAAGCTTCGCGTTGTGATGAACGATAGAAGCAAGAAGCTTACCTCCATTAAAAATAGGAAAGATGCCGAAAAATATGTTTCGGACGTCCGTTCCAAAATAAAGAAATGCTTTGGAGTATTTCCCGCTAAAACCCCTCTTAATGCGAAGACGACAGGTGTTTTGAAAAAAGACGGATACTCAATCGAAAAAATCGTATTCGAGAGCCGTCCTGGCTTTTACGTCAGCGCGAATTTATATCTGCCTTCCGGAATAAAGGGAAAAGTTCCGGCAGTGCTCGGGGCATGCGGGCATTCCGACACAGGCAAGGCTGCAGAGCCGTACCAAAGTTTCTGCATAGGGCTGGCGCTCAAGGGCTTCGCGGTTCTTATCTACGATCCGATAGAACAGGGTGAGCGGCAGCAGTATCTCAGAGAAAAGCATCCGCTGATACCGGAAGGGCTTTGCGCCAAACATAATATGTCAGGCAACCACATGCAGCTTGCAGGAGAATTTTTCGGTTCATGGCGCGTGTGGGATGGTATCCGCGCGCTCGACTATCTCTTGTCGAGGCCGGAAGTCGATACGTCCAGAGTCGGCATGACCGGCAACTCCGGCGGCGGAACCCTCACGTCATTCATCGGCGCTCTCGACGAAAGAATAACAATGACGGCGCCAAGCTGTTACGTGACAACATATCTTCATAATATCGAGAACGAACTACCACAGGACGCGGAGCAGAACCCACCGGGATTTTTCAAATACGGTCTTGATATGGGGGACCTTTTTCTCGCGCATGCTCCCCGCCCGACATTGCTTCTGGCTCAGAAAAATGATTTTTTTGACCCGCGCGGCACCGAAAAGACCTTTACTCAGATAAAACGTATTTATAGGATACTTGGACATGAAGACGATGTCGAGTCTTTTACTGGCCCGGATTCTCACGGCTACCACCTTAAGAACCGCGAGGCGATGTACAAATTCTTTTTGAAACACGCAGGCGTGAAGGGCAAGGCCGCGGAACCGGAAATAAAACTGGAAACGCATGAAAATCTTTCAGTATCGAAATCAGGACAGCTCCTCACAGATTTCAAAAATGCCCATCCTATCTTTGAACTCACCGCGGGAAAAGCCGTCGAACTGCGCAAAAAAAGAAAAGTCCCGTCAATAAAAGAACTTTCCAAAACCGTTTCTTCCATGCTTGCGGTGAAGATGACGGATTCCGTACCGCACTACAGAAAAATCCGCGAGCGTTACGAGGACGAGCTTTTCCTTTTCGTGAACCGTTTTGCAGTGGAAAGCGAGCCCGGCATTCAGGCTATACTTTTCAGCTTCACAAAGAATGCACCAACCCATTTTCTGGATATGGGAAAGACGGCCGTTCTGCATATTCCGCATCTCTCGACTCGTTCGGACTTCAACGACGGGAAAATTCCGGCTCACGAAGAAGGAACGACCGTTTTCTCTCTGGACATAAGAGGTATCGGAGAAACTGCCGCGGTCTCATGCGGATTCCCTGAAGATTTCTTCGCTCCATATGAAACGGATTTCTTCTACGGATGTTGCGGAAGCCTCATGCAGGAACCCTATCTCGGCGGAAAAGTAAAAGATATACTGATGACGCTCAATCTCCTGAAGAGCGCCGGCTTTAACGATATAACGCTTTCAGGGCGCGGACTTGGCGCAGTTCCGGCAGTTTTTGCCGCACTGCTTTCCGGAAATGTTAAAAAAACAATCTTGTGTAATGCGCTTCTTTCCTATCAGGAACTTGCAGAAGCCATCGCTTACAAATGGCCATTTTCGCACATGCTGTTTGGCGTGTTGAAAAAGTTTGACCTGCCAGATGTTTTCACTGCCCTTAAGGGAAAGCTTTCGATAGTTGATCCATGGGATGAGCAGATGCGTTTATGGAATAAGAAGCCTTGTGCAGTCCATTGCGGCGAACTGGGAATTGACAAGGCCGTAATCTCATTCTCCTAAGACTCCTGATTTTCGGCGTAAATGTGATTCAGGGGAAAAATATTGCACAAAATAGCAATGTAATCTTGCTATTTCTGCGTGTTCATGTTAAATATAGACTGTTCCAGTGAAACGAAGATCGGTTCTGCTGAGAAGTAACCATTCATGTCTTAAAAAAATCTCGTGGTTTGAGTGAGTGAGGGCAGGGCTCCATGCTGGGACGCGACCAGCTTTAACTAGAATCAAAAATTTACAACTATGGGATGGCAGGTAACAAATGGGACTGATTGACTGGCTGATTGTGATTATTCCGGTGGTGTTCGTCTTAGGCATTGGGCTTTATTCGAGAAGATATATCCGCAGCGTGGCGGACTTTCTGGCTGCGGGTCGCGTATGCGGCCGCTATGTAATAAGCGTAGGAGACATTGCCAACGCTCTTTCGATTATCGGGCTGGTTGCCTTTGTGGAAGTTCATTACAAAACAGGGTTCGCCCTGACATTCTGGCAATACCTGGTAATGCCACTGGGCATCGCCATGGGACTGCTCGGTTATTGTACTTACCGTTTTCGCGAGACCAAAGCAATGTCGCTCGGCCAATTTCTGGAAATGCGCTACAACCGGCCCTTTCGTATTTTTGCGTCCGCTCTGCGCAGTCTCTCCGAAATGTTGGCCAACATGATAATGCCCGCTATCGCGGCGCGATTTTTCATCTATTTCCTTGACCTGCCGACAATTATTCAGTTCTACGGAATGGAAATCCCGACGTTCATGCTGATTATGATAATCTGCCTGACCTTGGCAATAAGTATTATCTGCATGGGCGGTACGCTGGCGCTGGTAATCACGGATGCCGTTCAGGGCATGCTGTGCTTCCCGCTGATTATCGTTTTTGTGATATTCATACTTTATACTTTCAGCTGGTCCAACGAGATTGTTCCCGTGATGATGGACCGGGTACAGGGAGAGAGTTTCATCAACCCATACGACCTCTCAAATCTGCGCGACTTCAATCTCTTCCTTGTAGTTGTAGTAGTCTTTACATCGATCCTTCACCGCGCAAGCTGGATCGGTTCAGGCACAAGTTCCGCGGCAAAGAGTCCGCACGAACAGAAGATGGCCGGACTCCTCGGCACTTGGAGAGGCGCGGTTACTTCGATATTTTATGTACTTATCGCCGTAACCATAATCACTCTGATGAACCATCGCAACTGGGCGCCGCAGGCAAAATCCGTAAGAGACGACATTTCCGCCCGCGTATCCCGGGAGCTGGTGCCCGACGATGCGAAACGAAAAATCTTCAATGCCAGAATCAACTCGGTACCTGCGCAATTTCATCAGATTGGTGTAGACAAACCGCTTTCACAGGATGCTAATCTTGACACGCCCCTGCTCAAGACAGCACATGAAACTCTCAAAGAGTTCGAAGGTGAATCCGAGGGGAACGCAAAATTCCAGCAGTTCCGGACGCTTTTTCACCAGATGATGCTGGGTACGTCGATGCGCAAGATGCTTCCGACGGGACTCGTGGGACTTTTCTGTCTCCTGATGGTATTAGCGATGATATCTACCGACGATTCACGGATCTA
>MHBG01000106.1:33953-51307 GCA_001804785.1 Lentisphaerae bacterium GWF2_45_14
GCAGGACGTTATCCTGCCGCTAAAAAAGAAGCCTTTCACTCCGAATCAGCACGTATGGGCACTGCGCTTCGTATCGATAGGCATCGGTGTCTTCTTTTTCTGCGGTTCATTTTTTATGGCGCAGCTTGACTATATCAACCTTTTCGTAACGATCATGTGTACGATGTGGCTTGGCGGCTGCGGCCCGGTAATGATATTCGGGCTTTATGGCCGTTTCGGAACGACGGCTGGCGCATTCACATCGCTTATCACCGGCATGGTACTGTCAGTCGTCGGTATTTTAGTCCAGCGCAACTGGGCCGACGTAGTTTATCCGTGGCTGCAGAGCATCAATATGGTCGAACCGGTAGGTAATTTCCTTGTAGCCGTTTCCAAGCCGTTCAACCCCTACGTTGTCTGGAAAATGGACCCTGTCAAATTCCCGGTCAACAGCTATGAATTCTATTTGATAACAATGCTGATTACGCTAGCTCTTTACTGCATCGTATCGTACTTCACAATGAAAGAGCCGTTCAATCTCGACAGGATGCTCCACCGCGGCATCTACAACCTTGACGGAGAAAATAAGGAACAGCTAAAATGGTCCTTCCGCACGGTCTTCAGCAAACTGCTTGGCATTACAAAGGAATACACCACTGGCGACAAGGTCATCGCATGGTCGTTCTTCCTCTACAGCTTCATCTATAGCTTTATCGGCTGCTTCCTCGTCGTGGCTATCTGGAACGCCATTGCACCTTGGCCATTGCACTGGTGGGGGCGATACTTTTTCGTAGTTTTCCTGCTTGTCCCGGGAACTATGGCGACAATCTCGACCTTCTGGTTCGGTATCGGCGGATTTATCGATCTGTTCCGACTATTTCGCGACCTTAAAGTGCGGGAGGCGAACCACCTTGACAACGGTCAGGTTGATGGACATGTTTCAATAGCCGACAAATCAAAATTCGAACAGTTGGAGCATGAGAAGGATGGCTCAGAACCCAAAGAATAAGTATTGAAGCAAGCATACAGCAGTGAACGAAATACTTGAAAAACTTCCCATGCCCTCTGAAAAAAGGATAGCGATATATTTGTCGCCACAGGCTGAACGTGCTACACGCAAGCGGCACCCTTGGGTGTTCAGGAAGGGCGTGGCTTCCCAGAGCACGGAAGGCTCTCCTGGAGATCTCGCTGTGCTTTTCAATCGGAAAAGGGAATTTCTCGGAATAGGGCTTTATGACCCCGATGAACTGATACGCGTGCGGGTGCTTCAGTTCGGAAAACAGATGCCAGTCAACGGTGCTTTTTTAGAGAGCAGGCTCAGGAAAGCCGCTGAACAACGCCTCGGCCTTCTTCACCGTGATACCAATGCCTACAGAGTCGTGAACGGCGAAAACGACCTCCTTCCCGGCCTGATTATCGACCGTTATGCCGAAACCGTGGTTATCAAAATCTATACACCCGCGTGGATACCCCATTTGAGGGATATCGTGAACGGCCTGGATAATGTCATGTCGCCGGAAAATATTGTCCTGCGTCTCAGCAACAACATTCAATCGCGCCCTGAATATGCGCATGGTTTGACAAACGGCATGGCTTTAAAGGGCTCCGGCGATACGGTGATTTTCAGGGAAAACGGGATATTATTTGAAGCCGACCCGGTTAACGGACAGAAGACAGGTTTTTTCCTTGATCAGCGCGATAACCGTTCGAGGGCGGAAGCTCTCGCTGAGGGGAAAACTGTCCTGAATGTTTTCTCTTACACAGGCGGGTTTTCAATCTATGCCGCGAGGGGGGGAGCCACTTCTGTTACCAGCCTTGACATAAGCAAACCCGCAATCGAGGCGGCAAAAAGAAATTTCGAACTGAACAAGCTCAATGATAAAATAGCTTCTGCCGAAAAGGAATTCATCGCCGCTGACGCTTTTGAAACCCTCTCCGGAATGTATAAAGCAGGCAGAACTTTTGACATGGTGATAATCGATCCGCCTTCTTTCGCCAAGAAGCAGGCCGATGTACAAAACGCTCTCTCTGCCTATGCAAGGCTTGTTAAAATGGGCCTGAACGTCTTAAACCCGGGCGGCACATTCATAATGGCCTCATGTTCCAGCCGCATAAGCCCCGAAATGTTTTTCTCCACTGTCAGCAGAGCCGCTTCGGAAGCAGGCCGCCGCCTGAATGAAATTGAAAAAACGGCCCATGCCCTCGACCATCCCGTAAAATTTGAAGAAGGCCGCTACCTGAAATGTCTCTTTGCCATACGTGAAAAATAGTCCCAAAATGGAGTTATCCCGCCGCCTCTTCTCCTGAGGTTTTTGCCGCCTCATTTATTGTTCTTGCATCAAAACCCCCGTATTCCATTTCTATAATCAGCGCGATTTCCCTATTTCGTACATTTCCTTTTGCCATTTGATGAGGCAACTCCATTCCTTATCATTCGCAATAAGCGGCTCGAATTTGCTAGGATCCATGTCAACATAAAACCTTCTGTATAGCTTCTCATCGCAATTTGGATTCGGTGTATTGTATTGGACTTTGTTTTCCCTTCGCCATTCATCCAATTCTGCGCACATCGAATTGATGCGAGCAGGGTATCGCCTGGCTAGGTCTTGCTGCTCTCCAATATCCTTTGAAAGATCATAGAGTTCTGCCCTGTCCTCGTCGTATAGTTCGATCAATATCCAATTACCGTCGCGCATTGCACCGCTAGGGCGTCCGCCTTGATTCGTGTAGTGTGGAAAATGCCAGAATAATTTTCGATTCGGAATTACACTGCCTGTCAATCCCTTAGCAAAACTGATTCCATCTAAGCCAGATGGGACGGGATATCCGATAAGTTCCAACAATGTGGGAATCCAGTCTATGTTGTTGACTGGTGCATCTATCACGCGCCCTTTAGAAATATGTCCTGGCCAGCAAACAATAAGCGGCACACGTTGCCCTCCTTCATAAGTATATCCCTTTCCAGCGCGATACGGTGTGTTATGTGTAACTTTTTCGTGGCTTAATTCCGGTACGTGGAGTCCTCCATTGTCCGAGGTAAAGATAAAGATAGTGTTTTCAGACAAGCACAGCTCATCAAGTTTTCCTGTAAGCATTCCAATCGAATCATCCAGTGTTTCGATAAGGGCGGCATAAACCGGTTCGAATGCGTCCTTGTTTTTATCGACAATATCCTGCTTGGCCGTGTAGGGAATATGAGGCGTATAGTGACCAAGATAGGCCACAAATGGTCTATCCTTGTTTTCCTCAATGAATTTGATGGTTTCTCTGGTTAGTTCGTATTCTGCTTTGCCGCCTTCCTTCTCTGATGGTACGGTGTTTTTCCCATCTCCAGGGTAATAAACATAGTCAAATCCATGTTCTTTTGGGCCCGGTTTATTACCAATATGCCATTTCCCAATGAATCCCGTAACATAACCGGCTTCCTTAAAATAGCGGGGAAATGTTTTGATACTTAACGGAACATGCATCATAATCTCGGGATGTAGCAAGCGTTGCGATATGGTATTGGGGCGTCCTGGAAGATATGTGGTAAGATGCAAGCGCGCTGGATTGAGTCCAGTCAGCAAACCAGCGCGCGACGCAGAACAAATTGCCTGGGAGGCATAGGCAGAGGTAAAGCGGGTTCCCTGCGTTGCTAGGATGTCAATATTGGGTGTGTTGTGGTCGTTACGACCATAGCAATGCAAATCATTAATTCCAAGATCGTCACAAATCACGAATACAATATTGGGTAGGGACATCACATTCTCCCTTTTAGGCTCTGTTTACAAATTCGTGTAAATATCATACCAACTTAAACCTTCTTATTTTAGCATTTGTCTTTATGAGGCGCCAGCTTCATTCTTAAAAATGCGCCATAAAAATCTCCAGAAGCAGACGTAGTCTGAGTATCACGTTCGATGAGAAAACCCGTCCGGCTTGTTTTTTTTTGGGGGGGGATGGTACCCGGGGCGGGAATCGAACCCACGACCAACAGTTTAGGAAACTGCTGCTCTATCCCCTGAGCTACCCGGGCAACGGAGATTAAAATCACTTGTAAAAGCAGTAAAATGCAGTAAAATCTAGAAAAATCAAATCGCAAACCGAATTATTCAAGGATTAAAGCGTGGGTTCTTATCTTATAAAAAGGCTGGGCTTGGCATTCATCACCTTGTTTGTCATAATGTTCGTGAGTTATGCCTTGTTGCGCCTGGCTCCCGGTGATCCGGCTAAAGCATCGATGTTCGGTGAAGGTCAAAGCGGGGGAGAAGGGCTTTCGGGGGATAAGGGTGCTTTTGCCGTCAATCAGGTCATGAGGGACAAGCTTTACCTGGACAAGCCTCTTTATGTTGGATTCTGTAAATGGCTTTCGGGCGTTGTGATGCGCGGAGACCTCGGTAATTCCGTTTCAGTGGACAAGGGCAGACCGGTCGCGGCCCTTATTCTGGAGCGGCTGCCTGTTACGCTCTCTCTTAACATATGGGCGATTCTTGTGACGTATCTGTTGGCGATACCCGCGGGAATTTACTCGGCTGTTTATCCTAAATCATTCTCCGATAAGACAATGACATTTTTTCTTTTCTTTCTTTATTCCCTGCCTGTGTTCTGGGCGGCCCTTGTTTTGCAGGCATTGTTCTGTGAAGGGGGGCGTTACCCTTTTTTCCCGCTGAAAGGTCTGAGCGTTTACAATACCTGGGGAATGAATACCTGGCATGTATTGGGGGCGACCGCAATGCACTATATTCTGCCGGTATTTTGTCTTTCATATGCCGGTTTCGCAGGGCTTTCGCGTTACTCGCGTTCGGGAATGATGGACGTTATAAATATGGACTACATAAGAACGGCGAGGGCAAAGGGGCTGCCGGAGACCACGGTAATTTTCAAGCATGCCTTGAGAAATGCCGTGATAATATTAATTACGCTATTCGCCGGATTAATTCCCGGACTTGTTGCCGGAAGCATAATAGTGGAGCATGTTTTCAGTATTCCCGGGATGGGGCTGCTATCGATGAACGCCCTGAACAGCAGAGATATCCCTCTCCTGATGGCGCTCTTCGGATTTGGAGGGGTGTTGACCCTTGCGGGGCTTTTGGCGGCAGACATAATGTATGTCATTGCCGATCCAAGAATAAGCTTTCAGGGGCGCAGATAGCGCATTCGGTTTGCTATATCTTGTATGGGACGGTACTTTATGCGAAATGCCATATAATATCAAGAGGACAGTATGACGTCATCTAAATTTAAATTTGGGCCGATGCCCGATGAAAAAGGCTATTTTGGGGAGTATGGGGGACAGTATGTTCCGGAGGTGTTGAAGAATGTAATGGATGATATTGCGGCGTCATATAAAGAGGTCTCACAGTCACGAGATTTTCAGGACGAGCTTCAGGATCTTTATACGCACTATGCAGGCAGGCCCAGCCCCATTTATCTGGCGAAAAAACTCACGAGCCATTCCGGCGGCGCTGACATTTACATCAAGCGCGAGGATCTGAATCATACCGGCTCTCATAAAATAAACCACTGTCTCGGAGAAGCGCTTCTGGCGAAGTTCATGGGCAAGACCAAGGTAATAGCCGAGACAGGGGCGGGACAGCATGGCGCCGCGCTTGCGACGGCATGTGCGCTGGTCGGAATAAAATGCGAAATACACATGGGAATTGTAGACATCAAGAAGGAGCATCCCAACGTTACAAAAATGAAGATATTGGGTTCTGATCTCATACCTGTCAGCCGGGGCACCGCAACGCTTAAGGATGCCGTGGACAGCGCGTTCGAGGAGTACTTGAAGGATCCGGTGAATTTTTTCTATGCGATAGGCTCGGTCGTTGGTCCACATCCGTTCCCGATGATGGTGAGGGACTTTCAGAGCATTGTCGGGCGTGAGGCCAGGGCGCAGATGCTTGATTACGCGGGAGGGCTTCCCGACTGTGTGATGGCCTGTGTCGGCGGCGGAAGCAACTCGATTGGAATTTTTACGGGATTTCTTGAGGATGAAAACGTAAGGCTTATTGGTGTCGAACCCGCGGGAAGGGGGCTTGACACTCCTGATCACGCCGCCACGATCACCAAGGGCAGCAAAGGGACATTGCACGGGTTTAGATGTTATGTGCTTCAGGATAACAAGGGCGAGCCGTTGCCGGTTTACTCGATTGCATCGGGGCTGGATTATCCGGCCGTTGGCCCGCAGCACTGTTACCTCAAAGACATTAAGCGCGTCGAATATGTGTCAATTACGGATGATGAATGCCTTGATGCCTTCATGATATTGTCGCGCCAGGAGGGAATCATTCCGGCACTTGAGAGCGCACACGCGGTAGCATATGCGATGAAATCCGCGAAGGAAATAGGCAAAGGCAGAAAAATTTTAATAAATCTTAGCGGCCGTGGCGATAAGGATTCCGACTTTGTCGCTTCCAGGCTTAATCTTTGAAATTATTTAAAAGGGAGGCATCCAATGCATAAGAGGGAATTCGTAAGCTCAAACCTTCACAGGATAAAGGATAAAATCGGGTCAGGGACTGCGCGGCGGTCCGATGATGACGCGGGATATTCGAAAATAGAAGACAACGATGTCGGGTATGCGAAAATAGAAGACAGTCCCGTGAAAGACCATCATGGGCATAATGATATCGCGGCTAGCGCGCCATGTATTGATAGCAGCCTCAGAAAAGCCCATGTTAAAAGGCGCGAGGAATTTCAGCGGCTCAAGCGCGACATTGATGGTAAGCTCACAGAAATCCTGACGGGACTTCCTGATGAGGCCGAGGAACTCCGCCGCCGGATTGAGCTTATCAATGAGTCGGAGATACTTTTTAGAGACCTTTCAGAGAAGGCCTCGTCTCTGGACGATTCTGAATGGGAAAAGAGTGATGACTATTCGCCCGCCCTTGCCAACGCCATGAAAACGCTTGAAAATATTCGCCTTGAGATTATACGTCAGGGGTCAAAAATGGATAAATTCCGGAATTCTTCCGCGCGTTCTGAGGCAGGTTCTGAATCCTTCCTTGTGGAGCTTGCATCGCTGTCGTTCAAGCAGCTTTTCCGGATGGGGCTTTATTTTTATCTTCCGCTGCTGGCGGCTGTCGGCTTCTGCGCCGTGGCCATAATCGCAGGGGCTCTGATACTGGCAAAGTCGTTCTGAAGGCGAGGTTATGGCTACTTACAGGCGTAAGGGAATTGAGGTCGATTATTCGAGGCGGCGGGGTGACCGCGCCAGAATGTCGTACTATCTCAGCGCGGGTAATTTCAGGAAGATAGCAGGGGCTCCGATATACAGCTTTTCTGTTCAGAGAAAAAGGATGTGGCTTGTACTTATGGGGATTGTGCTTATTCTGCCCGGTCTTTACTGCGTGATATTTTGAGAGGGGATGGTGGCAATGATAAAAGTCAAACAGTTGAACGTTCGCGGGCTTGATTATAATTTTTCTTATCTTGTTTTTGACGAAGTTTCGAGGGATGCCGCTATTATCGATCCGTGCGGGGACGTTTCCGTAATCAGGAAGGCGCTTGAGGATGCAAAGCCTCTCTCCCCCAAGTATATACTTATTACCCATGGGCATCACGACCACGTCTCCGGCTTGAAGGATGTCCTGAGTTTTTTCGATGCGGCGGTTGCGGCCCATCCGGAATGTGCAGCCGGTCACTCTATAAATCTCGCGGACCGTCAACAACTTTCCTTCGGCGGAATATTTATAGAGGTACTTTATGCGCCGGGCCATAGTCCCGACGGTGTACTTTACCGTATGAGTGACGATTCGGCGCTTTTTACAGGCGATACTCTTTTTATTGACTGTTGCGGTTATTGTTTGCCGAGGGCCATGTTCAATACAATGAGAAATGTTATTTTTCCGCTCGCAGGCTCTAATATAGTTTACTCCGGGCATGATTACGGCGCCGTTCCGTTCCGTAATCTTGGGGAGGAGAAGCGCTTGAACCCATATCTTGCGACTGATGATTTTGATAAATTCAGAGAAGAACTGAAAAAGCTTTAGTCCCAAAAAGGAGGAGATTATATGCCGCTCGTAAAAGTTGAAACGTCAGTAAGTTGTGACGCCGCTCTCAAGGAAAAGATTATCAAAGCCCTTTCACGGATTTGCGCGGAAGAGACCGGAAAACCGGAACGTTACGTGGCCGTTGTTTTTGAGAATGACGCGATGATAAGCTTTGGAGGCGAACTTTGTTCCGGTGCGTGGGTCGAGGTTAGGGGGATAGGCGGGCTCGACGGGAAAGTGAACCAGAAAATAAGCCATGCGGTCTGTACGCTTCTGAATAAAGAACTCGGTATAGCCACTTCAAACATCTACATCAATTTTACGAATGTTGCGGCTTCAGACTGGGGATGTAACGGTACTACGTTCGGCTGACCAAGTGGGCGCGTGGCTGTTCCTCGCTCTGTGACGAGTTCGGTTTTAAAATTAGCGCGCGGTCTTTGGTTATTCTAAAGTAATTGAATAACTCAGGAGTTTTGAGTCTATAGAATCGCCTGCTTCGATTCTTGAGTTGAGGAATTCACTGAGTCTTTCCGGGCTGACGAGGAATGTTTCGATGTGTTCGCCTTCTTCGGGAGCGGGTGAGGGGGAACGGTTCTCCGCCAAATTTTCATCGACATGCATGAGGCAGAACCTCACGGTTTCGCCGGTAAGTCCTGGAGAGCTGCATGAGGGGGCGAATATCCTGTGGACTTTTCCTTTATAGCCTGTTTCCTCAAGGAGTTCGCGTTCTGCGGAGAGCACAGGGTCCTCGCCGTCATCAATAAGCCCCGCAGGGAACTCCATGAGGTATGAATTCATCGGCGGCCTGAACTGCCTTATAAGGATAAGTCTGCCGGAAGGCTTGAGGGCCGCGATCATGACAACGGCTCCTCCGCACCTTAGTCTTTCGACGCTTTCCCAGCTTCGCTCGTGTCCTTTTTCGTCGGTAAAATGTATTTTTTTAAGTTCGAGCCACTTCCCTTTATGTAATGACTCGCTATTTTTAATGAATGGTTTCTGTCTCATAATTTCCCTTTCAATATGAATTTTGATAAAAAAAAGATTTTTACGCCTTGTATTTCACAAGCCAAGAAATATTTTAATGAATAAGATACTGCATCATATAGAGTTTTTCATCCCGATACGAAGGCTTCATATAAAATTTCCCGGTTCTTCAAAGCGGATGAGTTTTTCATTATTTTGCAAAGCTCTTCAATGACGGGATTTGTTGAGAGGAACTTTTCTTATGCTTGTGGGACTGACCGGGGGCGTAGGCTGCGGTAAAAGTACGGTTTTGAAAATATTTGGGGAACTGGGCTGGTTTACTATAGACGCGGACAGCCTGGTGCATGAGATATACAGGGACAAAAGTATGGGAGGTACTTTCCTGGCGCGTTGGGGAGAGGCGGAGATTACGGACTCTTCCGGGAACATAGACCGGAAGAAGATAGCGGAAATAGTTTTCAACAATCAAGGCGAGCTTGAATGGCTCGAATCGGTACTTCACCCGGCAGTTTTTGAAAGGTCGGCAAAAATCATAGGAAGATGCAAAAGCGATTATATCATGTTTGATGTACCGCTTCTTTATGAAAAAAACAAGGCTTTTGTATTCGACCTGATAATCTCGATATGGACCGAGCAAAGTGTCCAGTATAAGAGGCTTATGGAAAGAAGCTGGAGCATTAACGATATTGAATCACGGAACTTACGGCAATTTTCCCAGGGAGATAAGCTTGAAAGGGCAGACTTGGGCATAATCAACAGTGGTCCCATGGGGCTTCTTCGAGAACAATGTAAAATTTTAGACAAAAAAATGAGGACAATCCAGTATGGCAAGAAGAAAATCTCAGACAGATGACCTTAACGGGTCTGAGGAAATTATCTCAAACGAAACCGACAATAATTTTCCGGTGCAACCGGAGCTTCTCGCGGGTGATTCCGCCGACGAGTTCAAGGTCAGGCGTGGACGCCGGAAAAAGGCGGTGCCGGTAGAAGAAAACTTGGGAAACAGCGTAGACTACAAGCCCGCATCTGACGCCGATACAGTCAATAATGGCACTGTTTCCGAAGAATTCACACAGGCGTCGCGTGATGATGAAAGTTCTCAGTCATATCGGTATGAACAGCGTGAAGAAGTTCCCCGCCCGAGTTCTTCCCCCGGGTATCAGGAAAATTTCGAAAATACCATCGAGAATGTTTCCGAAAACGTCACCGCGAACAAAGAGAGCGAAAGACAGGGAAATTCATCCGGCGAAGAAAATCGTCCGCCCGCACCCCGCGAGGAAGCGCGCGATCTCGATACCGCACAGATGGACAGGCCGACACGGGAAGAACTTTCCGGAGAACAGCGTGAACGCCGCTCCCATGGCCAGAACAACAATTATAAGTATAGAACCCGCGGCGGCGGCGGCCAGTACAACAATAACAATAACAATAACAATAACAATAATTATCATAATAATCAGAGTTCACAGGGTGACAACAATCGTTCACCATCCGGACAGGAAGACCCAAATTATCGCGACCGTACCGCGCCCAGCCTTAACATAACCGAGCTTCAGGGAAAACCCATGCTCGAACTGGCCCAGATGGGCAGCGACCTCGGAATAGAGGGGATAGGCGCTCTTGAGAAATCAAGGCTCATATTCGAGATACTCAAGGCAAACGCCGAAAAAAGCGGACTCATGTATGGGAGTGGCTACCTCGAAGTCCTGCCGGACGGCTTCGGCTTCCTGCGTTCCTCAAGCTATAGTTATCTACCGAGCTCCGAAGATATCTACCTCAGCCCGTCTCAGATAAAAAGATTTTCGTTGAAGACCGGCGACTTTATTGCAGGGCAGATAAGGTCGCCCCGTGAGAAGGAGAGATTTTTCGCAATGCTCAAGGTCGAGTCAATCAACCATGAAGCTCCCGAAAAGAAAAAGGAAATCATCCCGTTCGGCAATCTTACTCCTTACTTTCCGACAATACGTCTTATGCTCGAAAGAGACCCCGATGAGCTTTGTACCAGGGTGGTAGACCTCGTCACGCCGATAGGAAAGGGGCAACGCGGCCTCATCGTGGCCCCGCCCAGAACAGGAAAAACCGTGCTGCTTCAGAAAATAGCCAACAGCATAACAAAAAACTCCCCCGATGTCAGCCTCATCATTCTTCTCATAGATGAACGCCCCGAGGAAGTTACCGATATGCAGCGTTGCGTGAATGCCGAAGTCGTCAGCTCAACCTTCGATGAGCCGCCAGAACGCCATGTGCAGGTTGCCGAAATGGTAATCGAAAAGGCCAAGAGGATGGTTGAATACAAAAAGGACGTGGTTATACTTCTCGACAGTATAACGCGTTTGGCCAGAGCATATAACACACTTCAGCCCCACAGCGGTAAGATACTTTCAGGCGGCGTGGACGCGAATGCGCTCCACAAGCCAAAGCGCTTTTTCGGCGCTGCCAGAAATATTGAGCACCATGGCAGTCTGACCATAATAGCGACAGCTCTTATCGACACCGGCAGCCGCATGGACGAAGTCATATTCGAAGAATTCAAGGGAACAGGCAATATGGAACTGCATCTTGACCGTCACCTTGTTGACAAACGCATTTATCCGGCTATAAATATTGAGAAGAGCGGAACACGTAAAGAGGAACTTCTGCTTCATCCTGATGAGCTCCAGCGTGTCTGGACACTCAGAAAGGCCATGAATGGAGTGCCGCCAGTGGAAGCGATGGAGCTGCTCATCGGAAAACTCAAGAAAATGAAGACGAATGCTGAGTTCCTGATGACACTACAGGTATAAAAGTTCAGTTAAAGCCATTGATATAGTCAGGGAGATTAATGTTGGAAAAGGGACGTAAAAACAATATCATATCGCTGTTTTTTTATCTAATCGCAGTGATTGTGATTGTATTTGCGCTCCTTCTGATATGGCCCGTTCATCTCAAATACAGGAAGATGAAAGCTAATGTCGACTCCCTGAGCGAAGCGCTCGAAAAAAAGACCGAAGAATGTCTCAAGCTTAATAGAGAAGTGCAGGAACTGGAGAGTTCGCCGAGGGCTGTTGAAAAGGTCGCACGCGAAAAATTCAATATGTGCAAAGAGGGCGAAGTAATCCTCAAGTACGACACGAAAAAGTAATTCAAGAAACTGCACCGCGTTTTCTGAATCTGCCGGGACTCATTCCTGTGGAGGCGTGAACGAGCTTTGAAAGATACGATTCGTTCGTTATTCCTGTTTTTATGCATATCTCCTTAAGTGTCAACGAGCTGTTCATTAGAAGCTCCAGCGCGTGCTGTAACCTTATATTCATGATGAGGTTGACCGGGCTTATTCCGTTTTTTTTCTGCACTGCCCTGAATAACGTGCTGCGGTGGGTGCCGAGTATGTCGGCGGCGGCGCTGACGCTGAATGAAGAATCTGCAAAATTTTCCCTTACAGTTTCCACAAAGCGTTCGACGAGGCTGTTTCCGGATTCCTCCAGTAAGGATGAATTGTCCTGAAGGCTTGTCAGGATTTCATATGCCAGAGCGGAACCGCGCAGTGTCGCCGAGGGGCTGATGTCCTTTAATACTGCGGCGAGCTGGTTGAAGAGAGTTTCGGGGCAGGGGCCGACGTGGAAAGGTTCCCTAGGGAGTTTGAATGACTCCATTATTGTGTCGGCGAGCGGGCCGTCGAAAGTGAACCAGCGGTAGCGCCAAAGTGTGCTCTTTGCCTCTATAAAATGCCTTTCCATTCGTAAAAAATAAGTCGCGAAGCCCGGTTGAAGTAAATATTTTTCCCCTGCTATCGTGAATTCAGCGCAGCCTTCGATTCCCCAGAAAACCTGAATAAAGTCCTTGACTATATCATCGCGGTCGCGCCAGGGAATGCCGACCTCATAATGCCCAACCGAGCGCAGCCTCAGCGGGAGCGAAAGTTTTTCGCTTTCCTTCGGATTTCTGTAAACCGCGTTTGTGAAAAATTTATTTTTATTCATGGTTCATGAAACATTAGCATACTGCAACAAAATTACAAAAAAATCAACAATATTTTTATTGTCAGACATCAAAATAAACACTACTGTCGTAGTAAGGGCGAAACATAAAAACATAAATGGAGACGCTATTATGAAAGCAGGTCCCAAGGTAACAGTAATAGGAGCTGGAAGCTATTTTTTCGGCAAACAGGTGATATGGAAGATGGTCAAAAGCGAATACCTGAGGAACGGCACGCTTGCTCTCGTTGACACCAATCCGGCAGTCCTGGATACAATGGTAAAAATAGCGAAGCGCGCAATCGAAGCTTCAAACGCTCCGACTAACCTCATTTTCTCGACTGACAGGCGCGAGGTGATGAAGGATTCCGATTTCGTGATCCTTGCATTCTCCGGAAGAAACGCCTTCTATCGCGGCATCGATACCAGGATCTCCGCAAAGTACGGAGTCACGATGTGTTCATCCGACACAATCGGGGCAGGCGGCATATTCAGGGCACTCAGGGAAATTCCGCAGGTACTAGATGTAGCGCGCGATGTAGAAAAGTTCGCTCCGGATGCGTGGCTTATAAACTTTATAAATCCAACTTCGGTATTGGGTATAGCCTTGATGCGCAACGCTTCCAAGATAAAAAGCTTCGCGCTCTGCGACGGAAATCACCTTCCGTATTCCAGGCACCATTTCATGCGCTGCCTTGGTCTTGTACCCGATAAAGCCGATACCAAGTTCAATATAAAGATAGCCGGAATCAATCACTGCACATGGGTTACCGAATGCAGTTACGAAGGCAAGGACATGATGGGGCGTTTTTATGATTACGTCAAGCGCGAAGCCGCTAAGGAATGGGAAACGGAACCCTCTAAAAAAGCCAAGCCCCGCCTAAATATGAATTATGCGCTTCAGCTATTCGAGGTTTATGGCGCATTTCCGACTGCGGTCAGCCACACGAAGGAATACGTTCCGTTCTTTCAGGGCTACGGCAAAACACCTGTCGAACCCGAACCTATAATAGCGTTCGACGCCTACAATCGGGATGATGAGATGAAAGCTGCTTGGAGCGAAACAGAACTGCTAGCCAATGGAACGACCCCGATCGAAAAATTTCTATGCATGGACCACGGCGACCACGCGACCGATATCGTCGAAAGCATGTGGGCAGACCTTGGCAAACCGTTCTTCATAAACGGCCCCAACCAGGGTTCCGTAACAAATATGCCTGACGATGCCTTCCTCGAACTCGAACGCAATATCGACATGAACGGTTTCAGGGCGAAGCCCTTCGGCCAGATGCCGCGCGGCTTATTAGGAATGCAGATGCAGATACTTGATACGCATGAACTAACAGCTGAGGCTGCCGTAACGTGCGACAAGTCTACGCTTCTTAAAGCCATGTGTACAGATCCAATCATCAACAATATCGGCGATGCCCGGAATATAATGAACGAGCTTCTCGAAGCCGAAAGAGAAGCCCTTCCCGTCGCATGGTATAAGAACTGAATATCTAAAACACTTCACAGCAGCGCAGGGAAATGGAAAACCTTTTCCCGTGCGCTGTCTATTTTTATTCTAGGCCCGCCGCATAAAATTTAATTGTTAAATATTGAACAGCACTATTGAAAAAAACATATTTATCGCTAGATTGTTCAGGCTAGAGAGTTAGAGTATTATTCATGAATTTTAAATTAAATATACTCGGGGAGACAGGCTTATGGCTGAGGATATACAGGGATTACTCCAGCGCATTCACGACGAAGGCTTGAAAAAAGCCGATACCGAAAAAGAAAAAATCATTTCCGACGCCAATATCCAGGCGGACTCGATTCTTAAAAAGGCTCGCGAAGAGGCCGATTCAATTGTCAAAAAGGCAGCCGAAGAAGCGGCCGGAAGCGAGGCCAGAGCGAAGGCCGCGATAAAGCAGGCGGCACGCGATATAATCCTCTCACTCAAAGAAGATCTTATGGCCCGTCTGAACAAGGTGGTCAAAGGCTCGATAGATGAGGCCATGACGGCGGAGTTTATGGGTAAAATACTGCTCGAAATGCTCAAGAATTACAAAGATAAAAATCAGGGAACTGAACCTGAGCTTGACATTCTTCTCAATCCCAAAGACCTCGAAAAAATGGAGGCAGCCCTGAAAAGCAGTCTTGCGGAGGAACTCAGACAAAATCCATCGATAACTGCGGTTTCCGATTTCAGTGCCGGACTCCAAATCGGGTTTAAGGGAAATGACGTTTTCTTTGATTTTACGGACGATACTCTCACTGAAATAATTTGCCATTATATCGGGCCGAGGGTTTCCGCGATGCTTAACGACTGATTGCCGGACACTGTCGCGTCAAACGAAACAATTAAAATAAATTCACCGGACATGCTATGGGACAATATTACTACCTTATAAGTTCCCTGCCGATGATAAGGCAGGACGAAGTACCGGGTATTTCCATTGAGTCTTTTCTTGAAGAGTGCGCTAAGTGGCTCGATGAAAATGAGATGGGAATAATAAACGGCCTCTCTCTTGTTCCCGGAGTTACGGAAGAGGCGTTTAAGGTCGAGTCCCTTGAATCATGGACTGAATGGGAAGACTGTCTTCGCAACAGGCTGGCTCGTCAACGCGGGCACAAACTTAACCGCGACGTCGAAGCTGTGTGCCGTCATGAAAATGACTGGTTTTCCGAAGTTGACAGGGCGGCTCAGGACTTTTCAGGGGCCTCTAATCCCCTCAGCCGTGAAAAAATGCTAGATGACCTGAGGTGGAAAAAGCTCGAAGACCTCGAATGCGGGCATATCTTCGACTTTGACAGGCTCTGCGTATATAAGCTCAAGCTCATGTTAAGGCTCAAATGGAGCGATCGCAAAAAAGAACCGGGTGAAAAGAATTTCTCGGAACTGCTGGACAATGTCTATGGTACGCAGGCCGCGAAACAGGATTAAGAAATAATATATACAATATAGTTTAAGGAGTATGGCGGTGATGCAGGACAGCAATGCAGGCAGAATTGTCGGTGTCAACGGAAATATGATTACGGTCGAGTTCGATACCGAGGTCACTCAGAACGAAGTGGCCTATGCGATACTCGGCGAGGAACGGCTGAAGAGCGAAGTCATTCGCGTTCGCGGACGACGTGCCGACCTTCAGGTTTACGAGGACACCCGCGGGCTGAAAGTCGGCGACAGGGTCGAATTTACCGATGAACTTCTAAGTGTCGAACTTGGGCCGGGGCTCCTTACTAAAGTTTACGACGGACTTCAGAACCCGTTGAATGAGCTTGCCGAGAAGTCAGGGTTCTTCCTCAAACGCGGTCTTTATCTCCCCGCGCTCGACTATGCGAAACAGTGGGAGTTCACCCCTTGCGTAGAACCAGGCGCAAAAGTTCGTGCGGGCGAGAAGATCGGCAGCGTGCCGGAAGGTATCTTCGATCACTTTATCATGTTAGCCTTCGACCTCAAGGGCGAATGGGAACTTGTATCAATCAAGCCTAAAGGCAGTTACACTGTCAAGGATACTGTTGCGGTAATCAAGAACGAAGGCGGCGAAACGCGCGAAGTCACAATGTCGCAGAAGTGGCCCGTGAAGGTGCCGATCTCCTGCTACAAGGAAAAAATTCTTCCCGAAGAAACGCTTATCACCCAGCAGCGTATCATTGATACGTTCTTCCCTGTAGCGACCGGCGGAACGTTCTGCACCCCGGGGCCTTTCGGCGCAGGCAAGACCGTTCTCCAACACGCCTTGAGCCGTTATGCTCAGGCCGATATAGTAATCGTTGCGGCATGCGGTGAACGAGCGGGCGAAGTCGTGGAAATCCTTCGCGAGTTTCCGCACCTCGAAGATCCGAAGACCGGCAGGACTCTGATGGAGCGTTCGATAATAATCTGCAATACAAGCTCAATGCCGGTTGCGGCACGCGAAGCTTCCGTTTATACGGCGGTTACGATGGGCGAGTATTACCGGCAGATGGGGCTTAACTGCCTTCTTCTCGCGGACTCGACTTCAAGATGGTGCCAGGCCATGCGCGAAATGTCCGGCCGACTCGAAGAAATCCCCGGCGAAGAAGCGTTTCCCGCCTATCTTGAATCGTTGATTGCGGCATTCTACGAACGCGCCGGGCTTGTTAAACTCAATAACGGCAAACTCGGTTCAGTTACTATCGGCGGCGCCGTAAGTCCCGCAGGCGGTAACTTCGAAGAACCCGTTACCCAGGCGACATTGAAAGTCGTGGGCGCGTTCCTCGGTCTTTCGAGAGAAAGGTCGGATGCGAGGCGCTTCCCTGCGATACATCCGCTCGACAGCTGGAGCAAGTACAAGAGCATCGTCGATCCCGACAATATAGAGTTTGCGCGCGGCATTCTGCGCAGAGGCAACGAAGTCAACCAGATGATGAAGGTTGTGGGCGAAGAAGGCACACACATAAACGACTTTATAATATATCTGAAAGGCGAGTTCCTCGACTACGTCTATCT
>MHBG01000107.1 GCA_001804785.1 Lentisphaerae bacterium GWF2_45_14
TGTTGGAGTTTTACGACCTAATATGCTATCAACCAATCAAAGTAAACATGAAATGCGCAATGATCTCATAGGTCGCTCTGTATAAATAGTAGATTCAGCTGCATGGCATACCACAAGAAAAATCAATGTCCCAGGCTGTTAGGGGGCGGGCAAAATGGGCCAGTGAGGGGCACTTGAAAATGGGCCACTTTTAAAAGTTGCTTCAAGGCATATTAAGCTTCAGTAAAAAATACTGGAGAAGAATATGGCTTACGAACTGAAAGTGGACATGAAAAACGCAATAAAAACATTGTTAGAAAAGGGTGTTTCGCATCGGCAAGCAGCCTCACTCTATAGTGGTCCCCGGAAATTGGACAGCGGCGTAAAGTGGATATAAACTTTAAAGAAATCAGGAGGATTTCAAAATGCCGCGGAAAAAATACAGCGCCGACTTCAAGGCGAAAATAGCGATTGAAGCGTTGCAGAAAAGGAAAAGAGACGTGATGAAAACGGAAAGGGATGGATCGGAAACAAGAGGCTTGAAAAAAATCTCGAATTTTTTCAAGGGAAACAACTGTTTAGGACTAAACCATTACAATCATACTATGAAAAGGCCCAATATTGTTCTGCTAATTGCCGAAGAATTAGGGTACAATTTTCTGGGTTATGCTGGCAATAGAGAGAGTGAAACGCCATTTTTAGATAAGCTAACTGGAAAAAGCGTTACCTTTTGCAATCATTTTACAGTACAGGGAAAATGTGTGCCTTCCCGGGCAGCACTCTATAGCGGCAGATACCCTCACAATGGCGGACATCGTACGCTTGGAATAGAATTGCAGAAAGGCGAAATAAGTCTGGCAAAACTATTGAAAGAACATGGTTATTTCAATATCATGGCGATTAAAAATCATACCATTGATAAGGCTGTTTTTCACGAACAAATTGATGAGTTTTGGCTTGATGGATCAAATGGGCGCAAGCCTGTAAACATTAAAGATTATAATGGGGATACAACCTCGCATGAAAGAGTATCAGGCAATAAATATGCTGATAATTATCTTTTCGGGAAAATCAATATGCAGGAAAAAGATACCTGTGATTATATCGCGACGGAGCGAGCCTGTGAATTTATTCGTAATCATAAAATGAGTCAACCTTTTTTTATGAACTTAAATTTCCATTATACTCATCCTCCGTATGAAATAATGGAGCCGTATTATTCTCATTTCATGTCCAAAGATTTAACATTATTTCCTAATTTTCCGGGAAATAATAAACCCGAATTCATCTACAAAATGCATGACTTATACGGTTTCAGCCGACTTGATCCGAATGATCGTAAAGAAATGCTTGCTTGTTATTACGGTATGCTAAATTTTCTAGATAATCGTGTTCGTGAAATATATGAAACTTTAGAACATACTGGTCAATTGGAAAATACTATCTTCATATTTACCAGCGACCACGGCGACCTGGTAGGGCAACACGGAATCCCTGAAAAATGGGATACGATCTTCAGCGACAACATAATGAAAATTCCTCTGATAATACATTATCCACAGATTTTTTCTCCCAGAAAAATCAATGCATTGACTGAAAACATTGACGTTTTGCCTCTCTTGCTGGAGCTTATAGGAATTGATCGTCCATATGGAATTCAAGGGAAAAACCTAATGCCCGTTATGCGTGGTGAAACCAATAAGCATAAAGACTATGTTTTTGCAGAAGGCGGACACGAAAAGGATCTGCTTGAAATAAAAATTGAACCGAATCAGGATCGGTTGCATATTGTAGGATATCTGAAAAAAGCGGAGATGCGAGAAATTATGCCAGATGCCCTGCGTAAGGCAAAAATGATCAGAACAGAAAAATATAAGTTGGTATACCGGATAAAGGATAAAAATGAATTTTACGATTTGGTCAATGACCCACTTGAACAAGAAAACTGCTATGATAAAGTCGAATTTGCTGATCTTATCACAAGGATGGAAAAGTTACTTCTTGACCATTTGATAGAAAGTGAAGAGAACTTACCGTTTGATCCATCGCCGATATCATAAAGCTGTAGGTGAACTTCGACTTGGGGACAACAAAAACAGCTAATATTTATTGCGGTTAATTTTTAAAATACTTTTGCTGGACGTGATCGTCTGTAGGGGCACAGGAAATTGAGGATTGACAAAATGGCTAATATTTATTTTATATAATTTGAAAATACTTTTACTGGACTTGATCGTCCGGGTGTTCTTT
The DNA here is from genome assembly GCA_001804785.1 of Lentisphaerae bacterium GWF2_45_14. GTDB lineage: Bacteria > Verrucomicrobiota > Lentisphaeria > Victivallales > GWF2-45-14 > GWF2-45-14. The sequence goes on from MHBG01000107.1 coordinate 2,230, forward strand.
GACAATTTTACCGTGATGAAAAGCAAAAACGGGCTTGAAAATGCCTTTTCAAGGCAGGGGGCGCGTAGTCGGCAAAACAGCGAACTCTTGCCTACACTGCTTTTTTGAGTTCAAGCACCCTTGACAGAGTAGGAGTTCGAGAATCGCGGATGCTCATGCATTATGAGATGACAACCCCCACTTCCCGTTGTTCCCAAAACATAAAAATGACGAACATTTGACGGATTGACGGAATCCGGTTGTAGCTCGCTGTACACCAGCACCGGGGAAGACTATAAAATGCACATAAGTCACAAGCATGTGACGCTGTCGCGAAGTATTAGTTCCGGAGGGATCAGCACGTTTTTGATTTTGTTGGTTTCGTTGTCTTTTTGTTTTATTTGTTTGAGCAGGACGTCAACGCCATAACGCGCCAGCAAGTTTGCGTCCAGGGAAATCGACGTTAGCGCGGGAACAAAGCAACGGCTTTGCCGGGTGTTGTTGAATGCAATAACTGACAGATCCTGCGGAATGCGCAGTCCGGCAGAACTTATTCCTGGATAAATTATGCTCAGGGAGTAATCAGTGCATATAAGCGCGCTTTGGCGTTCTCGCGATGCGGCAATTTGCACTCCGCATTCGAATGCGAAGTTCAGATCGTGTTCGGGAGTGATGTAATATTCGACCGGTTCAATCCCATGGTCACAACAGCATTTCCGGTAGGCGTTTTGCTTGTTGACATCACTGGAGTGCCCCGCAAATGCAATTTTGCGGTGTCCCTGGCGGAGTAGTTCATCAAAAGCTTTTTTCATTCCGATATGATAATCGAAACAAACCGACGACAGCTTATCCATAGCACTGCACAACATGACAAACGGCGCCCTGCTGTTCAACACAGTGTCCTGCACGGCCTGTTTTTCTTTTTTTAACTCTCCGCACATTATAATGCCATCGCACATATTGTTTGCCAGGCGGCTAAGATAATCCTGATCCGATGCGTCGCGGTTTCCCTGCATCAAAGTCAGCATCAGTCTGTATCCATGGGCAGCCGCGATCTCATTTATTGCCATTGTAAGTTCTGAGAAGTACGGGCTGATCAAGCTTCCGCAAATCAATCCCAGCAACTTTGTCTCGCGTTTTTTGAGAGCCGTGGCTGCAAAATTGCGCCGATAATTCAACTCGCGGCAGATTTTCAGGATCAGTTCGCGTTTTTTGGGAGACACCCGGCTGGCGGTCGTGTTGTTAAGCACCGCCGACACCGCTGATTGCGTAACTCCGACCCGGCTTGCTATATCTTTCATGGTTACTGCCATTTGAGAAACTTTCTGCCTTATTTGATGTATCGTATTATTGTATAAATTATATCTTTTTGGAAAAAATGCAATCAGCAGGATGAAGTATTTTTAAGCAGAGTTATTTATGTCTGTTTAGTTTTTATCTTATTGTATAATTCTTTTGTAATTAGAGCTTTTGTGGCTCATCTCAAGCTTTTTGTTTATATTTTGTTTTGCATGGGGTTGCAATATTGTGCGACTCCATGTATCATATACTTCATGATGATACGATACATCAACTTAAAGCAAAGGAAAAATTTCCATGAAAAAATTAAAGATTGGCATAGCAGGAGTTCACGGCTTTGGAAAAGCATTCATCGAACTCTTCCAAAAGCACCCTAACGTTGAAGAGGTATATCTGGCAGACCTTAATGCAGATATTTTAGCTCAAAGAGCAAAGGAGTTCGGAGTCAAAACAACTTTTACCAGCCTTGAGGAGATGTGCAATAGCGACTGTGACGGCATTGCGATCTACACTCAGCGCTGGCTGCATGGGCCTCAGGCGGTCCATGCGCTCAAGTCCGGCAAGCACGTTTATTGCGCAGTGCCGGCCGCAATATCCCTGGAAGAACTTAATAAATTAGTCGAAACCGTCAAGCAGACAGGCCTGATCTATATGATGGGTGAAACCAGCTATTACCGTCCGCAGAGCTTTTTTTGCAGACAAAAATTCCAAGAGGGCGCTTTAGGCAAATTTGTCTACGGCGAAGGCAATTACTATCATGACATGTCTCATTTTTACCAATCCTACATGCGCAGCAATGGAGCTGAATGGAAATCCAAAGCCAGCGGTCCTCCCATGCACTATGCCACACATTCAACCGCCTTTGTACTGGGAGTCACCTTCCGCAGGATGACGGAAGTAAGTTGTTTTGGTTACAGCGATAATCACCCCGATGGAATCTTTGATGCAAAACTGAGCGAATGGGGCAATGTTTTCAGCAATCAGTCGGCGCTGATGCGGACATCGGACGGCGGCATGGCGCGGATAAATGAATTCCGCCGCGTTGGTGGCGGCATGGATGGAAGAATTTTTCCAAACCTCAATGTGGGAGCCAAAGCCACTGGAGATGGACATCTCCTGGTAGACCAGTATACAAATAACAAAGTCACCGGCGATGGACGCATGACCTTGGTAGGCACTGACGGCTCGTATAACGAACAGGTAGGCGCAAGTATTTTTACCCGTCTGGTTATGCCGGAGGGGTATCTGGATAATATTCCTTTTGACAAGGCTCATGAACTGGTGGACATTACAGCGGAGGATGTCAGCCACATTCGAGATTTCGAAGGTTTTGAGCTGACGGAGGAAAACCTGGGTGATATTCCCAAAAGCTGTCTGGGCAAGAAGATAGTCGGCATTTCTCAAATTCAACCTTATCACCAACTGCCCGTCGAGTTTTTCGATCTCAAAAACGGACATGCCGGTACGCACGTCTTCCTTGTCAATGATTTTGTGCGTTCAGTGGTTCAGAATAAATTGCCGCAGAACAATGTATGGCAAGCCGCGCGATACACAGCGCCCGGCATTGTGGCTCACGAATCTTGCAAACGCGGCGGCGAACTCATGAAAATTCCTGATTTCGGAATGCCCGATGATTCGCGCGCTCCTTTGGATCCGAATGCCGTGCTTATGCCGTAACCCGGAGTTTTTTGTGTCAGGGAATCACTTTGAATATAGGAAAGTCAAACATGAAATTCATGGTCGGATATCAACTTATGGCGGACAGCTCGTTGCTTGACGCCTTGCTGCGATGCCATGAAGATATTTATGAAGTCTATTTTGCGTGGGGAGATATCCCGAATGGACGCGGGCTTTCAACGGAGTCCCTGCGTTTGTCTCCTTTTGAAGCCCAAAGCAGGCAGTTTTCCGAACTGGAAAACCTGTCGAAAAAAGGGATCAAACTCAATCTCTTGCTGAATGGAAATTGCTATGGCGGTCAAAGCCTTTCCAGGAACTTTTTTAACAAGATCGGCAACGTGATTGAGGGGCTTTCGGAACGAATAAACCTGCAATCCGTGACAACTACGTCCCCGGTGATTGCCAGGTTCATTAAAAACAATTTTCCCGCATTGCAGGCGCGGGCTTCTGTAAACATGGAAATCGGCTCAACGCAGGGAATGGATTATGTTGCTGAATATTTCGACGGCTATTACATGCAGCGCGAACTGAACCGTGATCTGTCGGCAATCAAGCATTTGAAAAACTGGTGCGACACCAACGGCAAAGAGCTGTACATGCTCGCCAACAGCGGATGTCTGAACCACTGTTCCGTTCATAATTTTCATGACAATCTGGTGGCGCACGAGCATGAAATAATGAGCATGGACAACGCCTTCGATTTCCGCGGCATCTGTCATGATTACCTCGCTAAAAAGGAAAAGCAAATCTCCATAATTCGCGACACAAATTTTGTCCGGCCGGAGGACATACATTTGTATGAACCTTATTTTTCCGCAATAAAACTGGCAACCCGGACCAGCCGGAATCCGGCGGCGGTTCTTGAAGCGTATGTCGGAAGAAAATATATCGGCAATGTAACTGAGTTGATGGAGCCGAATCATGCGGAATCGCTTTACCCGGATATTCTGGAAAACTCGAAATTTCCACCGGAATTTGGGGAAAGATTATTGTCCTGCGATAAAAATTGCTCTCAATGCGATTTTTGTTGCAATGTTTTCAATAAAGTAAAAATAAATCTTGACAAGATAGGAGGATCTGTTTGTGTTAACCAGTGAAATTATAAAAAAAGCGGCATTGCGCGCCGGGGCCGATTTATGCGGCATCGGCGATATGAATCGTTTTGAAGGCGCGCCCACAGAGATGGACCCGCGTTATCTTTTTCCTGAAGCTAAAAGCGTTATAGGAATGGCTTTCCGCATTCCGCGTGGCGTGCAGCGCGGGATAGAGGAAGGTACGCAGTTTTACCAGTATCCCTCCATGGCTTATGGGGGCATCAACGAGATTTTTGCCCCGGCGGTTCTTTATCATGTGGGCAAGGTAATCGAGGATCACGGCTATGAGGCAATGCTCTACCGTAACACCGGCGCGCGCGGCGTGATTTCGGATATGGACGGTTCTCCGGGAAACACACTCTCGCCCGAAGAGCAGATCGACGTGGTCGAACAAGCTAAAAGCAAGACCGCGCATCACCGTTCCGTGCAATTCACCCGGCCAACGCGTCCGGGCGGAGTCGCACCCGACCTACAGTTTCATTTCCGCTTGGCGGCGGTGGCCTGCGGACTCGGCGAAGTTGGCTGGAGCAAGATGTTTCTTACGCCGGAATTCGGCCCTTTGCAACGGACGGCGTTTATCTTTACTGACGCGCAGCTGGAGCCGGATCCCATGTATGATGGAGAGCCGCTCTGTCGCAAATGCATGGCCTGCGTCCGTGAATGCCCCGGCGGATGTTTAAGCAAAGATGAAAGCATTGTAACTTACGTCGGCGGGAAAAAATGTGAATGGGGCAAATTGGATGAATGGAAATGTTATGCTTTTTATACCCACGGCGGACGTAAATTCAATCCCTTTGTACCTAAAGAAGTCTGGGATGAAAATAAAAATGGCGACCTGGATCTGCTGGAGGGCAAAACTGCGGCAGATGAAAAGGAAATAATGAAAGTCTATACGGCTCTTGAAAAGTATTTTCCCAGTTGGGTTGGATACAATATGGCAAAATGCGGAGGATGCATCCGCGCCTGCGTCAGCATGCTTGAGAAAAAAGGCGGCTGCATGTCCGAACGCTTCAAAGCCCCGTTAAGAACAAAAAAAGCCTGGGTTATGGATCGATAGGAGAAAGAAATGATTAACAGCGAATTGATAAAAAACAAAGCAAAAGAATTCGGCGTGGACATAGTCGGCATCGGCGACATAAATTTATTTGAAGGCTCCATTCCGCAACGCGATCCCAGAATGATCCTGCCTGCCGCTAAATGTGTTATTGGCTGCGGTTTTCGGGTTCCCCGCGCGCTTTACCATACAATGAATTCCAAAACTCAGTTTTTCAATTACACTCAGCTTGGGGTAAAGTATATAGATGAAGAATTCTCCGAGATTTTTCTTTTAAAAATGGGAGCTCTCATTGAGAATGAAGGCTATGACGCCTGCCTTCAACGCAACGTTTCAAACTTGCGTATCAAAGGCGATAAAACGACCAATCCGGAACTTATCGACACCTACGAACTTGCCTACGCCGAACCGGTGGAAGACGGCAAACCGGCGCCGGATATTATAATGGACTTCGGGCGATCCGCAGAGATTTGTGGACTGGGCAGCGTCAGCGTTAAGGGTTCGGTGATCACCCCGGAATTCGGGCCGTTTGTTCGTTTCGTTTTCATCGTGACCGACGCCCCTCTAGAATGCGACGCGCCCTTTGCCGGAAACTTATGCGATGAATGCGGAGAATGCATGTACGCCTGCCCCGGCAACGCCATCGACATGGAAACAGGGCTCGACACCTGGCAATGCGCCGTGTACTATCGCGGTGCCCATAAGTCCAATCCTTTCATGACAAAAGATTTTTTGTCTGGAAATCCTGAGCGTGAAGCCATTGTGAACGGCAAAAAACGCTTTAATGCGGAAAGCGCCCGGGCACTGTACCCAGAACTTGATTTTCTGCCAAGCCGACAAAGCGGATATATCCCGTGTTTGTGCGGGAAAAAATGCAATCTTACCTGCTATGAACATTTAAAGGAGAAGAAGATAATATGAGCACTTTAAAAGATAAGATCATTGCCTGTTTGAAAGAAAACGGTGCCGACCTCGTTGGCTTTTCCAATGTTGACCGCTTTGCCGATAAGATACCGCAGAAAATATTCCCGGAAACGAAAACGGTGATCGGAATCGCTTTCAGGATTTTGCGCGGTTCCCACCGTGGGACGGAAGAAGGCACAACATATTATCAATACAGCACGACCGGGATTGAAGCATTGGAGGAAACCGTCATGCCAATGGCGATGCTCAAGGCTTGCGGCATCCTGGAAGATCATGGCTTTGCGGGCTTGCCGCAAAAGCGCAACCAGACTATAATGTCGGAAGCGGATTCCACCAACCCGGAAGTAGATTACATGGGAATTTACCGCGGAGTAGACTCCGAATGTCAACTTGATTTTGAGAACAGCGCCGTACTTTGCGGACTCGGCGAACTTGGGTTTCATGGAACATTGTTAACGGATGATTTCGGCCCACTCCAGCGTTATTGTTTTATCCTTACGGATGCCGAATTTGAGCAGACTCCTATTGCCGAACAGCGCCTTTGCGACAACTGCGGAGAATGTGTCGCAGCCTGTCCAGGCAAAGCCATTTCCGCCGACGGAAAGAAAGATCCGTGGCAGTGCGCGGCATATTACAAAGGCGCCAACATGAAAAAGAATCCGTTCATGCCCGCCGAGGCGTTTGCCGATGCCCCGGAAAGACTGGCAATAATCACAGGCGAGGCTAAGCTCTCTTCCGAAAGGGCGCGTGAAATAATCGACCAGATAATATTCTATCCACCGATCAAACAGGGATATGTTTCCAGCATCTGCGGCAAAGCCTGCGATATATCCTGCTATGTTCATCTGGAAAAAAAAGGTGTGTTGAGGAAAAAATTCAATTCAGAATTCCGCAAACGCGAAGAATGGCAACTGCCCATTTTAGAAATCAATGAGACAGCATAAGCATCAAAAACAATAATATTTAGGAATGAATCATGTCTGGATTATGCAAAATGATTTTCATGTTAAGAGGCTCTGTATTTGAAGAAAGTGTGATTACACAGATAGAATATGCATTTGCAGCGATAAAATACCGGCCAATACTGATGCGGTTGAAATAATTCTTGATGAGTTTACGACTAATGCCGGTGTAAGGGGACATGTGCGCCGTGGAAAGGTGCGATAATCCAGCGGGTGCAAGTCCCGTCCCGGCAAAGGTCGTCCCAGCCGGGTAGCTATCTTGACAACTGAGGAGGTGACAAATCGGTTGAAGCTCAGGAGACAAACAGCGTTGAAAGGACGCTGGCAAATCAGCAGGCCGTAACGTTAGTGAACATCAAAACGACCCCGAAAGAAACGTTGTGAAGGCCGACTCTGCTTGTGTGAGAGGAAGGCTGTAATAGTCTGCGGATCAGGACGATAGAAGAAGCAGATTACTTGGCTCTGTTTATAATTTTGTGTAAATGGTAAATTCATATCGATATCTTGTTATATTAGCATTTGTCTTTCTGAAGCGCCAGCTTCATTCTTAAAAATGCGCCATAAAAATCTCCGGAGGAGAGGCGCGCAAA
>MHBG01000108.1 GCA_001804785.1 Lentisphaerae bacterium GWF2_45_14
TCTCGGCTGTCATAATGGCGTTGATACTCTATACTCTCACGCTCGATAAAATTCATGACATCGCCATGCTCAAGCTGATGGGCGCCAGAAACAGCGTGATTCTCGGGTTGATCCTTCAACAAGCCCTGCTTCTGGGCGGACTCGGATTCGGCATCGCTTATTTCATAGGCCAATGGCTATTTCCGTACTTTCCGCGCAGAGTCGTAATCATGCCGGACGATCTGCTTCAATTATCAGTTGCCATATTGATAATTTCAGTGCTTGCCAGTCTTCTCGGAATTGCCAAAGCCCTTCGCGTCGATCCCGGAGAGGTGCTGTCATGAAAAACATGCTTGAGCCGGTTATCGAAGCATCGGGTCTGACCAAAACATACGGCGGGGGCAATACGGAAGTCGTTGCGTTGAAGAATGTCGATCTGCGTATTTCACGCGGCGAAATTGTCGCGCTGCTGGGTCCCAGCGGAGCCGGTAAATCGACGCTTCTTACGGCACTGGGTCTTATCCGCCCGCCCGACTCGGGGAAAATATCAATCGAAGGAAAAATCGTTTTTGACGACGGCCTTCTTGTGAATGCCCGCGTATTCCGGCGCAAGCATCTGGGGTTTGTTTTTCAAAAAGCAAACCTTATTCCATTCCTGACGGCTGCCGAGAATGTAAGGCTCGCCATGGAGATAAATGATTTTTCCCGATGCGAAGCAAAATTGCGCACAATGGAACTGCTTGAATACTTGGGAGTTGGCGACAGGGCTGATTATCTGCCTTCAAAACTTTCCGGCGGACAGCAGCAGCGCGTGGCGGTTGCGCGGGCGCTGGCAAACCGTCCCGGACTGATACTTGCCGATGAACCGACGGCCGCGTTGGACAGTGCGAGGGGGCGGCAGGTAATGGAACTTTTCCGCAACGTCGCGCATGAACAGAACGCCGGAGTAATAGTTGTAACGCACGACCACCGGGCGCTTGACGTGTTCGACCGCGCCTTCGAAATGGAAGACGGGATATTACGAAGCAGTCAGGCATTGAATGACGACATAGCAAGAGTAAAATCAGCGCTTGCAAAAAACAAATAATTTTCAGATTATCTATTGACCTTATTTATTGTTGGGCGTATAATATTATTCGTTAAATGGCGAAGCATAGGAGTATAAAAATGCGGAAGATGTTGAATATTACCAAAGCAGTTTCCGATGAGACCCGGGTACGGGCGTTAATGATGCTTGAAGGCGGCGAACTCTGCGTCTGCCAGATAATAGAAGTGCTTGGCTTGGCTCCATCAACGATTTCCAAGCATATGGCGATCCTTAAGCAGGCAGAACTGGTCGAATCACGTAAACAAGGGCGTTGGATATATTACAAACTAGCCGGAGAAATAAACAAAGAAATCGGAACGGTTATCACATGGCTTGCAGTAAACTTAAAAGGAGACAAGATTGTCAAAAATGACAGGAAAAAGCTGAAGGAAATTTTGAAATTGGAAAAAGAAACCATTTGTAAAAAAATGTATCATCGTTAAAAATATAAGGTTGAGATGAAAAAACTTAAGGTACTTTTTCTTTGTACCGGAAACTCGTGCAGGAGCCAGATGGCGGAGGGCTGGGCGCGGTATTTGAAGGGCGATTCAATAGACGCATATTCGGCCGGAATTGAAAAGCACGGGCTTAACCCTTATGCGGTAAAAGTGATGGCGGAAACTGGGGTTGATATTTCGAAACAGTACTCGAAACTGCTTGATGAAGTCAGAGATATTGATTTTGATTATGTTGTTACGGTTTGCGGTCACGCACACGAAAATTGTCCATATTTTCCAGGAAGAGCAAAAGTCATACATGTTGGATTCGACGACCCGCCGAAGCTTGCCGCGAATGTATCAGACGAGGAGGCGAAGCTTGACTGTTACAGACACGTCCGTGATAAAATAGCCGAATTCATATCAGGATTCCCTGATGGGTATTTAGGGGAAGGGAATATAAAAATGTCGGAAATTGAAAAGGACAAAGTTCGCCAGGAAGTAAGGAAACGTTATGCCGAGATTGCCGAAAGCGAGTGCTGTTGCAGGACAGCTTCGTCTTCATGCTGCGCCGATACGCTCGGAAACGCCGAGGCGTCGGCGGAAGTAGGTTATTCTAAAGAAGATATGATATCCGTTCCGGAAGGGAGCAATATGGGACTTGGCTGTGGGAATCCGCAGGCGATAGCTGCCCTCAAAGAAGGGGAAGTCATGCTTGATCTCGGAAGCGGCGGAGGGTTTGACTGTTTTCTAGCGGCACGTCAGGTCGGAAAAAATGGACGCGTAATCGGGGTGGATATGACGCCGGACATGATAAGTAAAGCGCGCGCCAATGCTCAAAAAGGCGGCTATGAAAATGTTGAGTTCCGTCTTGGTGAGATTGAATACCTGCCGGTAGCTGACAGCGCTGTCGACGTCATCATCTCAAACTGTGTGATAAATCTTTCTCCCGACAAGAAGCAGGTATTTTCCGAGGCGTTCCGCGTCCTTAAACCAGGAGGAAGGATAACGATTTCCGATGTTGCCGCAGTGAAACCTATTCCGAAAGAAGTCAGGGATGATCTTTCCAAATATTCGGGGTGCGTTGCGGGAGCCATACAGGTTTCAGAAATAAGAAAAACTCTTGAAGGCGAAGGTTTTAAAAATATAAAAATAGCCATAAATGAGGACAGCAAACGATTTATAAAGGACTGGTTCCCGGGTTCCGGGGTTGAAGAATATGTCCGCTCGTCAATCATTGAGGCCGAAAAAGGAGAATAAAAGGTATTATGGAAAATCAGGTGGTTTCTTCTTCGGAAAGAAGAATGACAAATCCGTTCGAACGTTATCTGACATTATGGGTGGTACTCTGCATCGCGGGCGGAATTCTACTGGGCAAGCTTGCGCCCGGTCTGGCAAAAACGCTTGATGGCATGTCACTTTCCGTCAACGGCGCGCCGGTCGTTTCTATTCCAATTGCAATTTGTCTATTTTTCATGATGTATCCGATTATGGTTAAAATTGATTTTGCCAGTGTACTGAAAGCGGGCAAAAGCGCAAAACCTGTCTGGCTCACCCTATTCATAAACTGGGCGGTTAAACCATTCACCATGTACGCGATAGCAATATTCTTCCTCGGTTTTCTCTTCCGGGGATTCATCGGCGTGGACGCGGTGGACTTTGTCAAGATGCCGTTCGGCCTCGACCTTCCGCTCGGCGCACAGCACGGGGCCGGAACAGTCGTTATCCACGACGGTCTGAAAATGCTGGAAATACCGCTTTGGAGAAGTTATCTCGCCGGATGTATACTTCTTGGAATAGCGCCATGCACGGCGATGGTGCTGGTATGGGGATATCTGGCGAAGGGCAATGACGGACTTACGCTTGTCATGGTGGCGATTAATTCTCTGACTATGCTCCTGCTTTACGGAGTGCTTGGCGGGTTTCTTCTTGGAGTGGGCCGTCTTCCCGTGCCGTGGCAGGCTCTTCTGCTTTCGATAGCAATTTATGTGGCGCTGCCTCTGGCCGCCGGATATTGTTCGAGGAAGTGGATTATTGCGTTGAAAGGAAAAGACTGGTTTGAGAAAAAGTTTCTTCACGTGCTGACCCCGATAACAATAATCGCGCTTCTCAGCACGCTGGTGTTGCTCTTCAGTTTCAAGGGAGAGGTAATCATAGCTAATCCTCTTACTATTATATGGATAGCCATTCCGCTGTTTATCCAGACAATGCTGATTTTCGGACTTGGGTACGGACTTGCTAAATTTCTGAAACTGCGTTACGAGGATGCCGCTCCTGCCGCGATGATTGGAGCATCAAATCATTTCGAGGTGGCGATAGCTACGGCGACTATGCTTTTTGGTCTCTCTTCCGGTGCGGCGCTGGCGACAGTTGTCGGTGTTCTGATAGAAGTTCCGGTCATGCTGATGCTTGTAGAAATATGCAAACGCAGTTCGAAATGGTTTCGAGTATGATTGAAATATCGGAAGATTTCCTGTATCTTTATTTTTTACACATGGAGAATTCGTTTGAAGGACTGGGATATAAAAAAACTTTGCGAAATACTTGAGGACTGCGGTAAAATAGCGCTTAGGCACTATGAGTGCCCTGCATATGAGTTCAAGAAAGACCATTCGGTAGTGACGGTTGCCGACGTGGAAATAGAACAATACCTTTCGAGTGTCCTCAGTAGTCCGGAAGATTCCACGTTTATGATAGGCGAGGAAAGCTCCGATTCGCTTCCGGAGGACTATATACGCGCCGCACTTCGCGGAACAACCTGGATAGTCGATCCAATCGACGGGACAGCGCCATACTCAAACCGCATTCCCGTATGGGGAACGTCGATTGCTCTTGCCCGTAACGGCATCATAGAAGAGGGCGCCATATATATACCTATATTGAAAGAACTTATTATCAGCAGCGGCCCTGACATTTTTTATACGGACTCCTTCGACGGGACAGCCTCATCGCTCAGAAAATTTCACTTCACTCCCTTTGAGTTCGATGCGAAAGGAATTATCAGCATCTCGCAACTCCTTTCCAAAAAGGGAGAAGTAAATATGCCGAACACCGTGCAGGCCATTTCAAGCTGCGTATATTCCTTCACTTCAATGGCCCTCGGCCGCTACGCCGCATACGTTGTAAAAGCGAAAATATGGGACATTGCCGCGGGCTGGGCAATACTTTCAAAACTAGGTTTCTCTTCGATAACCGAAAGCGGCGAGGCGCTTCCACTTTCACTTTCCGGGCCGTTTGCAGAAGGTCCGACGCGTTGGGCAATGCCGGAGCATGCGGTGATTGCATACGGTCAGGAAACTGTGAATAACGTTATAAAAAGCCTGAGATTTCAATAACAAGCGTACCATAGACCTTGAGTTTTAGAGGTGCGGAGCTATATTTAAAATGCTTTGTGGACAACAAGAAAGAGGAGTGTTTATGAGAAGTCTGCCGATATATGGCCTAGCGTTTGTTTCATTTGTATTAATGCTTCTTTCCTGCCCCGCCCAAGGAGCTGACAAGCCGGCGACTCCAGCGCCGAAAACTGCCACTGTTCCGGCGGCTCCGGCAGCACAGCCGGCTGCAAAACCTGTTCCCGCTCCAAAAGTAGAACCCAATCCGGTTGTTCAGAAAAAAGATACGACAAGACGCTTCAGGACAGGGACAGTCATATCTGCCCAGCTTACTGATTCCAAGATACACATCACGGGACTGAGTCCCTATGATGCTCCTCCCCCAATAGCAGCCGGCGACATAGCATATGCCATTGCGACTGTAAAGCTTGATAAGGACAGGGCCATAAGCATTTATGATTATGAACTTGTTGACGGGCTTGCAATCTATCCGTGCTATGCCCTGAGTCTCAATGGAGAAGCCTTTGCTGCGAACAAATGGGTTTATAAGATTACAGACCCGGAAGATACTTATTCAATGCTTTTCATCGTGAGAAAAAAAACGCCCCCTCAGAAATTCGTAACATACAAGCTTCAGTCAAGAATAGTAAAGGAAGACGGAACAGAACTGCCTTTCTTCAACTGGGAGAAAAACCATCCAGTCCCGATAAAGTCTATTCCAGCGACAGGCAATATAGGAATCGACATGACTCCGCCTCCGCCTCCGAAACCGCCAGCTCCAAAGACACCTGCTAAATCTAAAACAAAAGCGACTTCGGCGAAGGCCGTCGCTAAACCAGATACGAAAGCGCCCGCCAAGCCAACAGCAAAGACTGATGCCAAAAAGGAAGCGGCCAAATAAAAAACGTAACCCCAATACTGAAATTCGATAATGAAAAACCCTGACTTTCTCCCCATGTCCCGCGAGGAAATGAAAAAACTCGGATGGGACTCGCTTGACGTATTGCTCATAACCGGAGATGCCTACGTAGACCACCCCTCTTTCGGGGCCGCCTTGATAGGACGCTTTCTTCTATCCAAAGGTTGGAAAACAGGCATTATCGCCCAACCCGACTGGAAAAATCCCGAAAGCCTTCAAAAGATGGGGACTCCCCGCCTTGCATGTGCCGTCACATCCGGAAATATGGACTCAATGGTCAATATGTATACCGCGGGCAGACGACTTCGCAAGGAAGACATGTATTCGCCGGGCGCCAGAACGGGACTTCGCCCGCCTCACGCCGTCTCCGTTTATTCACAGCTTGCAAGGAGTGCGTTTCCGGGGACTCCGGTTATCGCGGGCGGGCTGGAGGCAAGTCTGCGGCGCGTGGCCCACTATGATTACTGGCAGGACAAAATACGCCCTTCGGCACTAGTCGACTCAAAAGCGGATATTCTTGTGTACGGAATGGGAGAAAAGGCCACTGAAACCATAATGGAAAGGCTCAGCAGGGGGGAAAGTCTGGAAAAAATTAGAGGAACAGCTGTTTTTTTGGGTGGAAAGGCGTCAAAAGTATTTGTCCCCGGAACAGACTATGTCTCGCTGCCTTCCTACGAAGAACTCCTGTCAAACCCGGACGCTCTGATGGAGTCAACCCTTACGGTGGAGAGGGAGATCAATCCCCACTGCGGAAAAGGACTTTTACAGATTTACGGTGAACGGCTTCTGCTTATAGAGCCGCCAGCGGAACCCCTAAGTGTAGTGGAGATGGATGATGTATATGCACTTCCCTTCAGCAGAAAACCGCACCCGTCTTACAAAGAAAAAATTCCTGCATTTGATGCTGTAAAAGACTCTATATGCGCGGTGAGGGGTTGTCCCGGCGGCTGCTCTTTCTGCGGACTTGTGTCCCATCAAGGTAAATTTATATCATCCAGAAGCTGCTCTTCCATACTGAAGGAAGTATCAAATCTGGCATCTTTAAAGGATTTTAAAGGAATAATAAGCGATATCGGAGGCGCCGCAGGTAATATATACGCGTCCGGACCGCGCGACCCAGCAAAATGTCGGACATGCAAAAAGACCTCATGTCTTTTTCCTTCAATATGCCCCAATTTTAATGCGGCGGAGGCCCCGCTTTCTGAACTTCTGCGCGAAGCTCTTAAGGTGCCGGGAGTAAGAAAAATTTTCATAAACTCGGGAATACGGCTGGACCTCGCGTGCAGGCAAAAAAACCTCATGAAACAGATTGTCAGAGAACATGTTTCAGGACACATGAAGGTCGCTCCGGAGCACCTCCACCCCGAAGTCCTTAGACTCATGAGAAAAAATCCCGCGGAAGACTTCTATAAATTTATGGAGTTTTTCGAAGAGGAAAGTCGCAAGGCCGGAAAGGAGCAGTATTTAATTCCGCTTTTCATTTCTAATTTCCCAGGTTGCACCACTTCTGAAATGAAAGTTGTTGACGACTTTCTGAATCGCAACAACTGGAGCCCTCAGCAGGTGCAGGACTATATACCGCTTCCCATGACAATGGCCGCCGCAATGTATTATACCGGAAAGAGTTTCGACGGAACACCCATTGTTGTCAACCGGGGTCTCGCAGAACGCAGGGAGCAGATAAAAGTCCTTAAGAAAAAAAGAGGACGACCCGCACGACGGTCATGATATTCTGCTCGCGCCACTCACCGGAAATCGCGGAATAATTCCGTATTTTCGACGGGTAATGCGAGCAAATAGAACACCCTGTCCCACTAGCCTATGGCTTCTTCTCCGACTTCACCAGTCCTGATCCGGATACAGTCGACGAGGTCCATCACGAAGATTTTTCCGTCGCCTATTTCTCCAGAGCGGGCGCCAGCGATAATCCCTTCTATCGCGGGTTTTACGAAGGCATCGTTCACGGCTATTTCCATCCTTACTTTTTTGAGGAGATTAACCTCGAATTCGACGCCGCGAAAGGCTTCCGTGTAACCCTTCTGCTGACCGCAGCCCAGCGCGTTTGTAACAGACATCTTGAATACCCTTCTTTCGTAAAGCGCCTGCTTCACGCTATTGAGCCGATGCGGCTGTATATATGCTATTATTAGTTTCATTTCAAGTTCCTTTCGTTAAATGTTTAGTGCGTAACAAATATTTGGAATCCGTTGTAAGCCTCGTTGCCGTGCTCGGTTATGTCGAGGCCCCTGAGCTCTTCGCTCTCGGAAACCCTTATACCTATCGTATATTTAAGCGCCAGCGTTACCCCTAGCCCCATCGGAAATGCCCATATAAACATGAGCGCGGCGCCCCCCAGCTGTGTCCAGAACTGGCTCAGGGCTGAGACGGAGCCATCCCTAAGAAAGAAACTCAACGCTATTGTGCCGAATGTCCCGCATACGCCGTGAACGCTTACCGCGCCGACAGGATCGTCTATCTTGAGGACTTTGTCTATAAACTCAACAGAGAAAACAACCAGGACTCCGGCTGCTCCGCCTATTATCACAGCTCCAATCGGAGTTACTGCCGCGCACCCTGCGGTAACTGCTACAAGCCCGGCGAGAACACCATTCAAAGTCATGGATACGTCAGGTTTCTTGAACTGTATCCACGCGGTTATCATCGAAGTCATCGCCCCGCTTACTGCAGCGAGATTGGTCGTCAGCGCAATATAACCTATTTCGCTGGATACCTTCATCGTACTACCGGGATTGAACCCAAACCAGCCGAACCACAGAATGAAAACCCCGAGCGCGCCAAGCGAAATATTATGCCCCGGAATAGGCCTGCTTCTTCCTGCCGGCGAGTATTTTCCTATCCTGGGCCCTAGTACTATCGCTCCGGCTAGCGCAAGCCAGCCCCCGCAACTGTGTACGACCGTTGAACCCGCAAAGTCGACAAATCCTTTGTCAGTAAACCAACCGCCTCCCGTTCCCGCAAATGACCCCCAGAACCAATGGCCGGCCACAGGATAAATGATACCACAGATAATGGCGCTGTAAATGAGATATGTTAGAAATTTAGTTCTTTCAGCCATTGCACCCGATACTATAGTCGAGGCCGTTCCGGCAAACATGCACTGAAAAATAAAAAACGTCCAGTTCAGATTCGATATATTTGAATAGTCCGAACTGAAAAAATTACTGAACCCGATAAGGCCGTTGCCGCCGCCTCCAAACATAAGGCCGAATCCAATCGCCCACCACGCAAGACTTGCAATCGAAAAATCCATCAGATTTTTCATCATTATATTGCATGTGTTTTTGGCCCTCGTGAAACCACTTTCCACCATCGCAAAACCAGCCTGCATGAAAAACACCAAAAATGCCGCTATCAAAGTCCATAAAATATCCATGTTTAATTCAAAAGATGCCATCTTTGAAGCCATATCTCCCGTAGCAACAGGCAGATCACCCGCCAGAAGGCTTCCGGCAATGGGCAGCAGCCCCGCCGCCAAACTGAATTTCATAATCCGTGAAATGCTCGGTCTCATTTTTAACAATCCTTTATTTTATTCTGTTTTTGATGGTGTGACTACTAGCTAAAAACGTGCCATGTTTTCACACTAACCATATAAAGAATTGTCAGTAAAGGAGATAAAAATATTTTGCCTTGTTTCATAAATGTTCATGTACGCCAGCGCAAGGACGGTTTTGTAATTAAATTATGCTAAAATAACAAATATGTTATTCGCAGATTATAAATCCCCTTCAAGGAGTATCTACGCCTAAAGACTACAAAATTGCAATTAACCTTCTTGTGAATGGAGCGGGCACTCGGTTCATTTCCATTGGACAGGCGCTATAACTTAAATCACTACTGTTCTGCAAAAATCAGAACAGGAAATCCGGAAAAGCTCTGACCGCTCCGGGCGGTTCCAGTCCGGTGGTCCTGCGATGGACTGACGCTCATCAATTCTCCGGATTCCTTCTAATCTTCAAAAT
>MHBG01000109.1 GCA_001804785.1 Lentisphaerae bacterium GWF2_45_14
AGCGTGTCCAGAATGTCCGCGCCACCGGATGCGGCAGTCGCGGCAAATCTGACGGGTTTGTTGAGGTGCCCCTCCCCGAGGTTGTGGTCTTTCTCGCAGCTTCTCATGGTGGAATCCAAAGTGTCTGCCGAAAAGTTTTCCATTTCGGAAACCTTCACGGCGAAAACTGCAAGTGCTTTGCGTATATCGTTTGTCTTAAGGATCTTGGCGGCGTCCTTGGGATTATATTCAAGCTCGTCCGAGAAAAAGTAACCCCATGACGCGGCATCCGTAAAGGTTCTTGTCCTTGACTGCATGAGTACCGCAACTTTTTCAAATGACTGAGCCTCCGCCATTTTTCCGGCGAAGGGTCTGACGTACGTTATGAATGATTCCGTTGTCATTTCGGAAATATAAAGCGAGTTGAGGTTCCTCAGTTTATTTGTGTCAAACTGTGACGGCGCGCTCCTTACCCGTTCAAGCGTAAATGCCTGGGCCAATTCCTGTTTTGACATTTTCTCTCTGTCGTCGCCAGGCGACCAGCCGAGCAGCGCGAGATAGTTGAAGAGTGCTTCCGCGAGAAATCCCTTTACCTTGAAATCACCGACGAACGCATCGCCGTCCCTCTTACTGTACGGCTTGCCTGATTCGTTCACAATCATCGGCAGGTGCGCGTATGACGGCGCCTGATAGTCCAGCGCATTGAAAAGGAGTATGTGCCTGTAGGTGTTTTCCACATGGTCATCGCCTCTTATTATGTGGGTTATCTTCTGTGCCACGTCATCACAGACATTTGCCAGATGGAAGACGGGCGTACTGTCGCCTCTGAGAATTACGAGGTCTTTCATGTTATCAAGCGGCTTGGAAAGTTCGCCTTTTACAATGTCGTTGTAGAATACTTCTCTCCGTGTAAATGAGAGCCGTGTACATCCCTCGAAGCGGAAGCCTTTTTCTCCGTTAAGAAGAACATCTATCTCAGAATTAAGTTCGAAGAGTTTTTCAGCGTTTTTCCCGTAAATCACGAGATCTTTGAATCCGGCGAGGCATGCCGCATTTTCGACGGGCTTACCGTTCTTGCTGACCGTGAAAAACTTGATTCCCGTAATATCGATATTAACCGGCGTTTCGGATGAAACTGAGATCTCTGCATTTCCTGTTTCCCGGACGAACGGGATTGCCGACGTGTCCCAGGGGATTCTGAATAAAAGGGGGGTATCCCTGCCGTCATCTGATTTCGGCGCGTAATAGGCTTTTTTTTCTGTGAGCAATTTCGCGGCGGCCTCTCTGTGGGCGGAAGCCTGCTGCGCCTGATACATAATTTCTTCGTCGAAATCCAGACCGAGCCACTCCATACATTCGAGAAGGGTTTTCTTGGCTTCTTCCGTGGAACGTTCAAGGTCGGTATCCTCTATTCTCAGGAGGAATTTACCCTTTTCATGGCGAGCAAAAAGCCAGTTGAATATGGCTGTCCTGATGTTTCCGATGTGGACCTGTCCTGTGGGCGAGGGTGCGAATCTTACACGAATATGCATGTTAAAAATTTTCCTTGCTTCTTAAATGAAATTTTCCGGCATCCGGATTTTTATCTGGAGTTTGTCGAAGCTTCCAGCTGTGCCTTGGCGTTTTGTACGTTAATAAGCGCACTGACCAGATTTGTATCGGCATTTACAAGATCTCTCTGTGCCTCGTTAAGACGAGTAAGCTCAGTATTACCCGCCTTATATTCCTCTTCGACCAAATCGCGCTGTTTTGTCACCAGCCCGAGGGTCTTCTTAAAGAGTATCGCCTGCTTCTTGTTTTGAATGTAACCTTCGTAGGCGGAGCGGACTTCCTGTATTACCTGTATCCAACTATTTGCGAGTTCGAACTCTCCCTGTGATACCAGAGAACGAGCTTCCCTTATTCTGGTGAACCTCTTGAACCCGTCAAAAACTGTCCAGTCCGCGCTGACGCCATAACCGGCGGTTGCTCTCTGGTCTATCGTATCCCAGTTGCTTGAACCCTCCAGTGAATCGCCATATCTTCCGTCATACCTACTTTTATCTCTTGACCAGCCGAGGCTGCCGTTCAATGATACCGACGGAGAATAGGCTCCCCATCTTGAGTAAAGTGTATAATTTGCCGCTTCGAGGGCTTCACGGTATTTCTTCAGGTCGGGCCTGTTGCTCAGGGCGGTGTCTATATATATGGACACGTCAGCGAGCTGCTCTCCGGTACTTGCCGACATTGGCGGGAATTTTGTATCATCCGGCAGTTTCCCCTCCGGTATTCCCATGAGTTCCGCAAGTGCGAATTTAGAGGTATTATATTGATATTCCGCGGAAATAAGGCTGCCCTCGGCTTCATTGAGCTTTATTTTGAAGTTGAGAACGTCGCTGAGCGGAACCGCGCCAGCCTCGTATTTGAGCTGCGTCTCGTCAAGAAGTTTCTGCTGAAATTCCATATTCGTCCGGGCAATACGGTTTTTTTCGATTGCCAGCAGTACATTGTTATACTGCGTCGATACCGATCTTAGAAGGAGGCGCCTGGCATCTTCTTCCGCATATTCGTATTCTTTTGCCTTGTGCTTCTCCGCAAGGGCGTTCATTTCCCTTATAAGCCCGTTGAATACAAGCCACTGACCCTGGAGGCCGACAGAATTCCCGCGTGAGACGGACCTGTTTGCGTTAGCAGTGCCCTGCAGATTCTTTTGCACACTGGGATTTGCGTAATCGCTTGTATAGCCGTAGCTTGCGTTGACTGTCGGGAGAAAATCGCCAAGCGATTGGTAATATCTCTCCCACGCCGCCAACATCGCCTGATGCTTCGATATGAAGTCCGGATTGTTGACAAGCGCTATATCTTCGGCTATCCGGAGGGTGAGTATCTGGCAAGCCTGCGGGATGACTTTCTTTATCTCTGACTCCGTTCCTGTCAATGTGTCACTCTTCACGCATTCAGGTATCGGTCTATAGGAACGACAACCGTTACTGCCGAGGAGAATGGCAAAGGCCAATATCGCCAGGCTCTTGATATAATTTAATTTTATCTTCATAACGGACTATCTTTTTCTTTGCTAACT
The DNA here is from genome assembly GCA_001804785.1 of Lentisphaerae bacterium GWF2_45_14. Taxonomy (GTDB): domain Bacteria; phylum Verrucomicrobiota; class Lentisphaeria; order Victivallales; family GWF2-45-14; genus GWF2-45-14. Next base: position 3,041 of record MHBG01000109.1, read on the forward strand.
ACTTATTGCACGTGCATTAATTGAACTCTATGACAGTACAGTAAAAACACCGAACCGCATAAAAGTACATCAATCGATGGATATTGTCAATTGTAATATAAACTCCCAACACGGAAAAAACAGCATATTTTTTATCTGGAGATTACGACGGCGCATTCGCCTTTCCATACGCGGCCGGACATCTTTTCAATAATTTCTGACACTGGGCCGCGAAGAATTTCCTCATGCAGTTTTGTCGCTTCCCTTATTACTGCGACAATCGTATCGCCTCCGGACGACTCCGCAATTTCAGTAAGGAGTTTGGCCATTCGGTAAGGCGATTCATATATTATCACCGTCTCCCCCCGTTCCGCTATTTTCTTCATAAACTGCTCTCTCCGCCCTTTTTTGACGGGCGGAAAGCCCAGAAATGTAAAACTGTCTATCGGGAAACCGGACGCACACGCCGCAAATGTCAGCGCCGAAGGCCCCGGAATTACTATCGGCTCTATGCCCTCTTTTATAGCTTCCCGCACCATAAGATAGCCCGGGTCAGATATTCCCGGCGTTCCTGCGTCGGAGACAAACGCGACATTCTTTCCTCCCTTTATCTTTCCGATTATCTCAGTTACTTTTCGGTGCTCGTTGAAAGCATGGCAGCTTACCAGCTCAGAACTTATCTCAAAATGCCTCAGCAAATTCAACGTCCTTCTTGTATCCTCAGCCGCTACGATATCGGCTTCCTTGAGCACTCTGAGGGCTCTCAGGGTAATATCTTCCAGATTTCCAATCGGGGTCGATACAATGAACAATGCTCCAACTGTCGTTTCATTCATAATTTATAATCCATATTTTTTCCCCATCTTCACGCTGAAAAGGTGACACTATGGTCTATATTAACGCAACTTTGTCAAACTGTCACCAGATATTTGGTTTATTATGAAAGAAAATCTTAATTCGCAGCCGGAAAATCCGTCGGGCACGCCGTTGACTCTCCTGAAATTCGTGGCTCGCTCGGGCCTCGCATCCAGACGCGGCTCCTTTGAGCTGATAAAGAATGGCAATATCTCCGTAAACGGGAATATCATTACCGAGCCGTCCTTCCCTCTTGCCGGGGACGAAGTGGTAACGGCGAACAAAAAACGGCTGCAAGTCACTGAACGGCATTATTTTATGCTTAATAAACCTGTCGGCTATATATGCACTAACGACGATCCGAACGCACAACTCAAGGCAGTCGACCTTATTGATGTACGAGGCGTGAGACTTTTTTCCGTCGGACGCCTTGACAAGGACAGCGAGGGTCTTTTGCTTTTCACCGATGACGGCGATTTTGCGGCCAGGCTTACGCATCCGCGTTACGGAATAATAAAGACGTACAAAGTCTGGACAGATAAGCCATTATCCATTAAAATGATAGATACGTTATGCGAGGGCGTCACAGACCAGGGAGAAAAGCTTTCCGCTCTTTCGATAACGCCCGAATCGGAGCTTGTCTATATTTTTAAAATGAAGGAAGGCAAGAAACGGGAAATTCGCAGACTTATAGGTTCTTTAAATAGAAAGACAGCCCGCCTTCAACGTATCGCTGTCGGAGGGCTGTTTCTCGGCGACCTTCCCGCCGGAAAATGGAAACCACTTTCCAGCCGGGAAATCAAGCTCGCATTAAGAAATCAATGAATTACTTCGATGACTTTTTCTTTGCGGGTGCCTTTGCCGGAATCTTTACGGGTGCAACTGCCTTTACGGGCTTAACTACTTTCGCAGTCTTTACCACTGCTTTGGCATCTACTTCGCATCCACAGCCGCATTTGCAACCTTCGAAGAACTCTGCTTTTTTCTTTTCGAGAAGAAGACCTACCTGATCGAGATTGATCGGGCAGTAACTCTTCTGTTCCAGAAACGCACAGAAATCAAGCCATTTCTGATGATTCCATTCGCCGTTGTTTTTCTTCACGAAGTTCGTCGCGAGATTCGTTGCCGCAAGCTTCTTGAGATTTTCCTCTTCTATTTTTCCCATTTCCCCTCTCCTCCTTATGGTTGGTTGTATGGTCTTCAACTAACTACAGTTTTTACTACTGTCGAAAATATTACACTAAAAGATAAATATTTCAAATTTTTTAAAAAAAGTCTTTCCTTAGCATTAAGCGAGGCTTTGGAAAAGCCCGTTTCAGCAACATGATTATCTAACCGGGTGTTTAAGGAAAGGAGCAGGCCATAAATGTTAGTTTACCAAGATTTATGATAAAATAGGGCACCGGCGAAAAGAATTTTATATGTAAACTTGTCTTCTATAGAAAAAAGAGCTGGAGTTTTCAAGTAATGCGTGTTAATATTACACAGCGCCATGAAGGAGCTCGGGAGTTCGAGAGGGATCATTATGAAAAAAGCCCAGCTGACACTGATTTTATCGGACGGTACAACAAGAGCCGTTGATATCACGGAAGATGAGACTATACTCGGACGGGAAAACTGTGACATAACGATAGATGACCTAAAAGTATCAAGACGGCACGCGATAATAGGCGTTCACGGCAGCGCCGTGACGATTCGCGACCTGGAAAGCCGCAACGGGACATATGTCAACGGGCATAAGATAACAGAAGGAGTGCTCACAAGCAACGACCATGTTGCGATTGGAAATACACGACTGGTAGTCCGGACAACTGACAGGAAGCCGCACCCCGTGGACTTCACTGAAGAAACCCTGAAGATTGATGCCACAAAGCTCAAACTTGACGGTGAAATAAATGAGAAAAACCTCGACGACCTGAAGAGAGCTACCAAGGACTTGGCGGCGATTTACAGAAGCTCAATGAAAATATCGTCACTTTTGGCACCATCCGAGTTCTTCAACGCCGCAATGGACATAATCATGAACGAACTCCCTCCCGTGGACTGCTGCTCGATACATGTAGAAGATGAGGGTGGTAAGGAACTTACCTGCAAGGCGATGTGCTTCAGAGACCCTGAGAGCTTTACGGACGCACCAGCCTTCAGCAAGACTATAATAGACAGTGTGATGACGGATATGAACGCGGTTCTTATCTATGACGCCATGAACGACTGTCGTTTTGAAAACGCACGAAGCGTAGCAGGGCTGGCTATCCGTTCTTCGATGTGTGTGCCGCTGCGCGGACCGAAGCAGATAATAGGGATTATACAGGCGAACACGCTCAATCCGAAAAACAGGTTTACCCGTGATGATCTCAGGCTTCTGACCGCGATAGGTTCGCAGATAGGAACGGCACTTGAGAACTCGCTTCTTTATGAAAGACTTGAAAAAGAAAAAAAGGCTCTACGGACGGCAAATGATAAACTCACTAAAATACAGAACAGTCTCATACAGAGCGAAAAGCTCGCCGCCGTCGGACAGCTTACCGCCGGAATAGTCCACGATATAAAAAATCCCATGACGGTCATTGCCGGACACGCAAAAATAGTAAAGTCGCTTCTGGAAATGGAAAATATAACGGAAATAGACGGACTCAACGTAATAGAAAGCCTCAACGAAGTAAGCAGCGCGATAAGCCATTGCAACGACATCATCAGCAATTTACTCCAATTTTCAAAGGGCTCGCCGCCAGAAAAAGTCCCGTCATCAATAAACAGCATGGTGAAAAGCGTCCTTGATTTTCTGCGTCATGAACTGCGAAAGAAGATGATTGCATTTGAATCCGATTTTGACCCGTCGATTCCGGATGTCCAAACCGACGCGAATCAAATCAAGCAGGTACTTCTAAATATAATTATAAACGCAATCCAGGCCGTTCATGAACACGGCAAAATTTCAGTGATTACGACACTGATACAAGAAAGTGAAGATGTCGTATTCGCCGCAATAAGGGTAAGAGACGACGGACAGGGAATGAGTGAAGAAGTCAGGAAGAAGATATTCGATCCATTTTTCACGACAAAGGAGGCCGCATCGGGAAAATGCGGAGGCAGCGGGCTAGGACTCTCCATGAGTTATGGGATAGTAGAAAGTCATGGTGGACGCATTGATGTATGGAGCGAGCAGGGTAAAGGCTCCGAATTTACAATACTCCTTCCGGCACCGTCCGAAGCGGGACAGTACTACGCAACGACATCGACAGTAACCGATCTCAGGAAAATATTCAGGAAACCGGTTAATGAATGATAAGGAATTCTTGCGGTGCCCCTACTGCAAAACGCTTCTTCCCGAGCATTACTAGCATTGTGGAGTCTGCGGCGAAAGCCAGATTATAGCAACTCTCATATGTACAAACCGTATAGGCTCCACTGAACATGGAAGTTCCTGGCTGCTATTCCCCAGGAACTATACCATCGGCAAAGAACGCAAAAATGACATAGTTCTTGACTCAAGTCAAGGGTACAATCTTTTCTGTGCGAATGGTATTTTTCAGATTGCCGAAGAATCCGCAGGCTCTACATTCCACGAGTCCAGAAACATTAGAAAACTCAAGAATGGCGACAGCATTGAAATGTCCGGCCTCGAAAAGGGGGCTGTGTTCAAAGTCGACATTACAAAAACCCCGCCTGAATTCATACTTAAAATGGCGAGAAATTCAGAAAAAAATAACATCGACGGACGTACCTTTCCCGTCAGCCACACTATATTGCAAAAGGCCCTTTATCAAAATGCTCTCAGACCTTGCCGCAAAAAAGCTTGAAGAACTTCCATGACGCGGCCCGCCGTAATTTGAAAATTCTGCCATTCCCTGTTAGCTTACCCATGATTAATAAAATACAGGACGCATAAGCGCATGAATAATTTGCAGAATAAAGCCAAGAGCCTCATTTCAGAAATGAGGTCTTGCGGCAATCTTCCCGCACTTTCAGAAAATGTGAGAGACATATCAAAAGTCGCGCGCATGAAAAATACCTGTGCGATAGACTTGGCGTCGGTAATAATGAGAGACCCCGGCCTGAGCTCAAATATTCTCGCTGAAGCGAATTCCTCCTATTACAGCGCACGATATCCGATAAAAACGATTACTATGGCCGTAACATTTCTGGGTTTTGAGAGGGTATATTCAATAGCACTGGGGCTGTCGCTCTTCAACCAGACAATGAAGAGCGCAAAATCACAGAAGCTCTCCCACCTATATGCGAGCTCATACTTTTCAGGAACATTCGCAATGTCGTTCGCGAGGGGAATGAATCATCCGCAGTCGGAGGAGATATTTGTAGCGGGACTGCTGTTCCGCCTGCCATGGATTGCGCTGGCAAATACTTTTCCACAAAAATTCCAGGAAATGGAAAAACTTATAAGAACGAACTCATTTTCATACGACAAAGCTTGCCTCAAGGTATTCGACGTGGAATACCAGGAACTCTGCCTGGGCCTCGTTGAAATTTACCATCTTCCGCCCAATGTGGCGGACGTGATACTGGGAAAACCCGAAATCGGCGGCCAGATAGCGACGATTATCCGTGAAGCAGGCAATATTTCCAATATGCTTTTCGGGGATAAGCTGGGCGGAGCGGAGGCGATAAGCGAAGTCAACCAAAGGATGACCGATCTTTTTAAAAGAAACTTTTCGCTTCCTGATTTTATAAAGGAAACCTGCAATACAGATCCGAATATGACCCGGTTTTTCAAGCTTGACAAATCCGACGTGGATATGATGGTAAACGCCCTTGAATGGGGCAAGGGGAACCCGGTACTTATAACCGCCAGAATGTCCTATGACGCACAGCCTGAGGCTAAAAACGTGCAGGAAAACGAGGACCCGGAAAGACTTGTCGGTCATTTTCTCACAGAACTTATCATGGGCTGCCGAAAAAATACGGACCTCAACCAAATGCTGATGATGGCCCAGGAGGCCCTCTACAAATGCCTGAAGTCGCCAGAGGTCTTTACATGTTTTTTCAACCGCCAGAAAACTATACTCTCAGGCCGTTTCTATGTCGGCAACCGTATGGATCTAAGTGCGGAGGACTTCTTTATAAACGTAAACCACAGCGATTCGCCGGTCATAATATCGCTCCAGACGCAAAAGCAGGGATGTTGGGAGATTTTGAGTAACCAGTCGCTGCACCTCCCTGCACTCAAAAGGCACCTGAATTTGAAAAGCGCGATATTCTCGCCCGTTATGGTTCTAGGAAAAGCCATCGGGCTATATTTTGTGGGAAGGACTAACGACACTCCCTTCAACGACAGGGAAAAGCTCTGGCTGGAGCAGATAGTGTCATACATCAGTACGGCGTTCGAGACATCACGAAAAACCTCATCCGAGTTCATGTCGCAAGAATCTACCTGATCAGCCCCTCAACAACAATATTTTCCTTCTACAATCCCACTTGCCTACCAAAACAGTAACATATGCTTTTGCGTTGTTGCCTCAGTAAATATTGCCTTATTTTTCATATAGAATCTTGATTGTTTACTAAAGCACTAATATATTGCGCGGATTTTGTTTCGACCGCGAAGAAACCTGCTATCAATTTGAACGAGAACAGGAACAGTAAAGTAGGCATTTGTTGCGATTGCGGCAAAAGCTGAAGTATATGCCGGGTGGAGACATCTCAATTGGTATTTAAATTCACATAGCATTAACGGGAGGGTGATTTTATGACTATCAGGAAAAAAATTGCATTGGGTTTTTTTGTTACAATTGCTTTACTGACAATAATCAGCATTG
>MHBG01000110.1 GCA_001804785.1 Lentisphaerae bacterium GWF2_45_14
TATCAATATTTCTGCTTACGGTATTGGAATTATCGTCGCCATCATTAACGGTAAAACTTACAGTGCGCTGAGCTGTGTTCGGATCATCACTGGTATTTTCGTATTTGACAGCCCTCAAAGCCACCTGATAATTTGCTACAGTATCAGCGCCCGTCAAAGTGAGAGTTCCTGTAGCCGCATTCCATGTGCCCGTTATATTCGCCGTATTCGTAAACTCCAGGACATCCTGACCGTTCTGGTAGTTGCCTGTTATCTGAATAGTTGCGGATGCCATCTGTTCATTTACATCAGCGTCAGTTAAAGTTAGGCTATTTGAAACGATTGCCGCATCACCTTCGACATAATCAACAGAAAGAGCCCCAGGATTTGCAAGAACAGATGGAGTGTTTGAAAGATCAAAAATATAAGCAGAGCCATTTCCTGACGTACCTGATTCATAAGCGCCAATCAAAACAGTGTTTCCTGATATTGAAACAGAATATCCAAACCAATCATTTTCGGCAGAATCAGAAGCTCTTACTTCTGTTATCTGACCCCAGTTGTTGACTCCTCCTTCGTCTTTATAGAAAATGTGTGCAGAACCGGAATTATCCAATCCATTATCGTCATCTCCGACGCCTACAACTATATAATTCCCCGAAACCGACACGGATCCATGAAAAAATTGACCACTAACAGCATCCTCATTTCCGACATATATCTCTTTTAGTTCATTCCATCCTGAACTTCTTTGAAAGATGTAGATTGACATCTGAAAAGCAGAAGAAGGGCTAGCAGATACAACCGCATAGTCACTGGAAATAGAGACTCTAAGTCCAAAACAGTCACCGCTGTCGGCATCAGAAGCCGTCAGTTTTTTCAATTCGCCCCAGTTGTCAGCGCCGCCCTGATCTTTATAGAAAATATAAGCGGATCCAGAAGAATCACCGGCATCGTCATTCCCCCATGCTCCGAGAATTGCATAATCTCCAGATATTGAAACAGAACAACCAAAATAATCATATGCTTCGGCATCAGAAACCGTCAATTTTTTCAATTCGCCCCAATTGTCAGCGCCGCCCTGATCCTTATAAAATATATAAGCGGAACCGGCAGTATCTGCGGCATCATCAGTAACCCAACTGGGGGCAGAAGCAATCACATAATCTCCAGATATGGAAACCTTATCTCCGAAATGGTCGTTTGCATCAATTTCTGATCCGATTAATTTGGTGACTTCTCCCCAATTGCCCGCGCCGCCCTGATCTTTATAAAATATGTAAGCGGAACCTGAATTTGTACCTGCATCATCATTATAGCCTGCGCCAATGACAATGTAGTCTCCAGATATTGAAACAGAACAACCAAAATAATCGTTTGCTGCAGCATCAGAGGCCGTCAGTTTTTTCACTTCTCCCCAATTGCCCGCGCCGCCCTGATCTTTATAAAATATGTAAGCGGAACCTGAATTTGTACCTGCATCATCATTATCGTGAGCGCCCACAATTGCATAATCTCCATCAATAGAAACAGAATAACCGAACCAATCATCAGTGGCAGCATCGGAGGCGGTGAGTTTTTTGACTTCGGAGGCAAGGAGGCCGGAAAAGTCGTCGAGGCGGTCTTTGTCGAAGTAGGTGTCGGCAAGGTCGACGTCATCGGTTTCAAGCGTCCAGTCGCCGCCTGCGGAAAGGTTTCCTGTGGCATCGGTCGAGGCGGCAAAGTTTATGCCGGAAATGTTTTCCAGCGAAGAGACTAACATCAGTCCAGTATCACTGGAAGCCAGTCCGCAGGCAAAAAGGTCGATACGACCGTTTTCGGCAAGCATGTCGCCCATTTCTGTCCAGAATTCACGTTGGGATTCGCTGGCAAGAGTTGACCCGAGCGAGATTGTCTCGGTGCCTGTCAGATAGAATTTGGCGTCGCCGTAATCATGGGCGGCAATGCCGATGGAAGACGCTTTACGTCCATCCAGACTATCGTTTATTTGTTCAAGAAGCTGGTCAAGCGTAGTTGTTTCTGCATCGTAACGGACGACTATAACATTGTCTTTTGCCGCTTCAGCAAGGGTGTCGGCATCATCAATAAGAGAGGATATTATCAGTACGCCAGGGGTATCGGAGGAGGTATTGCCTTGAGCGAGAATCTCATCAAGAGCAGCATCGAGTTCAGAAAGGGTGTCATTCGGGTCTGTTGTACCGGTTGGGACTTCAGATACGACTTCTCCGTCGGCCGCAGGCTGGGAATCCTGCTGATCTGACGAATCCTGCTCGGTTGTCTGATTCTCCGGCTGCGTATCTTCGGTTTCAGCCTGCTGTTCTTCCGTCTGTGCTTCGGCTTCAGTCACGTCCGCGGCGGCCGCCCCGTCAAAAAGGATTCGTTCTTCAAGCATGTACATATCAAAAATCCTTTCCATAAATATTTAAAATAGCAGTTAAAGCCATCCGGTCAATACGCTTAATTATTAAATTTCTTATTTTTTAGTTTCTCTATTTCAAGCTTCTCTCTTTTTTCTTTTTTCTCAATGACCTTGATCTGCTCGCCGATATCTTTTCTAAGTTTTTCAAGGGAATCATCTTTCACCTTTTCCGGCAATACATCTGTGGATTTCGGGATCACTGTTTCATCTTCCCTGAGTTCTTTAACTTTCTGCTTTTCTTCGGCTTCTTTTGATTCCAGAAGGTTTTTCTGCTGATCGACCTGTTGTTGCTGTGATTCTTTAGCTTTTATGGTTTTTAGTTCCAGATCAGCCTCTTCTTTTACTTTCTTTATGACACTTTCAAGCTTTTCCTGTTCCATCGCCTCAATTCCCATCATGTTAAGCAGGCGATAATAGGCAAGGTAGTAGTTTCCGAGCGAGTTTGCCCGGTCGATAGCGGTTTCGGCTGTTTCCAGCTCGAGTCTGGTAATTTCAATCGGGGAAATATTGCCAAGCTGTCCGGAATTCTTTTTGGCAATTTCGAGATATTCGTTGTAAGCGTCATAGATTCTTTTATCGAGATCATAACGCTCCCTGACTTCCATCATGTTTGCATGAGCGATTCTTACCTGGGCCATGACTGCGACAGCCATGGATATGGTTTTTACGTCCACCTGATCTGCCTCTTTGTCAAGAGCTCTGTACTGCTGTATCTGTTCGGGAAGTTTCAGAAGATTGTATGCAGTTCTTACCCCGGCTTCCCACCAGCTCTGGTTGTAGAGGAATTTATTGGAGGAATTTGTGAAATCCACAAACAGCCTTACATTAGGGCACATCATGAGAAGGGTTTTACGCGCTTCCACAATCGTAATGTGCTGCTCCATATCAAGCTGAAAGAGTTCCGGGCGTTCCTTGAGTGCTATTCGTTCGAGCAGATCTATATCCGGGACATCTATGACATTTATCTTTTTCAGACAATCCGTATTGACTTTTATAATTTCGGCCGGATGATACCCCATAAGAGATTTCAACTCAACGCATGAGTTCTGGTAGCTTCTCCGGTATTCCATAAGGCTCTTTCTCAATGTAATAAAACGTTTTCTTTCATCGAGAGCCCTCAGCGGTGAAATAGTTTTGTTCTGAGTCAAATCCATGAGAACGGTATCGACGTTGTCGCACATTTCAAGGAGTTTTTCGGTTGTCTGCACTGCATGTTGGGTCGCCGCCACCTTGAAATAAGCCTGGGTAACATCAAGTATAAGATTCTGCGCTGCACGCCTAAGCTGTTCGTCTGAAAGTTGTACCCTGTCTTCCGCCTGGACAGAATTGAAATAAGCCAGTCCGAAGTCAAGCATGCTTAAGGCGAATTCCACCTTGATGGTGTTCACTGTCTTTTCCGTACTTTTACTGGGAACAAGACTCTGTTCGCCCGTACTCAGGCTCTGACTGCTGGCGCCAGGCTCGTTACTGCGGGCGGAAAGGTCATTCGTCACGTTTAAATCGGGAAGCATTCCCAGAAGAGCGGCAGTTCTGCGCTCTTTCGATATGGATTCCTTTAATTCGTAAACTTTGATATCAAAGTTATTTTTCAGAGCGATTTCAAGGCAGTCGGGGAGATTAAAGACTTTTTCCTGCGGGAATTGTCTCTCAACTATTTTCTTGAAGTGTTCATCTGCTTTTTTTATCCTGAGTTCTTTGTAATAATCGTCATTGCGGCAGCTTGTAAAGAAAAAACCGGCCATTGTCACAAATAAAAAAAATCTTTTCACTCTCAGAGTGCCCTTATATTAATATTGGAGGGAATATTGGAAGATGAATTCCAAGGGATAGACCCACCTTATTAAGATATTTTAAAAAGAGCCCATTTCAAGGGGCGTCCAGCACAAAAAATAAAAAAATCAGAAAGATAGTTCCTTCTGTAAGATATTGAACACTTTACGCAGCATATCAAAGCCAAGGGATTTGTAAGTTACGATCTTTACATCCCCCGTCCTTCCAACAGAAACAGAAGAGTTTCCCGGAAATGCAATAATAACCCTGTAATAAGGTTCAGCCGGTTCATATGAGGAAGCTTCCGGTTTCTTTTTCAGTACTAGTATGGGGCCGCTGCAGGGACTCAGCAACGGAGACAGCTCCATTTTCGATTCTGTTATAGAGTTTACAGACAGGACTGTGCCAGTGATTCCGCATGTCTCTCCGTTCAAATACACAGATGCTTTTCTGCCTTTTTTTACAGATATCAGTTCATCCTCTTTCAGATATGCATATAAAACCAGTTCCTCCGGGTTGTATACTTCCCCGACGGCTTCCCCTTTTTTTAACCATTTGTCGTTTTTAAGATGACGGTCATATTGTACAAAAATACCTTCCACCGGCGATACTATTTCAAGAAGCGCCTTTTTTCTCTTTATTTCATCAATCAGTTTGAGCTTGGCGTTTATCTGCTGGAGTTTCACCTTGCTTAATCCCAGAGTCTGCTGAGAACAGCGCAATTGGTCTAATTCTGCTTTTAAAAGACTAAGTTCGAGTTTTTCCTCTTCTGATTTCATGTCAAGCAACGGATTATACAGTGAGATGACGGAGCTGCCTTTCTTGATTTTCTCTCCGTCTTTAACATGAAAGCCATTCAAAAATCCGTCATGACTCACATATATCACGCCGAATTGAGCCGGCCTGACCTCACAGGGAACTGAAATCCTCCATGGAAGCGGAATGATGAGTATCAAAATCAAAACAGCAAGAGACAATGCGGATATCAGAAGTTTTTTCTTTTTTTTGTCAAGCATCATAATTGCCTTTGTTTCCAGCATGAGAGGCCTTATTAAAAAAATATAGGCTTCAATGGCGGCAAGTACTATGCCGACGATTTTTACGAATTTAAAATAAACTATAAGGATAATCGATGTGTAGAGGAATATCCTGTAAATAAAAGATGAAACGCCGTAAAAGATCAGAAGATACTTTGTCCAGCCCAGAGTCGGCGTGGCGTAGGAACTGTCTATTCCGAAAAAGACTTTCCTGATGAGAATTTTGAATTCCATCACGCTTCTCTGTTGAAGATTGTCAATACCGAGCAAGTCCATCAGCAGATAATAACCGTCATATTTTATCAACGGATTGCCGTTGATCAGAACCGTATTTGCGATGCTTACGGCAAAAATATAATATGAAACAGTATTGACCATTCCCGGAGTGCTGCATGCCCAGGCAAGAGCCGCGAATCCACCGATAAGCAGTTCGAAAAGAATCCCGGCTCCATCGATAATGATTTTTCCGGCGCGTCCTGATATGCGCCAGGAATCGGTAAGGTCGGTATAAAACCTCGGGAAAAATACGATAAAAGAAATGCCCATGCGCCTGACCCTGACTCCTTGCAGTTTTGCCGAATAGGCATGCGCTAATTCGTGAAGGACTTTCAGAAAAACAACGGTGATCAGGAACTTGAAAAGCCCTTCGAAATTCAAGGAGCTGGAAATATCTGCGGTAAGCCTGTGCCATTTGCTTATAAGATTGATATAACCCCACAGGGAAAACAAGCCCAGCAGAATCAAGGTCCATTTGTTGAATATTGCCTTTACTGTGTCTGATGTTGCATTCAGAAAGTTGTCCGGCTTGAAAAGCGGTATTTTAAAAAAAAGATAGGATGAGAGTATTTTGAAGGGGAGAGTCTTTTTTCTTGCTGCTTTTGTCTGCCTTATTTTTTCTTCGGAAATACAGAATTCAGGCATGAAAAGATTGTTTTGCCGCAGAAAAGAATCTGCTTTCAAGACTTCCTTGAGATCGGAAGATATCCCGGCCTTTTCAAGTTTCTGTAGAAACTTGTCAATAGGCAAGGGGGTATTGAAGCGGCTTATTATCTGATAACTGGCATCCGATATTCTGAAATAACGGTCTGTTACAGGATCAAAAATAATCCAGGAATCTTTGCCTTTTTTATCCTGTGCACCTTTGAACAATTGAAGGTCATCTCTCAAAATTCCTGTCAGTCTCTTGTCGGATGCAGTGGTATTCAGCGTAGCCATATAACTGTTTTCCTGTCCATTATATTTTACGCCACCACAATATCAAATTGCGAAAGAGATAATATCCCAATGATATCTTACGGCCTTTCACCCTGGCGACGCCACGCATGCCGCATATTGTTCCCTGAGTGTCTTTATTCAATTCCGCCTTTATTATATAACAGAACTGCCCATTTTCGCAGAATACCGGCTTGGGGCTTGTGGATATTATTTTCCCGGCAATTGGGAATTCCGGACGGGTATGCAGATATAACGTGACGGACACATCGGCTCCGAGTACAGAGGCGTCTTTTTCATTAAGTGTTATCTGGGCGATAAGATCGTCGGGAGAAAGTATTTCAAAGAGTTTTTCTCCGGCTCTTACCGCTTTGCCTTCGAGCTGGCTTTTTTCGGCAATATCAAGAATGCCGTTTTGGGCAGCTTTTACTTCACTTTTCGACAAATACCAGTTTATTCTGTCTATGCTTATTTTCTTTTTTTCCTTTTTCAAGGCCAGTAGTCTGACCTTGGACAGATCTTCGTTGTTGGAGAAAGATAGTTGCCTGACCCTGTCCAGTTCGGCTGAAATTTCATCGTATTCTTTCTGAGCCTCTGAAAGCTGAAATAAAAGTTCTTCCGTATTATAGCAAATGACAGGAGTATCTTTTTTTAATTTGTCGCCGTTGTTGAAAACGGAATCTTTTATAATGCCGTCGTAAGGAGCATATTGGACATTTTCATGAAGAGGTGTAAGTTCGAAATCAGCAACGGCGCTCTGGTTTACCCGCCAGAAAACCAGGATAAGAAGGATTGCTAGCGGAATAGCGATCCTCGCTTTTTTGCTGAGAATTTTTCTCTTCAATCCGGAGAGGCTTAACAGATGACCGGCATGTGAACCGCGGACATTGTACCATAGTGCTTCCCTGTAATGCAATGACAGAAGAATTAAAAAATTTTCAATGCTGTCCGTTTTGTCTTTGTCTATCTCCAATACCCACAGAAAAGATTCTGCTGTTTGGGTTTTGCCCCCGGGCTGAGGCAGGGGAACTATAACTATTTCGCGGTCAGAAGATGACTTGAAATAGTTGAATGCATTCCTTGTGCCCTCACTTGATCTGTATTCTTCAAGGGCTTCTTCGTCAAGAAAGAGTATTTTATCCGACCGCATGAAAGGGCGCATCAGTAATTTAAGATTTTCCGAATATTCTGAATTCTCATTTACTTCCGGCTGTCCAGAGATGGAGATAATACGGATGCGCTCATCTTTTACACTTAAGAGCGCAGAGCGCACATAGGGTACAATTGCTCTGCTTGTATTTACAATATGGGCGGCAATTCCTTCTATCCCTGATTTTTCAAATGCCTCATGACCAATCTTTAAAATTGACGACAAAGCGTTTATTTTCCCTCTTAATTCAGTCTTTTCGGGGTCATTTTTCATTATTTTTCTCTATCAGAACGCCGGACATGCCGGCGGAAAGATTGCCTTTCCTGTTATCAATAAGGGCTTTTACTTGAAATGTCCTGCTGCCAGGATCCACTTCGCCTGCTATTTCATAAACGTTGCCGGTGTGCATGGAACCTGTTTCGTCTACCTTGATTCTTAGGGTCTGCCCTATTTTCATAGAATACCTTTCGCCGGAAGGAATATGCATCACCGCCAGCAGATGATTGTCGTCAATTATTTCCAGTACCGGCTGGCCTTTTTTCACAAATTCATGTTCATTGAGAAGCTTTTTGGTCAGCCGACCTGAAAAAGGAGCCTTGATGGAACATGATTCCAAGTCGGACTCGGAGAGTTTCAGGTTCGCTTCGGCGAAATCGAGTCTGGACTTGGCAATTTCCTTTTCCAGTCTGCTTTTTTCAAATTCCAGATTTCCGATGGCTCCCTTTTTAAAAATATCACTTGTGTTGTTGAAATTTTTATCGGCGAATTCAGACGCCGCCCTTGCTTCTATTTCTGCCGCTTTTGCCTTTAAAAACGTCTGATAATAATAATTGTTGTCCAGCGTTATAAGCAGAGCGTTTTCTGTAAAACATTCCCCTTCTTTGAATTTATATTCTTTCAGAGTCGAATCTATATTTGAGGAAATGATCGCACGCTTTAGAGGGAAAAGAACTGTTTTTACGGGGAGTCTCTCGTAATTACTGAAATCCTGCGACTTATCCGCAGGAATGGCATTTATAAAAAATGCTGCCACACATATGGAAAATATCAGCAGTTTGAAGGTTGATCTGTATTTTTTTAACATTATGTTCCTGCGTTTTAAAATATTTATTTACTTTATATCCAGAGTATTTCTGCTTTGGTGAATGTAACCTAAAACGTCCAATGGAAAATCCGTGAAACTTTTGTTTGTTTTAATAATAATTGTTAATATATTAATCAAACGATTCAATAATTCAAATGGAGTTGCAGCAATGCCTGACGATAAAGAGATTTTTGTAGACGGAATAGGACAAATACATTTCCTAAACGGAATGGTAAGGTATGATCTTATCAGCCTTCAGCCTAATCAGGAAAATCAAAAACAGCCGATTCCTGAAATGAAAGCCAGAATAATCATGCCGCCTGAAGGTTTCTTAAGAACTTTCGATACAATGCAGAAACTCATTGATCAATTGTCAGAAGCCGGAATAATAAAGAAAAAAGAGAAATCTAATTAAGCCATTTTATCTGGATAATCCATGTGGGGGGCTGTTATTTTGAGGCTATTTGAAGGCTGTTCCGAGAGGTGCCATTCAGTACCGTTTGGAGACTCCAAAGTGCCAAAAAGTACCGTTTTTAGGTGTTTTCATTTTTTGCATAGATACAGCCATATTCGACACTTTTTGAGTTCAGAAAGGCGATTCAAGACCAGTTTTGAAGCTAAGAGGAAGGGTGGTTGCCATACCCTCCTCCGGCACCAACTTTTTAGCCTCAAAAAAATGGAACAAAGTCCTTTTTGAAAGCTCTTTTTGATTTTGCCGTGATAGTCTATGTAAAGTGGCCCCCATGTCAAGGACAGCCGTTAACAAATTTTGATACCAATTTGCATTAAAATATATAATAATATATCGATGATCCATCGAAATCCTGTGAGGCTCCTGACGCATTCAGGATTCTTATTCATCGATATCAGTGCATCCATC
>MHBG01000111.1 GCA_001804785.1 Lentisphaerae bacterium GWF2_45_14
GTTGTTCGCGATTGTCGCATTCATGATTCGTGACGTTTTACCTGGAGAAGAAAACGTTTTGTAGTCCGGAACAACAACACAGGATCTCGAGGAAAAGCCAACCCACGTAAGCTAATAAATATTAGAATTTATTGAGCTTGTAGCGCCAGAATGACTTTTGGCGGGACCATCGCATTACAGATATACCAAGATAAACTAAAGTAAAAAAGCAGATAGAGTTGAAAAATTCCGGTTCTGACTTATATTAAGAAGTTTTATAATAAAAAACCGTTTTTCTGAAAGTGGGTTTTTACCCGCTTTTTTTGTATAATGAACAACAAACACAGAGGGGACTGCCCGGGAGAAAATCATGAACAGCGAACTTTTATCTATACTTGAGCATATCGAGCAGGAACGCGGGATAGACCGCGAAACTCTTGTAGATGCCGTGGAGCAAGCTCTTCTTTCAGCATCGCGGAAAAGCATACACCCCGCGAAGGACCTCGATGTGAAGGTTGACCGGAACACGGGAGAAATAAGGGCTTGGGCGAGGCTGGAGGTTGTTGAAAGCAATCCGACTTCTGACCAACTCCTTATCGAACGCGCTCGCGAAAAATTTCCGGATGTAAAGCCCGGCGATGTCGTAGACTGGGAAGTTACCCCGAAAAACTTCGGACGAATAGCAGCCCAGACCGCGAAACAGGCAATACTCCAGCAGCTACGCAAGGCGGAAAAAGCCATTGTCAAAGAGGAGTTCGAGGACAAAATAGGCGATATAGTCAATGGTACCGTGCGCCGCTTCGAGGCGGGAAACATCATTGTGGATTTCATGAAGGCCGAGGGCATTATCACTCCCAGGGAAAAAATTCCGGGCGAGCAGTATATGCAGGGCGACAGGATAAGCGCGCTCCTTCTGAAAGTCGAAACCATTGGTTCAGGGCCCAGTCTGATACTTTCGAGAGCCCATCCGGATTTTGTGAGAAGACTTTTCGAAAGGGAAGTTACCGAGATTCATGACGGCGTTGTGGAGATAGTCGCAATCGCACGCGAGGCTGGAAACCGTACAAAAATAGCAGTGGTAAGCAACGATCCGAGAATCGACCCGATAGGCGCATGCGTCGGGATGCGCGGGATGCGCGTCAAAAACATTACCAATGAACTCGGCGGTGAAAGAGTTGACATAATCAAATATGAAGAGGATATCAGAGCCTACGCCGCAAGCGCGATTCAGCCGGCGAAACCTTCTCTTATAGATGTTATAGAAAGCGAAAGGACTGTAAATATCTATGTGGCTGCCGATCAGACAAGCCGCGCTTACGGGAAAAAAGCGCAAAACGTCAGGCTCTGCGCCAAGCTGATAGGATGGAATGTCAACATCCTGGTTGAAGATTCAGTCAAAGTGGAGTCTTTCGAGGAAAAACTCCAGCGTACCATAGCCCATCTTTCTGAAGCCCTTGAACTTGATGAGGAGCTGGTAGGCAGAATAGTACGGGGCGGCTATGTGTCCATTGAAGGACTCAAAGGCGCCTCCATGGAAGACCTTATGGCGCTTGACGGAGTTTCCGAAGAAGACGCCGACAGGGTCATGGCCGTTCTAAATTCATTAGGGTAAACATTTTTTGCAGGATAGACAAAGTGGATAAAGTAAAGAAAATAAAAGTAAAAAGCATTGCTGAAGAATACGGCGTGACACCGAAAGAAATAGTCAGCGCGCTTCAGTCGCAGGGAGTGGAAGTAAGCAACGCTGCCAGTTCCGTTACCGAGGAGACACTGGCGCACGTCAAGGGGTACCTCGAAAAGGTTTTTAACAAGACGAAAGCCCCGGCATCAGCACCGACACCGGCGACAAAGTCGACACCGGCACCGGCGACAAAGTCGACACCGGCTCAAGTTTCCAAAAAGAAGCCGACATCTGAAAAAATAAAAAAAGCGGCCCCGGCCAAGTCACATACTCATACGAAAGCCCCGGCCCCCGCATCGGCACCAGCACCAGCACCAGCACCAGCACCAGCACCAGCACCAGCACCAGCACCAGCACCAGCACCAGTTTCTGAAATCAGCGGAGAAGTACATATTAAAACTCCGATCGTTGTGAAAACACTGGGCGAGGCCATTGGCAGAAGACCAAATGAAATCATCAGCAAATTGATGTCAATGAATATCCTTGCCAGCATAAACCAGGCTCTTGAGCCGGATATAGCGATTAAAGTGTCGGAGTCCCTTGGCATAACTCTATTGGTCGACCGCAGAGAAAAAGAAGAGCATATCAAGCACGTCCAGGAAGAGTATCAGCATGCCCAGGAAGAGGAAGAAAAAGTAAAAGATAAAGCGCATGACCTTATTGCAAGGCCGCCTGTCGTAACCTTTCTTGGCCATGTAGACCACGGCAAGACATCACTTCAGGATAAAATGCGTTCAACCGACATAGTTGGCGGCGAAGCGGGTGGAATTACGCAGCACATCGGCGCATCAGTTATCAACGCCAATGGCAGGCAAATAACATTCATTGACACACCCGGACACGAGGCGTTCACCCAGATGCGTGCTCGCGGTGCCAAAGTTACCGATATAGCGATTCTCGTTGTCGCGGCGGATGACGGTTTTATGCCTCAGACCATAGAAGCGCTTAACCACGCGAAGGCGGCAGGCGTCCCAATAATCGTAGCTGTTAATAAAATGGACCTTCCCGGAGCGAATGTCGACAGGATATTGCGCCAGATGCAGGAAAATGGACTAATGTCTGAAGACTGGGGTGGCGAAATAGGTGCCGTCAGAGTTTCCGCCAAAACCGGTGAAGGCATGAATGACCTTCTTGAGCGAATCCTTCTCGAATCCGAAATGCTTGAACTTAAGGCCAACCCGAAACGCCCCGCAGAGGGAACAGTCCTCGAAGCCCAGCTCGAACAGGGGCTAGGCCCAACGGCAAGTGTACTTGTTCAGAATGGGACATTGCACGTCGGCGACGCGGTTCTTTGCGGTGAATACTATGGCAGGGTCAAGGCGATGATTGATGCCAGAGGCGCCAGAATTAAATCGGCGGGTCCCAGTACTCCCGTTAAGCTCGTCGGGCTTTCAGGCGCACCGGCGGCCGGGTCAGTCCTTACTGTCTGCAAGAGCGAAAAAGAAGCCAGGGAAATGGCTGAGCAGCTTGCCTCGGCATCGAGGGAAACCAATCTTCAGAGGACATCCGGCGCAACGCTGGAAGACCTTTTTAGTCAAATCAAGATCGAGCAGCGTAACGAACTCAGGCTCGTCATCAAGGCGGATGTGCGTGGTTCAGCCGAGGCCATTGTAGATGCTCTTGCGAAATTGCCGTCGGACAAGATCAAGGTCGAAGTAGTAATGTCTGGCGTAGGCGCTATAATTGAGAACGATGTTATGCTTGCCTCCGCCTCAAGTGCGATTGTTGCCGGCTTTCATGTCAGGGTCAATCCCGGCGTGAATACACTTGCCAAGCGTGAAAAGGTCGAAATAAGGCTATATACCATCATATATGAACTTATCGAGGACATAAAGGACGCCATGACGGGACGCCTTGCTCCCGAAAAACGTGAAAAACCACAGGGGAACGCTAAGATTCTCAAGATTTTCAGCGTATCCAAAGGTCCGAAGGTCTGCGGTTGCATGGTCGAACATGGTTACGTCAGGACTGGCTCCAAGGCCAGGGTCTTCAGAAATAATGAGCTTATATTCAACGGTGAAGTCGCATCGCTGCGCCGCTTCCAGGACGATGTCAAGGAAGTACGCCAAGGCCTCGAGTGCGGGATAAGGTTAGACAATTTCATGGATTTCACCGAAGGCGATATAATAAACTTCTACGAGATAGAAATAAAAAAGGCCACGTTGTAAGCCATGCCTGCCCCCGATAGAATGGTAAGGGTCAACGAGATACTCAAACGGGAAATCGCTGACCTTTTAGAGAAGGAAAAGTTAATGGACGGCGAGTACCTCGTCTCCGTTACCGGCGTAAGCACGTCCCCTAATCTCAGAAACGCCTTTGTGGGAATAAGTGTCTTGGGCGGAAATGAACAAATCGAAAGAGACATTCTGCGTTCTCTCTACAAGCGCAGAAAAGAGCTCCAGAGAATAATAGCGCATGACCTGAAACTCAAGTATACTCCTGTGCTTCACTTTAAGACAGACAGGAACATCGAGGCCGGTGACAAGGTGCTCCAAATCTTGAAGGGACTTGAGAATGACGAAACACACGATTCCTGACATAGCTTCCTTTATCAGAGAAAACAAGAGTTTTCTAATCGTTACACATGCCAATCCTGACGGAGATGCCATCGGGTCCTCGTTCGCGATGCTTAACTTTCTGCGTGAAAACGGAAAAGAGGCTGAGGCGCTTCTCCCCGAAGACCTTCCCCTTAATTACAGGGAATTTGTGACGGGTGATTTTGCGGCGTCAATGACGAAGGACAAGATAAATACTTTTGGCGCCTGTCTTTGCATCGATGTTTCCACTGCCGAACGCATTGCGCTCGGTGCGGTGCTTTCGAGAAATGATATAAGTATTCCGCTTGTCAATATAGACCATCATCCCGACAATACGCTTTTCGGCGATGTTAATCTTGTCGATTCCGGTTCCGCCGCGGCAGCCGCGATAGTTTTTAATACGGCTTGCGCGATAAAAGACTTTAAAATATCACCGAAGACCGCCACGCTTATGCTTCTTGGCATCGTGATGGATACCGGTTGTTTCAGGTTTGACAATACATCCCCGTGCGCCCTCCGTGATGCTGCGTCGCTTATTGAGCTTGGCGCCTCTTATTCAAGAATAATCAATGCTATGTATTTCACAAGGCCGCTCGCATATCTCAAGTTTGGAGCGGAGGCAATCCTTGACTATATGAATACCGCATGCGATGGGAAGTTCGCATGGATATCGATAGAAGACCAGCTCCTCGAAAAATATTCCGTCAAACTCAAGGATATCGAGGGCATTATCGATTCAGCAAGAAGCATTGACAGTGCCGTAGTAGCCGGAATCATTTATCGAAAAAATGACGGCTTCAAAATATCGCTCCGTTCTAAGAATCCCTCCGTTTCCGTTGGAAGGATTGCTAGAAAAATAAAAGGCGGAGGACACGAGATGGCCGCAGGCGCTTTTATCCAGGAAAAAAATAAAAAAGAAGCTGAACGCATTCTGGTTGAACTCGTTCAGGAAGAACTCAAAACGTCAGGTATTCTATAATGCGCAGAAATGGAAAATTCAATTCCGGAAAACACGGGCTTTCCCCCTTTCAGCAGAGCGGGGTATTGCTCGTCGATAAACCCAAAGAGTGGACAAGCTTCGATGTCGTCAATTTTGTCAGAAGCAGGTTCAATATCCCCAAGACAGGACACTGCGGCACTCTCGACCCCGCCGCCACCGGCTTGCTTGTGCTGGTACTCGGGAGATTTACAAAACTCAGCCAGAAATTCAGCGGAGAGGACAAGGTTTATGACGCGAGTATTCTGCTCGGAACTGAAACAGATTCCCAGGATATGGACGGTAAAATAATCCGCACTGCTGACCCGTCAGGCGTCACCGAAAAACAGCTCCGCGACACGTTTAATGAATTTATCGGAGAACAGCAGCAGATCCCCCCAATGGTTTCAGCTGTAAAGATTGACGGGAAAAAACTTTACGAGCTTGCTCGCAAGGGCGAGGAAATCGAACGCGACCCCAAAGATATCACGATTTACTCCCTGGACGTGAAAAGTGTTAACTTGCCCTATGCCGACTTCTCCGTGCACTGTTCGAAGGGGACATACATCCGCACGCTCTGCTCCGATATAGGCAGCAGGCTTGGATGCGGTGCTGTGCTTAACGGACTTAAGAGAACTTCCAGCGGCAGTTTTATGCTTTCCGATGCCGTTTCGGTAGAAACTCTTAAAGAGTGGGAGCAGCCTGAGCTCGAAGCATATCTTTCTGATTTTCTTTACCGTAAAATAAGTTCTAACCCCCAGTTTTCATCCATTTGATAAATCAAGGAGCCGTCCGTCAAAATGCCTTACGACTTTCATAAATTCGAAGAAGCCTCAATGGATTTCGCACGCCGTGCGGAAGGAACATTTTCAGTCTCCGATTCTGTCAGGGTGCTTTCCGGAATTGTCGGGGCAAGTCCCGACGACGAAGCCGAGCTTTTGCGTGAAGCAAGAGCCGTGTTTGAATCATGTCCCGACCTTTTTCCTACTGAAGACCCCGATATTTACGAGCCCCAAAACGGCTTTTTTAACGGTGCATCATTTCTTGTAACACCCACTGAATATGAAATTCAAAACGGCATACTCTTTCCGGGTCACCGCTTTGCCCCCTTCTGCAGCCAGGCAATTTTTCCCTCCGAGGCTTCCATCTCGGCAGGCAGAGAAAAAATAGTTCCGCGCGAGTATAAGGCGAAGTACGCCGATGTCATTATGTACCACAGCCTTATAGGTGTCTATGAAATGCTTGATTTTTTTGTGGCAGATCATCCCGACAATTTCACAATAGTGGATTCCGATGATAAAAAAGGCGATGTGACCCTTACCGTGTTTGACATGAAAAAGGCCTATAGCGCAAACTCTGTAAAACCTGGCGACGCGTTTCTTATGAAAATCGAAAACTGGGCGGAAGGCCGTTTCAGCTTTTCATATCTTTCTCTTAAAGACCGTGATGTCAAAGAGAAAAAAGACTGGGTGACGAAACTTGAAAAAGCCCTTGGAAGTGTTTTCGACAGGTTCGGCAACTACCTCGAAATATCCGAGCAGTTCGCACAGTCGTTTCATATCGATAAGTCTCTCATTAAAAAGCCAGCCGCAAGTCTCGATGAATTTATATATATGACAGAAAAAGTCCAGATAATACTCATGGGAAGCCAGACAGTCCTCGGTCCCGCCGAGGGTGACAGCTCCGACGAGTCTGACCCGGAACTTCCCGAAAATGTCATGGTCTCGACCGGCAAAACCTCTTCGCTTGAAGAAATCCTCAATGAACTCGGCTGCCCTCTCAAACCCATTGAAATAGAATCTTATATGCTTGACGAGCTTTATAATGCAGGTACCTCCTTTCAGGCATTTTTCGAGCGTTGTTTTTCCGGAGGGACACTCAACTTTGCCGATGACGCTCAGGAGGCCGTTTTTATGAACTATATGGAAGACCTGTGGGAGCGGCGCGGCGAAATTTATAACAGGTTCGACGATGATAAAAAAGGACTTGTCCGCGCTAAAGTCCTTGAGATAGTGGAAGAGAGAAATTCGTGGCTCACCGGAATGAAAGACGATGCCGCGGAGCAGGAATCATTCAAAAAGAAGATTGAGACCCTTGCCGAATCGTCCGCACGGCTCCGCAAACTTCTTGAAATGCTTAATTCCGAAGACTATGCGATAGATGATGTCGAAATGCAGAATATACTCGATGCCGTAGAGGACATGGCGGATACGCAGCATGGCGTCATAGATCCTTGAGTCTTTCTCCCTTTACTCGTCCGCTAGTCATTTAACAACCGAACAGACTCCAGAAACGCTGATTGCCATCTTCGGATAGTTAATTCTGTCCCAGTTATCCTCGCTTACGGCAGTCTGTTGCCGACTTATGAGTTTCCATGAGCCAAGAAGATTCCCGGCTAACGCTATGAAGGTTCCTGTCACGGGATAAAAAAGACCCGTCTTGCGATGGGCCTTTAAGTGTCAGACGCATATATTTTCAGTAATAGAAGTTTATGATAGGCATGAACGGGATGGGGTGTAGAGGAACGAGGGTTCAAGCCCACAGACCCTGCCTTCGCCGTCGACCAAAGGGGCGCCGAGTTTGAGTCCGTAGACGTTGGAGTACTTTGTCGAGCCGGGAACTCCCGGAAGGAAGCCGATCTGGAAGAATGTCCAGTCGCTTGCCGGTTTAGGTGTTACGGTTTTTTCCGCGGCGGCCGTGGTATTCTGCGCCGTCATGATTGTGCATGAGACGAGAAACGCGGCCATGCATGAGAGCATTTTTTTCATGATAATAGCCCCTTTTGTAGGTTTATAGGTTGGAGTTTTACAAGAGCATTTCTATTTAGGAATGCAATAATTACGAATTTTTTACGACTGTCGCAATCGATGTATCGCCCGCAAGGACTTTCTCGAGACTTGCCGGATCGGAGAAATTGAAAACGATTATGGGCAGATTATTGTCACTGCACATCGAGAATGCCGTTGAGTCCATTACCTTGAGCTTTCTTGAGAGGGCCTCGGTAAATGTAATCGTTTCAAATCGTTTGGCTTCAGGGTTTTTGAATGGATCGTCCGTGTACACGCCGTCTACCTTCGTTGCCTTCAGAACGGCTTCGCAGCTTGTTTCAAGAGCCCTTAAACTGGCAGTCGTATCGGTTGTGAAGAAGGGGCTTCCGGTGCCGCCCGCAAAGATAACAATCCTGCCTTTTTCGAGATGTTTTATGGCGCTTATGTGGTCGAATGCCTCGGCAATAGGGTTCATGGGGATGGAAGTCTGGAGTACGGCATCGATTCCGGCCGATTTGAAGGCTTCGCGCAGGCAAAGTCCGTTCATTACGGTGCCGAGCATTCCCATATAGTCGGCGCTGACCCGGTCTAGTCCCCATGATTTGCCGTTCACCCCGCGCCAGATATTGCCCGCCCCGACGACGAGCGCGATTTCGACCCCGGACTTCGCCGCGCGTCCTATTCTCTCGGTTATTGCGGACACTGCTGCTGAGTCGTAACCGTGTTCCAGCGTTCCTTTGAGTGCTTCTCCGCTGATTTTGAGAAGCACCCGCTTGTAGATATACTTTGAAGACATGGCAAACCCTCATTTTAATTAAAGTGAAAGGCAATTAATGTATTTTAGGAAATTACTTATATATTATTCAGCAATTTCAAAATTTCTATCCCCGGAACGGGATATTTTTTCAAGGAGCCTGAAAATGTCATCAGAAAAAAGCAAGGTAAAGGTCGGTGTCATAGGGGTCGGAGTTCTCGGGCGGCATCATGCGCGGCTTTACAAACAGAGCGAAAAAGCCGAAATAGTCGGCATATACGACGTGAATACCGAAGGTGCTAAGGCCGTCGGTGCGGAATTTGACATTAAAGTATTCGAGTCTATTGGCGAA
Organism: Lentisphaerae bacterium GWF2_45_14; assembly: GCA_001804785.1. GTDB lineage: Bacteria > Verrucomicrobiota > Lentisphaeria > Victivallales > GWF2-45-14 > GWF2-45-14. The sequence goes on from MHBG01000111.1 coordinate 9,048, forward strand.
CTCGCCGACCAGTGCGACGCGTTGAGTATCGCCGTTCCCGCGACCAAACATCACGAGACAGCGATGCCGCTCCTCAGAAAAAATAAACATCTTCTCATCGAAAAGCCGCTTGCCGCGACAATCGAAGAGGCTAGGGAAATCGTGACCGAAGCTGAAAATCGGAAGCTTGTTCTTGGCGTTGGACACGTTGAAAGGTTCAACCCTGCCATGGACTACCTCGAAAAACGTTCCGCCCTGACCAGGTTTGTCGAGGCCCACAGGCTCGCCGGATACCCGCCGCCCCGCAAAGGGCAGCATCGAAGAGGCACCGAGGTAGGGGTCGTGCTGGACCTTATGATTCATGATATAGATCTTATCCTTTCCATGATTGACAGCGAAGTGGAAAAATTTGACGCGGTCGGCATTCCGGTCCTCAGTAAAACGGAAGACATTGCCAGCGTCAGGATTAAATTCAAAAATGGAAGTGTTGCCAACCTCACAGCAAGCCGCGTTAGCGTGGAGCCGATGCGGCGCTTCAGGGTTTTTCAGACCGACTGCTATCTTTCCATGGATTACGGTCAGCAGTCCGGTATGATAATTCAGAAAAAGAAGATAGGAATGGCGCAGAAGTCGATAAGTCTCAACGAAAAGAACGCTCTTCTCGACGAGCTTGAAAATTTCCTTGACAGCGTTGCTAAAACTGTTAAGACAGGTAAGGTGCATGATCCGAAAGTGTCAGGACGGCAAGGGTTTAAGGCACTTGAGCTTGCCGTTAATATCACCGAGGAAATACACAAATATAACAAGCACTATGGAATAGAGTTCGCCTGATGCGCCCCGCCGAAACGAAGGCACCTTCAAAAATAAACCTTTTCCTTGAAGTGAAAGGAAAGAGAGCGGACGGCTATCACGATATCGAGACAGTTTTTATGCCTCTCGCATCGCCCTCCGACACAATAAGAATATCGGATGCCTCTTCCGGGATTGTAATCACTTCGAACGACGACTCAATCCCGTTCGATGAAAAAAATCTCTGCTGGAAGGCCGCATCGAAATATGCCGAGGCCGCGTTGATAAATCCGGCATGGTCGATTCATATCGAAAAGAATATTCCCGTTGCGGCTGGGCTCGGCGGCGGAAGCAGCGATGCCGCAAGTGTACTTTTGCTGCTTAACGGCGAATACAAACTTCTTTCCGATGAACGGCTTGCGGCGCTTGCTCTTTCAATCGGTGCGGACGTGCCGTTTTTCCTTAATCCGCAGCCGTCGAGAGCCTGCGGAGTAGGTGAGAAAATAGAGCCGCTCGGCTTCGTCGCTCCCGATATCCCTCTGCTGATTCTTGCACCGGGTTTTCCCGTCAGCGCGGCCTGGGCATACAAGAATAGGCTTGATTCGCCACGCCCCGGAGCGGAACAAATCGATAAAATCATAACTGCTCTTAAGAACCGCAACTGGAAAGAATTAGGTGATTTGATTTACAACGACCTTGCGCCTGCGCTTCACAATAAGTTTCCGCTCCTGCTGATGATAAAAGATAAAGCTCTTGAATCAGGTGCCTGCGGCGCTGAAATAAGCGGAAGCGGCCCGACGCTTTTTGCAATCTACGAAAATAATGAAGCCCTTTCCTCCGCCCGCGAATTCCTCGGCGGTTACTTCGGACCTTCCCTCAAAATAATTTAAGTATTCCGTCCAGTCGGCACGAGAGATTCAGTGTCATAAAGCAGCATGGATAAGCATGCTCTTTTGAACGTGAGCCGTTCTTATTTTTTAGGGGCAAGCACCTTTTCCCAGTCTTCTTTGTAGAAGCTCCGGGTCTTGCTGAAAAGGTTGTATTTCAGGATGTGATGAAGGGCGGAAATGCCATCTTTCCAGGTAATCTTCTTGCCTTCGTTATATCTTCTGGGGTTGTATGAAATGGGTACTTCATAGATTCTAAGGATGCGCGCCTTGGCTATTTTAGCGGTAAGTTCGACTTCTATTCCGAAGCGGTTCGATTCTAGGTTGAGATTCTGTATTACCTCGCGCTTGAAGGCCTTATAGCATGTTTCCATATCGGAAAGATGAATGTCCGTAAAGATATTTGAGACGAATGTGAGGAATCTGTTGCCCATTTCGTGACGGAAATATCTCACAAGGCCGGGTGTGTGCATGAAGCGCGAGCCGTAGACGACATCCGCTAGGTCTTCGGCAAGGGGGCCGATAATTTCAGGGTAGTCGTTGGGCGAGTACTCGAAATCGGCATCCTGTATGACGACATACTGGGCGGTAGCTTCACTTATGCCCCGCCTGACGGCGGCACCCTTGCCCTGGTTTTTTTCTTGCCTGAAAAATTTGATTTTATCATTTTCGAGAAAAGGTTTTATCATTTCGGCAGTTTTATCGTTTGACGCATCATCGACCAGGATGATTTCGGCGGTTTCCGGTCTTGCCAGTACGCGTTGTATAATTCCTGAAACGGTTTTTTCCTCGTTGTAGACAGGAATGATCACAGAGAGGCTTTTATCCAGCAGGACTTTTGGTGATCTCATAAAGCTCTCCTGATTTATTAGCCGCGCCCGAGCTTTTCCGCTTTCTGTGCGGCTGCGCAGACGGCTTCGGCGACAATTCCGCGGAAGCCTCCTTTGTCAAGAACGGCGAGACCGGCGCCGGTCGTTCCGCCAGGGGAGAATACCTGGTCGCGGAGTATTGCCGGATGCAGGTTTGTGGCGATGAGCATTTTTGCGGAACCGATAATTGTTTCAACCGCAAGCTTCATTGCCGCATCGCGCGGGAGTCCTGAATTTACGCCGCCATCGGCGAGTGCCTGAATGAATTCGAACACGTATGCGGGACCGCTTCCGCTTAATCCGGTGACCGCGTTCATGTGTTTTTCTTCGAGCGCGCAGTAGCTTCCGAACATGGAAAGGATTGCTTCCACATTTTCTATGTCCTCGGGTCCGACTTTCGGCGAGCAGCAGTATGCCGATATTCCGGCCCTGACGAGGGCGGGAATGTTTGGCATGACCCGGATTATTTTTTCAGCCGCGGTGATTTCCTGTATCTTTTCAATACTGACGCCTGCGACTATCGACATAATGGTTTTGTCGTTGAAACCGCCATAGAGCGTCGAAAGATCGGTGATATTCTGTGGCTTGACCGCGATTATCACGAAGGAGCTTTTTTCAAGAAGGTCTTTGGCTTCAAGGTCTTCCAGTTCAGTTACGAGGACATCTATTCCGGTTGCTTTGAAGAAGGAGAGTGCGGCGCCGTCTGATTTATCTATCGCCGATATCTGATTTTTCCTTATTCCTTTTTCGAGCATTCCAGCTACCATTGATGTAGCCATTCTTCCCGCGCCGATAACAAGGATGTTTCCGATATTTATTTGCATGATTTTTCCCGTTTTTATAAAATTCCTGTGAGCTTCAGCGATATTGCCAGAATCCCTATAATAAAGCAGTAGTAAGAGAAAAATGAAAGCTTGTTTTTCTTTAATAAACTTATGAGGAGCGCTATAGCGATGTAGCCGCTTATGGCTGAAACAAAAAATCCTAGGAGCATGGAACCTGTCCCGTATGAAGTTCCGAAATCATTTTTAAGGAATTTGGAAAGTACTTCTACAAAGGCGGCCCCCCCGATGGCGGGAACCGCGAGAAAGAATGAGAATTTAGCGGCATCTTCGTCTTTCAACCCCACCTTCATCCCTGCGGTAATTGTCGTCCCTGAGCGCGAGATGCCGGGGAGAATTGCAAATGCCTGGGCTATGCCGACGAATAGTGCCTTTGGAAGGGAGATTTCTCGCATGACGAACATTCCTTGCCGGGTTTTCGAGGCGCTCCTCAAGATAAAACCTGTTATGATGAGACCGGCTCCGGCCACATAGATGCTGTTGAAAAGATTGTCGGCAACATTTGTTTTGTGAAGGATGATTCCCACAGCCGCGGCCGGGGCTGTGCCGACAATGATTTTAAAAAGCATTTTGAATTCGGATGGTTTCAGAAGGGCGAAGAGTTCTTTGAAATAGTAAAGCAGTATTGCCACGAGCGTTCCCGCATGGAGGGTTACGACGAGGCAGAGCGAACCGTCGGGGTCAAGTCCCAGAAGATCCCTGGATATTGCAAGGTGTCCTGAAGAACTGACGGGCAGGAATTCCGTAAAACCCTGAATAAGTGCCATAAAAACTATCTTTAAGGTCTCGCTCATTTGTCCCCTCTTTTTGCACATTAAAAATACACAGCCCTAACAGGTAATCTATTACCTTAATTCCTCAGGGCAATCTCTGATTTGAAGAAAGTCGCCTCTTTCGTTATATCTGTGAGTGGCGCGAACGGAGTTTAGCGGTTTTATTCTTCCGAGCGGCCGATGTATTAACGGAGGAATTTTGAAACGGCTTTGAAGGCGGGATGTCCCGAATTTTTCATGAGCATAAAGAGGAATGATTCGACGCTTGTTACATTTATTCCTTTTGAGCGCATGAAGTCGATCGAAAGCGCTTTGTCTGAATCGTTTCTCGAACCTGTCGCGTCCGCAAGGACGAAGACCTCCTGTCCAGAATTCAGTGCATCAAGGGCGGTCTGTTGTACGCAGACATGGGTTTCTATTCCCATTATAACTAATGACTTGGCGGTAACTTTTGCGAGTTCTGTCCTGAATGTGTCCGAACCAAACGCGGAGAAGGATGATTTTTCAATGATGGGCCAGTCTGCCTGAAGCAATTCCTTTACGGGTCCGATGGTATTGCCGAGTCCTTTCGGGTACTGTTCGTTTACTATTGTTCTCAACTTAAGTTCGGCGGCGGCACGGAGCATGAGCTGCTGGCGTGGCAGTACAGTGTCGAATGCTGAAATGGATGGAACGAGTTTTTCCTGAATATCTATTACGCAAAGCACCGAAGAGGCGGCGTCCGGAAACTTCATGACGTCTTGTCCCCTGTAAGACCCTTGACTATGGAATTGAATTGTTCAAGATCGAAGTCGCCTTTGTGGAGTACCGCGTTGCATGTGGCTTTTACTTTCTCGAATTCGTCGAACGATGTTGCCAGTCCTGTAATGGCGACCACGGGGATGGTTTTCATTGAGTCCTGGCTTTTCATATATTCAATGAGTTCCCATCCAGTTCGTACCGGCATAAGCAGGTCTATTATGGCGAGGCATACGACCCCCGGATTTTTTTCAAGGACTTCGATAGCCTCGTCGCCGTTTGTAGCGGAGATGGTCTGCAATCCCTGTGTTTTGAGCACTCTGGAATAGAATTCCCTGAGAAGATCGTCGTCATCGCAGATAAGAACTGTTTTTTTTGTTGCATCGCTCATTAGGGTTTCCTTAAGAATTATACCTCTTCAGAGGAATATAGACCCGTAGGTTTCGCCATTCAATAAGGAAATTCAGAAAATTTTCCACAGTCATCCCGTAACTTCCTAAAAATGGCGTTTTCAGGGAAAAGCTGAGCGTGTGGAAAGCGTTTTCCGCTCCCCCCTTTTTGGTAGATGTTATATTTTTGAGCAGGAATATCATGAAAAGTGAAAACACATCTGATAGCACTTCTCCGGTAACGCGCGAACTGGCATGCGCGGCCGCCTGCTGTCCCATAACTTCATGCTGCATGTTCTCCTTGGCCCGGGCTACCCAGAATATCCCGCGTTGATCAAGACGGAAGAGATGTTTGAAATCCACATACGCCTTTCTCTATTCAGCGCTCGTTCGATAGAGGGTCCATGAGGTAACTTGCAAGCATTGAATCTGATTGATTAAGGATGCTTCCTTCGTTTTGCTTTCCTGCGATATATTTTTCCAGAAAGGCAATCGAATATCGCCGGATAATTTCAAACTGTTTTTCTGTCCCGCAAAGCGGCATTATCCCGAGCGGGTCAGTGAGATTATTGTTGAATGAAAAATGGTTAGCTCCTTTGATTTCAAGAAAATACTTAGGGGAAGCCATCGCATTGAAAAGCCTTGAAGAAAGCTCCAGCATTGTTTTGTTGCCACGCTTTTGCTTCTCTTCCAGTTTGCCCATGAAGAGCATGGACGGGATTCGGACAGACGCAAGTTCGCTGTCTGTAAAAAGGTAGGAGCCTGCCCCTGTCGAAAATAACAACACCCCTTTAATAAGGGGATTATGAAACTCCTTTATCGTTCCGCTTATTCCCAGTGCGGTAAAGCCCCCGAAAGAATGACCTCCGGCTGCAATACGGTTTTTGTCGATCAGTTTAGTAAAAAGTTCAGTCTCCATCAATCCTCTGAATGCAACGTCCATTTCGCGCAGCCTATACAGGTATTTATGACGGTCTTCCGGCCCTGATGATGCTATTTTTTTAGCGCTGAGTATAAAGGCAAGTCGCTTGAGCTTTTCTCCCGTCTTCCGTATGCGGACAAGAGAATATTCGTCGTGGTGGTCCGGGCAGGCTACAATCCAGCCATGCGCTGCCAGGGTTTCTGTAAAAAAGACTGACCCGGTTCCGCAACCGCCATACCCGTGGGAAAAAAGAAGAAAGGGATAAGCTGCGCCTTCAAGAGGCTTTGCTCCGAAAGCGACACATCCTTTTGCTGTCCCTCCGTAATCGTAGGTATGCGGTTTTTCTGCCGTAGGATACCAGAGTGCCACGCTGAGTGTCTCGGGCTTGCAGTCATCATCCTGATATTTGATGTCCAGTATCTGATAACCAACATTAAATAATTTGTTATCCTGTCCGAATGCAAAATTTCCCCGTGTCAGCAACAGAAGAAAAATTCCAATCAACATGAATCTCATTTTATTTTGATGCTTCATATAGCTAAAGTTTTCTTGTTTTTTAACTCTTTTACCCAGCCTGCTAAACTCTGCTGAGTCGCAATCCACCATTTTTTCAAACCATTGCCACCAAGCCAGAAAAAAAACAAATTTTTTCTGACTGCTTTTAATGGGGCCCCAACGGACTGAAATCCCATACCTACAAATATAGATTGCCTTTATTTGTCTTTCCAAGCTCCTTTTCGCTTCACTTCAGGAAGTTGCGGGATGACTGTGGCTAGGCGGAATACTCTTGACGCAGGTTCAAACACCTGCGATTATTGAGAGTCCTGCGGTTTTGCCGTCTCGGAGTTTTTTCCAAAGTTATCACGGATGGCGCGTATGGATGCATTCATTGTGCGGTAACGGAGCACTCCGAAAACAGCGACTATCAGTCCTGAGGGGATGGCGGCGATTCCAATCCAGAAGAGCTCCCCGAATTCGAAGAAATGAAGGAATGTGATTCCCGCGATGAAAAGCGTAAGGGCGCTTCGTAAATAAGCCATGAGTGTGCGTTCATTTGCGAGAATAGTACGATCAACGGCAAGTTCATCGCGTAGGATGAGCTCTTTCCGCAGGAACCTGTCATAAGGATTTTCTGCCATATTTCCTCCTGTTATGTTTGGGAAAGAGCAAAATAACCACGTATTGCTTGAAGAGCAATTAATATCCTGAAAAAAATTGCAAAAAAGAGGACACGGAGTTAGGTTACACAATGAGGATGTTTGTCCTCATCGGGAAGATTAATCCAGTCAACTGAAAGGAAAAACATAATGGCCGGAAAAGTAGACAGTGAAAAATGTGTTGGCTGCGAAGCCTGTTTAGGGGCCTGCCCCACCGAAGCGATCGTAATGAAGGAAGGTAAGGCATTTATTACCGATGCCTGCATCGACTGCGGCGCCTGCGTTGACGAATGTCCCGTGGATGCCATTACCCTCGAATAAAATATAGATTATGTTCCGATTTTGAATCCGCCTCGAACTGGGGCGGATTTTTTTTAATGGACTTAAAAACAGCGGAGACGTTCGATGATAAAGGCGGCGGTAATTGGAATATCGGGTTATGGCGGCACCATATATAACGACCTGATGAGAGAAAGAGGCAATGGCCTTCTTGAAATAAAAGCTGCGACAGTTATAAATCAGGACCAGGAAAAAGAGAAGTGCGATACGCTCAAGTCAATCGGTTGCAGTCTTTACACCGACTACCGCGAAATGCTCTCGAATGAAAAGATTGACATCTGTTTCATTCCCACCGGGATACATCTTCATGAGCCGATGACGGTCGATGCCCTTAAGGCCGGAGTCAATGTCGTCGTTGAGAAACCCGCCGCGGCCACCATCCAGGAAGTCGAATCCATGAAAAAGGCCTCCGCCGAAAGTGGAAAGTTTGTCGCGGTCGGCTATCAGACCATGTATGCGCCTGAGACCGAATTGATGAAGAAAACCATAGTCGAAGGTCGACTGGGTAAGATTAAAACGATAAAATGTCTTGCCATGTGGCCCCGCACTTTCAAATACTATTCGAGAAACAACTGGGCCGGAAAGATTGCGGTGAACGGCAAGTGGGTGCTGGACTCTCCGTTCAATAACGCTCTCGCCCACCAGCTTAATATGATATGTTTCCTAGGCGGGAAGACTTTCAGGGAATCCGCAAAGATAACGAAGCTTCAGGCGGAGCTTTACAGGGCCAACGAGATACAGAGCGCCGATACCGCGGCGATAAGTTTTTATTCCGATACTGGAACGAAATTCCTATTTACTGTTACACATGCGTGTGATGAAAGTTTCGGCCCCGAAATAACTGTTATCGGCGAAAAGGGACGGATTGACTGGAGCAATACATTTACAAGAATCGTTACGGAGGATGGCAAGGATCAGGTTCATTCGTCAGTCCATGAGGAACTCAGGAAAAACTTGTTGTCCAAGGTGCTGAAAAGGGTTAGCGATCCCGACCAGTTTATCTGCAATCTGGATATCGCCGGCACGCAGACGCTTTGCGTCAACGGTACGCATGAGTCATCGGAGGTAAATTTGATAGACAGCCGTTTTTGGTACGAGAAGACTGCCCCCGACGGGTCCGCCGTCAGGATAGTCCGTGATATTGAGAGCGTAATCAGAGCCTCTTTCGAAAAGGAGAAGCTTTTTTCCGAGCTCGGAGTGGAGTGGGCGAAGCCAGGGCTTGAAATGAACATGGCGAATTATCGCGAATTCCCGTGCGGCAACCGACTTTTGGATTTTCTGAGCATGGCGTAATATATTAAAAACCCGAAAGAAAAAGGATGAGATATGACTCGGAATAATAGATATCTGAAAATACTTTTTACTTTTATGATGTCAGCTTTTATTCTGACGTCTTCCTTTTCCGCGGAGGAGACTGTCGTAAAGGAATTGACGATTAAGGCCGATAAAATAGTCATAGTAAATTCCGGAGCCGAGCCTTCCATATCGGGCGTAAAAGAATCCGAGCCCCCACCTGTGGAAAAAGATTTTGGCAGCATTCTCTCTGAATTCATGAAAAAATACGACCTGAAGCTTTTTCTTTCGGAGATCAAGGCCAGGCTTGGCAAAATAGAGTTTCTTCGTGAGCTGGGTTCATGGAAACTCTTTTTTCTCATCGGGGGGATAGGATTATCTTTCCTTGCCGTTAAGATGCTGGGGATGATATTTGGCCATATTTTCAAGAAGTTTCTCGCGGATAGAACAAAGATGGAACTGGACAACCTGCTGATACACGCACTTTCTCCGTCTGTCGGGGTTTTCCTTTTTTCCATTGGCGTATTCTTCAGCTCAGCACCGCTTTTTAGTTCGCTCAGTGATACTGTCCGCGTTTACATCGGCAAGTTTTTTCTTGCAGTCTATGCGGCTGCCGCGGCATGGGCCGTATTTCGCTTGGTTGCGGTAGTCGATTACTATGTCCAGAAGCTTGTAAAAAGTTCGGAAAACACCCTGGACGATCAAATTGCAGGACTATTCAGGAAAACTTTGAAGGTAGTTATCGTCGCAGTTGCCGTGATGCTTATAGGACAGAATATTCTCGGTCTTCAGCTTACGACTCTTATCGCCGGTGCCGGAGTCGCCGGACTTGCAATCGCTTTCGCGGCGCAGGACACAATCGGCAATCTCTTCGGTTCCGTGATGCTGATACTAGACAAGCCGTTCAAGGTCGGCGATGTCGTTACTAGTCTGGATGTTACAGGTTCAGTTGAGAGCATAGGTTTCCGCAGTACGAGGATAAGGAACTTCGACGGGCAGGTGGTGGCGATTCCCAATAAGGAACTGGCGAACACAAAGATTCTCAATATAACATCGAGGCCCTTTATAAAGTTCATACATAACTTTACCGTTACCTATGATACCGCGCCGGACAAGATGGAGCGCGCCATCCAGATACTTCATGAGATTTACGACAATCACGAGGGAATGGCCGAGGACAAGACACCTAAAATATTTTTTAATTCATTCAATGACTGGGCCTTGAATATCATTGTCATCGTCTGGTACCATCCCGGCGACTACATGTTGGCTCAGGAATGGAACCACAAGATGAATCTCCAGGTGCTTCGCCGATTCAACGCAGACGGAATAGACTTCGCATTCCCGTCGAACACCACGTACCTCGCTTACGACAAAAAAAGAAAACTCGAAATAGCAATAGACCGAAAAGGAGAATAAAATTGAAAATCGTAGTCGCTTACTCAGGCGGACTTGATACGTCCGTTATCGTGAAATGGGCAAAGAACACATACAATGCCGAAATCATCGCGTTTTGCGCGGACGTGGGTCAGGCCGAAGAACTTGACGGCCTTGAAGCGAAAGCTATAAATACCGGCGCCTCAAAATGCTATATAAGAGATCTCCGCGAAGAGTTCGCGAAAGATTTTATATTTCCCATGATGCAGGCTAACGCCATTTATGAAAACAGCTACCTGCTCGGCACCTCTATCGCGCGCCCGCTTATAGCCAAGCACCTTATCGAAACAGCCCGCGCGGAAAATGCCGACGCTATCTGTCACGGAGCTACAGGCAAAGGCAACGACCAGGTACGCTTCGAGCTTACCGCATATGCGATGGAGCCGGGAATAAAGGTAATCGCTCCCTGGAGGACATGGGGCTTCAAATCAAGGACCGACCTCATCAACTACGCCAAGGAAAACGATATTCCCATTAGTACCACCCAGAAGAAACCCTACAGTATGGACAGAAACCTTCTGCACATCAGCTTTGAAGGCGGAATCCTCGAAGACCCGTGGAACGAAGCCCCCGAAGAACTCAGCGTAATGACAAAACCCCTGAGCCAGACTCCAGACAAAGGCGAATACGTTGAAATTTTCTTTGAAAAAGGAATTCCCATAAGCGTCAATGGCGAAAAACTCTCGCCAGCCAACCTCATGCTCAAACTCAACGAACTCGGCGGAAAGCACGGCGTCGGCAGAACCGATATCGTGGAGAATAGGTTCGTCGGTATGAAGTCGAGAGGCGTCTACGAGACTCCCGGCGGCACAATCCTTCACGCCGCTCACAGGGCCATCGAAACAATTACGATGGACAGGGAAGTCATGCATTTGCGAGACAGTTTTATCCCGACCTACTCGAAGCTCGTATACAACGGCTTCTGGTTCGCGCCGGAGAGGGAAATGCTCCAGACGGCGATAACCGAGAGCCAGAGGTTCGTAACGGGCGATGTCCGCGTAAAGCTTTTCAAGGGAAGCTGCATCATCTCCGGCAGGCGCTCCGAGTATAGCCTCTACGATGAAAATATAGCAACCTTCGAGAAGGACAATGTCTACAACCAGGCCGACGCCGAAGGCTTTATAAAGCTCAATGCTCTGCGCCTGAGAGTACTCGCTAACAGCAAGCAGCACCGCTACTGAAAAAGCGGGGGACTTGACAAAACACCATTCAGTCATTAAAATATAATCCTGTATAGACAGCTTTTGTAATGGATTTAGAATTAATGACAATGGTGGTATGACGGAACCAAAGTACAAGAAATTGTCCGCGCATTTGAGGACTGTGATTGCGGGGATGCCTCCCGACGGGAAGCTTCCTTCGGAAAATACCCTCTGTGCGGAACTCTCCATTTCGCGGATGACCGTCAACAAGGTCATAAATTCCCTTGTCGGCGAGGGTTTGCTTTACAGACGAAAAGGCAGCGGCACTTATGTGAGAGCTTCCGGCTGTGCCCGGCAGCCATTACGTTTTCTTCTTCCGTGTCAGGATTTCTTCATTTACGACTGTACCTACAATCTCAGGCTTCTTCTCTCAGGCGTGATGCGTGAGGCATCGGCAAGCGGGCTTGAAGTAAAGGGTGTTCCTGTATCGAAATTCAATAATCCGCACAACATAGACTGGGGCGCCCTTAGCGATTTCAACGAAGAAACAGTTGTAATCGTTTTCGGCTTCTGGTTTTCGGAAGTCCTGCCGTTCCTGAGGGAGCGGGGTTGCAGGGTTGTTTTCTATGATTTAAGCGCTGAACGCCCAAAAAAATATCCTGATTATTTTGACAAATGGCTTCTCATTAAGTCGGATATAAGGAAGATGATAAAGGAAATGGTACTTTTCCTGGCGGGAGCGGGCCGAAGAAAACCCGCCTTTCTTTTTAATAATTATCCGAAAGACGATCCTCTGAATTCCGGTTTTTGTGATGGAATTGCAGCGGCCGGGCTCGAGTTTTCTTCCAAACGCTGTATCTACTCTGAAAATACCGATGACATGTATGATTTTTTCCTGAAGCGCGCGGATTCTTTTGACTCGCTGATAATTTCGCATTATTCGCTTGTCAGGCAGGCGCTCGGGTTTCTGAAGGAATCAGGGAAAAGAGTTCCCGAAGATATTGCTGTCATGGTTTTCTATGACCATGAACGTCTCACAAATTATGATCCTCCTGTCAGCGCGGCCGCATTTCCCTATGCGGCCGTAGGAATGGAAATAGTGAAGAAGGTTGTGGCTGATTCCCTGGTTGGAGTAATGGAGTTCGAAGGGAAAATCTACGAAAGAGAGTCTGTCAGAAAGGGGGCTGGCATGAATCCCAGTCCGGATTGCCGTGCGGATAAACTTTTTGAAGCTTCTACAATTTTTTAAAACACAATAATACAAAGAAGGAGTTACAGAGATGAAGAGAAAAGTTGTTGTTTTCGGAGCGTCCGGAGAAATCGGTGGAAGAATCGCCCGTGGCTGTGTCGACGCGGGCCATCAGGTGATTGGCGTGAGCCGGGGCCAGAACAAGCGCGAAATAGTCGATCTTTCAGGGGTTGAAATGGTCTACGGCGACAAGAATGACGAAAAATTCATTGCGGAAAAAATCGCAACAATGGAGTTCGATGCTGTAATCAACTCCGTTCCGTCCATCGCTGATGTAAAGCTTTACCATAAGTACTTTAAAAAAGTGCAGAATATTTTTATATGCAGTTCAACCGGGACTTTTGTTCCGCTGCAATATTTTCCAGCCGACGAAAATCATCCTTGGCGCGAAAAGACCCCTGTCAATTTCTGGCCGCAGTGCGTGAGAGATGCTCATGCGCTCGAGCTCTGGGAGAAGGAGTCTTTTCCGATAACAATATTCAGGCCCACCAACATAATAGGGTATGGCCGCATTCCGCTGGAGCTATGGGGGGCGCGCGATATAGAATTTTTCAGGAAGCTCAAGGCAAGTGAGCCTGTGGCTATCCCCGATTGCAAAAATGTTCTTCTCCAATCGGGATACAACAGCGATCTTGCCAGCGCGTTCGTAAAGGCTTTGGATTTTCCCGACAAGGTACGCGGCGAGATATTTATAATCTCCTGCAAAAAAGCTATCACTCTGGGTACTTATCTTGAGACCGCGATGGAATACCTCGGAAGCAAGTCGGAGATCACTGTCGCATCGACCGAAGAACTCATGAAAATCTATCCGGATATAACCTGGACTAACCGTCTGGAGTTCCTTCTAGAACACATGTGCCTCGACATAAGCAAGGCTGAAAAAACATTCGGCTACAGTCCGACTAAAACTGCGGAGGAAGGACTTATCGACGCCCTGAAATGGTGTGAATCATCGGGAATTCTTTAAGAAGAAAAAGGGGGGGTAATGAAGAAATTTATATTTTCAACAATCATTATGAGTACGCTATCTATTTTTGCCGTTGAATCGATAAATCTTCCGATACTGAAGGACGTACCGGCAATTGACGGGAAATTCAGCGACTCTGAATGGGCTAAGGCGTCATGCGCGTCAGGCTTTATAAGGACGGGCGGCGAATGGCCGAGAGTTCAGACATCGGTCTATCTCGGGGTGGATGATGAAAATTTGTACTTTGCATTCAAGTGTATGACGGGCAAGCGATTCGACGTTTTATCCAAGAAGCGAAAAGATGACTCTACGGGAATCTTCGGGGATGAATCCGTAGAGTTTTTTATCTCTCCTTCCGGTAAAGAAGGCGAAAGCTATTACCACATTGGAATTAATCCGTCGAATAGTCTTTATTCCGCATCATGCGGCAAGGCGCGCGATACCTCATGGAGCCCGGAAATAAAAACCGTTTGCGGGGTATCGGAAGAATACTGGTTTGCCGAGGGCAGGATTGCGCTGGCATCAGTCAATCTGAAAGCCGTGGAGGGAAAGAGCTTTTTCGCCAACTTCGGAAGAAATGTTTGCAGTCCTGAAATGAAAGGTTCATCAAGCTGGACTGGGCAGGCGGACTTTAATGATCCGAGGCTTTTCGGTAAGCTTATGATTGCAAAATTCGCAGGATTCGATTATTCCCTCGAAGATATGTCAAAGATTGTTTTGAGAAACAACGGCCCATCGGCACTGAACGTTCTTTATTCTTTAGGAGAAGAAAAAAAGTCTGTGGACGTTCTCGCGTTTACTGCGCTGCCGGTGAATATTAGACTGCCTGAAAAGGAAATGAGGGAATTGACTCTCGAAATCTCTTCCGACGGGAAATCATTTGTGAAAAAAGGAGATCTCCCATATGTGAAAAAACTTTCCCTTGTACCGGAACTTTTCTACAGCCCGAAGTCAGCCGAGAAAATTAAATCTTCAATATCTTCCATTTATGACAATATTGATCGACTGGAGATAGTCGCTGATAGTTTTCCATTTCATAAGACTTTTAATGTTAATGAGTTTGAGATTGACCTTAAGGAAGCTAACCCGGGCCGCTCCGTATTTACTCTAAAGGCTTTTGACAGAAATAACAAACTCCTCGGAGAGGATAGGGCTGTTATATATATTATGGAAGATATCCCAGCTTCCGCTTTGCCCGAGAAGCAGGAAATAAGTCTTGATGGAAATGTTTTTATGATGAATGGCAAACCATTTTTCCCGTTCATGGCTTCAGATACGAAAGACCCGTCCCAGCTTGTTGCAGACTCTTTCAATGTCAGATTCGGCCCGCATGGCGTAAGGAATAACGCTATGGAACGTGGTTCGTGCGGACTAGGAACTCGTATCGACAGAACAAGGGGCGTAGTTTACGAAATAGCCGATGATGAAGTTGTAAAAGAAAACATTAAAAAAACAGTCGTTTCTCTTGTTTTTTACAGGCAGCTTCAGTATGAAATCCAGATTTCCCTGCGCCGGAAGAGCAGCGACGAGATGCTCAACGGTTCTGAGAAATATCTCGAATATTATGAGTATGTGAAAAAGATTTCACCTGAAACTCTTGTTTCCGTTCAGATTGACAAAATGGATAAGATAAGGGAATATAC
The DNA here is from genome assembly GCA_001804785.1 of Lentisphaerae bacterium GWF2_45_14. Lineage (GTDB taxonomy): Bacteria > Verrucomicrobiota > Lentisphaeria > Victivallales > GWF2-45-14 > GWF2-45-14. Next base: position 24,463 of record MHBG01000111.1, read on the forward strand.
AGCAGCCGCCGATATTGTCGAAGTCGCGTCACGGCAGTCCTCATATGCAAAAAATATGATAAGAAATCTTGCGGCTGACATAAAATACGCAAAGGAAACTGTAGGAAACAAGCCTCTTGTATGGTGGCTGGGCGCGTCTATCCCCAATCCTTACGTAAGGGATGCCGAATCCCTGCGAGCAGCCTCGTATATTTCGATGATGCATGGCGCGAACGGGATTATTTACCACATGGGACACGGCGGAATCCCGCTGTCGATGACGCGGTTATGGTCTCTTTTTAGAGGGCTTTCGCGTGAAATGGAGTTCCTTTATCCGATAGTTATTTCGGGTAAAGCCGTTGACATGCCGACCGTAAAATTCAACTGTTCCGAAATAGATTTTATCTGCCGCGAATTTGAGGGTGATATTTATATAATCGCGGTCAATACCAGTGGGATGGTGCTGGAACCGGTAATAAGTATAAATGGAGCGGTAAAAGTCTCCGTTCTTTTTGAAAACAGGGAAATCAAGAGCGAAGACGGGAGATTCAAAGATCTCTTTACCTCATATGAACCGCATGTATACAGATTTACGAAAAGGCATTGAGCTATGTGGGTATTGCAATAGGATATAGATTCTATGTTCGGAGGTATTTTTCTATTTCCGAACAGGTTTCTTCAAATATTGTTCTCACTGAGGCGATTGCATCGTTGAGCTTTTTGGCGTCCGCTTCTTTTCCGGCGCTTTCGGCCGCTATTGCCGCCTTATTAAGGCGGGGGGCACCAATCGAAGCGGCCTCGCCTTTTATTTTGTGGGCGGTCTTTGAGGCGAGCCTTGTATCCCCGCCCGTGGTTAAAAATATCTCAAGACTTTTAACGTCGTCGCGCGAGTCTTCGATGAATATTTTAAGGAGTTCCACATAGAAATCCCTATTGCCGCCGATTGCGGTTATTGCGGTATCAGGATCAAAGAGAATGAAAGACTCAAGGGAAGGAGGAGCGTTTTCCCTTTTGCCCCCCTCTGTTTTCAGAGACGCGCTTGAAGCGGCAGCGAGTGCGGGAGGGATGTCCTTTACATTGCCGGAGATGAAGTCTTCGAGATTTCGCATCAACATTTTTTTAAGTTCTATTTCCTGAACAGGTTTGCTTAGGTAGTCATCCATTCCTGAAGAAAGGCATCTTTCGCGTTCGGTGTGGATTACGTTCGCAGTCATAGCTACTATGGGAATATTTTTTAAATCACCCTGCATTTTTCTTATTTCGGAAGTGGCCTCAATGCCGTCCATTATGGGCATAAGGATGTCCATAAGAACAAGGTCATAATTGTTTTTGAAGAGTTTTTCCACTGCCTCTTGGCCGTCTCCTGCAGTATCGGTGCGACATCCATTTTTCTCCAGGAGCGCGACTGCGATTCTCTGATTTATATCGCTGTCGTCCACGACCAGTATTACGGGCGCCTGCTTCCAGTTGAGTTTCAAATCTTCTCTGACTTGGATTACTTTTTCAGTGCTTGGCCGCATGGGGAGTCTCAGCGTAAAGAGGCTGCCGCTTCCTTTGTTACTTTCTATGGAGATGACGCCGCCCATTTTTTCGGCGAGCATTTTACATATTGAAAGGCCTAGCCCGGTGCCGCCATATATTCTGGTGGTAGAAATTTCCTCCTGGGTATACTTTTCGAAGAGGCGGCCTATTTTATCCTTGGATATTCCTATTCCCGTATCTTCAACTCTGATAATGAATTCTCTTTTTTCGTCGGCAAGGGTGGCAAGAGGGCTTTCGACAAATAGTTTCACGTATCCTTCGTGAGTGAATTTCAAGGCGTTCCCCAGCAGGTTCATGACGATCTGCCTTACTCTGACTTCATCGCCGATTACATCTTCTGGGCAGCCTTCGCCATATTCATAGAGGAAGGAGACATCTTTCTTCTTAGCCTGGAAATTCATTATTTCGTAGAGCTTGGCGAGTGTAAGTTTAAGATTGAACGGTGATTCTTCTATTTCCAGTTTGCCAGCCTCTATTTTAGAGAGGTCCAGGATGTCATTTATTATGGATAGAAGCAATTCGCTTGAGAGCAGCATCGTTTCAACGTACTGTTTTTGCTCGGGAAGGAGTGTGGTTGAGCCGAGAATCTGCGCCATTCCGACAATGCCGTTGAGGGGTGTCCTTATGTCATGGCTCATGTTTGCGATAAACTCAGTTTTCGCGTTAGTTGCAGCCTCTGCCTTTTTTCGGGCTTCATCAAGGTTGGACTCGGCCCGCTGGCGGAGTATCGCGCCGCCGATGGTGCAGCCTACTGTTTCCAGAATGGTGCTTTCGTTGTCGGTCCAGGTTCTCTGAAAATGACAGTCATAGTAAATAACAAATCCCCAGAGTTTTCCGTGCAGGATTATGGGGGTGCAGAGAAGCGATTCGAGAGGCAGGAATGAGAAAAATTTCCACTGTTCCGAAGGGAAAGAACTTGTTGTTCCGCTCACGCACCCGCCGTTTCTGAGAGTTTCAAGCCAGTCGGCGAATCTTTCCGAAAGCGGCAGGCTGTGCAGCATCCGCGTGGTATCGGTTTTTTCGGCGGCCGTAGAGGAGGCCCATTCGTACTGGATTTCGGCAGTGACGGCGCCGGTCGAATCATTTACCCGGCACTCGAAGATATTTATAACGTCCACATCGGTTACGGGGCCGACGAGTTCAAGAGACTGTCTGACCGCGGCATCCGGATCAAATGCGGAAAGAAGCAAGGTACCTATCTGAGAAGTTGCGCCGAGAAGTAAATCTCTCTGCCAGAGGGCCTCTTCGGTTTCCTTGCGGTGGGTCACGTTAACTCCTATGAGCCAGGAAGACCAACCGGTGATTTCTACTTTTGAGGAGACCTTCGACCACTTTATGGTACTTGTGGAGCCATCCTTACAGATAATGTCGAATTCGGCGTCAAGAAAATCGTCATGACCGCAGAATACTTCGCGAATATGTTCGTAATTATCGGGATACATCGTTTCAAAGGCGTCGGGATTATTTGTTATCTCGTCTCTGTGGAAGCCGGTCACTTTTTCGCATTCACGGTTCCATGTTATAATGTTCATTTTATTGTCTAACGCTATCAGGAGTACCGGCATGCTTTCGAGGACTTTTCTGAGGCGCTCCTCATTTTTCCGGATTTTTAGTTCCGCCTCTTTCTGTGATGTTATATCGATTATTATACCGTCAAAGATTATTTCGTCTTCGGTCGAGAGGACGGTTTTGGCTCCGCCGCTCCACCACATGATTTTTCTATTCGGCAAGATGAAACGGCCTTCGTAGTTCCAGTCGGTTTTATTGCGGTAGGCGTTGTTTACTGTATCCTTCCATCTGTCGAAATCGTCAGGGTGGATCTCAAGGAGTTTATAATCCCTTACCAGAGCCTTTGCGCTGATTCCCAGGATGTCTTTGGCGCGCGGGCTTACATAGGAGTAGCCGCAGTCCCCGTTTTCTCTCTGATACCAGCGATAGATTATTCCTGGAACATTGGCCGCCATTGACTCGAACATCTCGCGGCTGCTGCGGAGCGCGTCACGGCTTCCCTCGATCCGTGTTCTGTAGACGTCACGCAAGAAGAGAAGAAGCACGAGGAGGAAGAACGCGGAGTTGAGTGCGATTGATTTTTCTATGAATGTCCGGAAATATTCGGAGGCTGTCGCATCTTTTGAGTATGATACTGTGTAGCCGTTATGATGTCCGGATATGTCGTTAATTGGAATGAATATGACCGCGTAGTCTGTTTTATTTGAATTTATGCAGACGGCGAAGGAATTTCCTTCCGCCAGCTTTTTTCCGAGGGACTGTGTTTTTTTCAGTTCCGAATTTATTCTGGTTATTTCATCAGCGGATATTCCGTTTTCACCGCGGCCGCGTTTTACATCCAATATCGATTTAGTGTAGAAGTAATCCGGACTGATGTCGCTGAGGATATAGTTTTTGTCTTTTGATTTCTTGAGGGTCGCGTTTGAGAAGACGCGGTTGTTAAGTATCAGCGAAGTTTCAAAAGGGAATATTTTTGAGAGCTGACTTCTTATCGCGTCGTATGAAATACATGTTTCGACGCTCCCCGCGAATTTTCCATCCTTATGAAAGGGGTAAATATATCTGAACCCGTTCCCGTGAGGGCCCGCTTCGTAACCGAAAATGGATCTTGTCCTTCTGCCTATTATTTTAAAGGACTCTCTGAAGGTTGCAAGCTTTTCGCCGTATTCATGCGGTCTGCTGAAAATCAGGAAACTTTCCGAGTTATTGAGGTGGAAGTGGAGTTCTCCGATATTTTTCTTTTTGAGGTTCTCGTAATCCTTTTTCAGCTGTTCGTAAAGTTTTTTTCTGAGTGCGTCTTTTTCCTCTTTTGTGCAGATGGAGGCCGTTTGGAGTATCGTCGCTATTTGGGGAATATCCAGTACATCTTCGCAGAAATAAGCGGAGAGAAGTCCAAAAGAATTGATTACGGCCTTGATAGAAATGTCCATTTCGCGAGTTTGGGCATTGAGCGAGTCATCTATTCTGTTTTTATATTCGGCATAGAATAAAACGGATGAACATAAGGCAAGCAGAATGAAGCTTATGGAATAGAAAATAATCTTTCTCGTCGCTGCTTTCATCTTTTTAGATAGCCTCCCCTGCCTAGCCGATTTAATTGAACCATACGAAAACTTCGGGCGGTGCCGCCTTCTGTTTATTCATCATTTTTACGAATGTTTTTGCCCACTCGTCGGCAATCTGCCTTAGATTACCGTAAGCGGTAAAGTCCCTGGTACTAAAAATGGCCGTTTTCTGCTTCTCGCGGTCGGCGAATATCGCGATGGGTTTGCGGGTTTCGGAGTCCCTCACGATTCCCTCCATTGCGACAGATGCCTGGGTGGCGTTATCAAGCGAGGTGCTGGCGGCTGTTTTAAGAGGAAGAAGTATAAGTCCGATGATGGTAAAATTCGTTATGTTCTTTATTCCTCCGAAGATGGGTTTTCCAGGAACTATTTTTACGAGGGCTAGCTCCAGTATCAATGTTTTGGGACTCGGTCTATCGGCCAGCGTTAGTCTTTTGTCTTTATATATGGCGTCTTTGTAGGCATGCTCGGTATAACGGGCGAACTCTGCGAAGTCCTGCTTGTCCTTATCCATAATGTGACGGATATTGTTTCTTTCCATCCAGCCGCGTTCAAGCTGTTCATCCATCCGTACCGGCATGACTATTATCCTGTCGTATTGAAAAATATTTACCTGCGGATCTTTCCATATTTTATTGACCGGCCCGCTTTCGTCGAGGGACCTCATTCTTGTCGGCTCTGGCAGGAATTTTGTTTGCGCTTCTGCGGGATCAGCGCGGTGACAGCCGTTTATAACCAATGCGGCGGCTCCGATCAGTAAGGCAATATTTGGCATGAAACAAAAATTCATTAATACGTCTCCAGCTTTCTCTGTGGTTTAATCAATACGGAATTCCCGCTTTTTCAAGAATCAAGCCGAAAATAAGCGTCAGGAAAACTCCATATTGCTTTCGCGCGAAATTGAGGTATCTTGAGGGTTTGACAAAAAAGGATTTCCGAATGAAAGATCCATATACCATATATTGCGTTGCCCTGGCTGCTTGCGGAGTGATTTCGCTCTTTGTCGCTCTGTGGTTTTTTAAATTGAATGAGAAAAATCTTTCGCTCCGCGAAAAACTTCCGCGGAATGCCTTTTTCGGAGTGCTGACAGCCGTTGCCGCCGCTCTGTGGTGTATTCCTCATGCCGTTCCGGTTGTTCCGGCAGGCTTGCAGCATCTCATTGTGCCGGGGGCCGTTGTAGCGGCCGTGCTTGCGATAACTTTTCTTGACTATCTCTTCGCCCGCACTCTGGGCGGTTTTCTGATTCTTCTTGCACATTATCTGCTGCATGATTCATTTACCTTTCATACCCCGCTTTCTCCAATTTTTGCCGTTTTCTGCTTCATTATAGGGACTGCCGGAATATTTTTTGCCGGTAAACCTTACCTCATGCGCGATCTTATAAGGAAGGGTGCGAAAGAGAGGATTTTCAGGTTTGCGGTATCCGCATTTTTCGTGCTTTTTGCCATCTCCTGCATTGCCGCTTCAATCTTTCATTTTGCCGGAGTGTCTGCATGAGTTTCAGTTTGGACGCCGCCTGTCAAGTATGTCTTGTTGCCGATGCCGTTTCTTTTACCACCAAGTGTTCAATGCTTTTCGACCTTTTGAAAGAGGCGGGTGAAAGGACAAATCTTACCCGCATCCTTGATGAAAAAGACTATCTTATAAAGCACGTTGTCGATTCTCTTATGATTGCGAAGTTCTTTCCGGAACTCGCGTCAGAGCCGCTTGCAGTCGCAGACATCGGCTGCGGAGCCGGCTTCCCATCGCTTGTGCTGGCTCTCGCTTATCCGCGCTTGAAAATAACGGCTATCGATTCGACGGGTAAAAAAATCGATTTCGTCAGCTCAGCCGCTTCTGCGCTAGGACTCCGAAACATTGTCCCCGTCCAAGGGCGTGCCTGCGAACTAAATAGAAAAAGAGAGTGGGCGGGCCGCTTCAACATAATAACCGCGCGCGCTGTCGGCAATTCGAAAACAATGTATTCTGACACTTGTAATATGCTTAAGAAAAACGGACGCCACATCTTTTATAAAACACCCGGACAGGCAGAGTCGGAAATCTCAGAACTCTCAAGTATCCCGGACGGGCCGACCTGGAAAACTACCCCTGAATTTAGTCTTCCGGAAAACGCGGGAACGCGTCTTTTTATATATGCCAGCAATATTTGACGGGAGCCTTAGTTTATGTCAGAACTCATTGATTACAAAAATCTTGACGGAATATCAGAAAATGAAATAGCACGCCTTATTGAATATCACGATAAACGCTACTGGGAGCTGGGCGAACCCGAAATAAGCGATGAAGAATATGACCTTCTGGCACGTCAGCTCGAAAAACTCAATCCAGACCACCCGCTTCTCTTGAGACTCGGCAGCCCATCTGTCGCCGGTACCGGAAAAGTCAGACATAAAAAACCTATGCTCTCCCTCGATAAAGCCTATTCCCTCGAAGAGCTCCTCGAATGGGCCAAAAAATACGTGCGGAACCCCGATGAAGAATTTATCATTCAGCCTAAATATGACGGGATCTCCGCCAATTTCGACGGTTCGGTCCTCGCCACCCGCGGAGATGGCGAGGAGGGTGAAAATATTACCGATAAAATTCCGCTTATCGAGCTTGAGTCGGCTGGTTACAAGGGGCCGCTAAAACGTCAGGCCCGCGGGGAAATAGTAATCCGCAACGACGATTTCAAAACACGCTATTCGTCCATAACCAAAAAGGACGGAAACCCTTATAAAAATTCCCGCAATGCCGTCGCCGGAATAATGGGGCTCAAGGATATTGCCGATATGAAACGGCAGAACGCCAAGCTTACTTTTGTAGATTACGAAATGATCTCCGAAAAAGTCTCCTTCCACGAGTTTAGAGAGCGTTGGCCCGCAATCCTCGAGAATCTTGAAAATCTTCCGTATCCAATGGACGGCCTTGTCGTGAAGCTCGCCGATGAAAAATATTCCGAATCACTCGGTTTTACCGCGCATCATCCGCGAGGACAGATTGCCTTCAAATTCAGCGGCGTCAGAAAAACAAGCACTCTCCTTGATGTGGAATGGAGTTTCGGGAAAAACTGTCTTACGCCGGTCGCGGAACTCGAACCCGTGGAAATAGGCGGCATAACCATCAGGCACGCGACGCTTCACAACGCACAGAATATCAAGGATAAAGATATAAAGATCGGCGATACTATAACCGTTGAGAGGGCCGGAGATGTAATCCCTTACGTCATAAACGCCATTCCGGGCGAAACGAGGAAGGACGCGCTTATTTCCATTTGCCCGTGCTGTAAGGCGGAACTTGTTTTTGAAAAGCCCGAACTTCGCTGCGTCAACCCTGAATGTTTCGAGACAAGGGTTCAGCGACTCCTCGCCGCCGTTAGAAATATCGGGATAGAAAGGCTCGGCGAACCTAATATAAGACGTATGATGACAAAACTTAACGTTAAGACGCTTCGTGATATTTTCGAACTCGGATTTGACGACATCGTGAAGCTCGAAGGGTTCAAGGAAAAGTCCGCGAACAATCTCGTCTCCGAAATAAAGAACGCGCGAAAGACTACCGACTTTCAACTGCTCGCCTCTTTGAATATTCAGGGAATAGGAAAAAATCTCGCCAAATCCATCCTTACTGAATATACTCTTGACGGATTGAGAAAGCTTGACATCGAAAAACTTTCTTCCATCGACGGCGTCGGTCCCGAACGCGCCTTCGCAATCGAGAAGGAATTGAAGGATCAGTCTGTCTTTATCGATGAACTTCTTCAATGTGTAGAGCTTGCGCAGACAAAAGGTTCTTCCGAAATAAATCTTCCCACGATATGTTTTACCGGGAAAATGCCCGAAAAAAGGTCATACTACGAAGGTATCGCAAAATCACGAGGCTACAGCCCCGTCGATACGGTAAGCTCAGAACTTTCCATCCTCGTTGCCGCGGACATTTCCTCCGGAAGCTCCAAAATCGAAAAGGCGCGCGCTTTCGGGGTAAAGCTTATTTCCCTTGACGAATGGCTTTCCTCTTCCGGAAACACAGCGGCTCCAGTGTCCCCGGAAAAGAAAAATGACGATTTCATGGATTTACCTCTTTTCTTCAGCGGCAACTCAGAAGGCTGAGGTTCCTGAATTGTATCGTTTGTCTATCAGCAGGGCATATTTCAGATATTCGCAGATGGAGACGGCCTTTTTCATATGATAGAGAACGTTCTGCTTGCGGCACTTGAATTTCCTCGCGATTTCAGTGTAGGAACAAGAGGGATTCATCAGTTTCATTATAGCGAATTTGAATGTTTCGGGGGATTTTTCCTTTATTTTAACAAGCTCAAGCACGCAGCGGCTGAGTGCTCCAAGCATCTTGTGTTGAACTTCCTCATCAACAAGGTAGGCGGGATGTACCGTGTATGGTTCATCTTCACGCTTGAGGTCCTGAATTGGTATCGCGGCAAGCGGCGGCGGGGTGCTGACTGCGCGGCATGAGGCACAGGGAGAAGAGCTGTAGTCGTGAAATTTTTTACCGTCGTGTTCACAATTGTGGCATCCGTAAATCATATGCGTATATTCCTTTTTCTATTGTTTAGTATTTACATGGTCAAGATTGGAGACTCGTGTTTTTTTGAGTTTTGATTACGATAAACAATTATTGAGATAGTTTTTGATTGACTCTTTTGAAAAGCGCCAGACTTTTCCGATTTTATAGGCCTTGAGCTGGCGGCCTCGGGCCTTTCGCCTGACAATCTCAGGTTTTATTTTGAGGCAGGACGCTACCTCGGTCACCGTCATTAATTCTTCCATTTAAATTTTTCTCCTTTTAGGTTGAACAAGGCATATGATAGTGTTTACAATAAACATTTCAAGACAAAATGAGAAATTTTTAGTTTTTTATTGTTGGTGATTTGTAAACAAAGATAAACAGTAGTATATACTGATATAAAGGGGACTGGAGGGATAATAATAAACAAAAAGAATCTCAAGGGGGTAGAGAAGATTATGAAAATAACAGAAGAAATAAAGGCGGCTATCAGCAAGTATGCTGAAAAGTGTGGAAATGTATACCAGCTTAGCAAAAAGATAGGGGTTTCGCACAGTACGATATTGTTCTGGCTGGACGGACGGACAGAAAATATAAGCGGTGATGTCTGGCACGAAAAACTATATCCGCTCCTGCGCCCATATTTACATTACAGGGAAAGAAGCCCGGCGCAGGATCCAGTCGGCGGCGAGGAGATAGCCGTGTATAAATCGGAGGTAAGCTCGGGGGTTACGCTGTTCGAGGTGCCTGTTCTTAATTTTGTTCAGGCGGCGGGCTATGATCCGGCCTTTGAGCCGATTGATGATTATGCGTACAACTGCTCCAGCGAGACGGCGCTCTTCGACAGCGAGATGAAAACGGGTTATTTCGCCCTGAAGGTGGAAGGGGACAGCATGAGCCCAGTGCTTCCCGATGGAACCATCGTGTATGTGGCTGGCGGCGAATATGCACAGAATGCGGATCTTGTAGTGGCAAAACTTCGGGAGTCCGGACAGGTGGTGATAAAGAAGTTTGCCCGCAAAGAAAACAGTATATGCCTCAATTCCATAAATCCCGATGGCAAAAGTTTTGAGTTCGATCCGAAGCAGAATCCGCTTGTGTGGATGTGGCCTGTAATAGAATATACGGTCAAGGCACGCCAGCAGCGCTGGGAAAAATTGAGACATAGGACATTCAATGCTAATGAATAAATAAAACCGATTTTTCATAATGCTGTTTGCGTCTTCGTGTTGCCTAGTGTATTATAGTTAGGGGAGGAGGAAGACGGGGAATGGCTCAGCGAGACTCACTACATGGTGCAATGCCGGAATTTACTGTTCCGTCCTACTTGCTTCTTCGCAAATGGACTGACGCTGCGTCAAATGCCGACAACCCGGAGTCTCTTGTGAGAGGTCTTTGCGGGGCAGTCATCGGGGCCGGAATATTCGATTCCGTCTGTGTAAATGTTATCCTGCAAGAAAAAGCGCTAAGAGGTTTTATGTCTCATGGGCGCGAATTTGATTTTGAGACGATTAGCGGCATGCCGGAAGACAGTTCCTGCTGGGCATTACATGAAAAAAAGGCAATTCCAAGACCAATTGTTCTGGCCCAGCCGATTCCATGCAAATGCGAGAAGCTGAGGACGAGAAACGAAATCGGAAGCATGATGTCCCTGCCGCTTGTCATTGAGGGAAGAAGAATCGGAAGCCTGAGCGTTATGTCGCCCCAGAGTAATTGCTTCAATTCTGACATGGCTTCTCTGTTGGAGCGACTTGGAGCGGCATTCGGTCAAATCATAAGAAACGTTGCGCAAGGAGAATCTGCGGGCGGCTCAAAGGAATACGAAAAAACACTCAAGCTGATGTTGAGTACCGCTTGCGATGGAACATGGGAATGGGAACCTGAAAGCGAAAGGCTCTCCATTGATCAGAGGGCTGCCTGGATGTTTGGGAAAATAAAAGCCAAGTCCGTTCCCTGCGAATTGAGCTGGAAAGATATTATACCAGAATGCGAATATGATCTTTTTCGTGGCGCAATAAGGCATCATATGGAGGGGGAAACGAAGTTTTTCGACTATCGTTTCACTGTTGAAAATCTTGACAGGAGTTCGTTTATCTTAATAAGAGGCGTCTCTCAGAAATCCAAAGACACGACCCACACGCTTGTAGGTTCATTTAAAGATATTACCGAGAAAAAGGAAAATGAGCAGCGGCTCATTTATGAAAGGCGACAGTTCGAAAAAGCAATCAGCGAGAAAAATAACCAGCTTTTCGTTTCAGGCGTAAATCTCAAGCATGAAATAAATCTCCGCTTCAAAACCCAGGAAGAACTTCTAAAGAGCGAAAAGAAGTTCAGAACAATTGCGGAAACAAGTCCAATCGCGCTGATTATAATCCGCTTCAAGGACGGGAATGTCCTCTTCTCGAACCCCAAGGCGGTCAGTCTTTTTAATGCGAATGACGCTAAATCGGAGTCTTTCTTCAAATTTGTTAGTAATCCCAGTGAGATGAAAAAAGTCTACCGGAAGCTCTTGAAGTTTCGCCACCTGGACAACTATGAGATAAGTCTCAACAGGCAGGGAAGCGGATCTTTTTCCGCATGCGTATCAATGCAGCTGGGATATTATGACGATGTCGAGGCGGTGTTTGTCGGGGTAATGGATGTTTCCGAGCAGAAAACCACATCTGGCAACCTTGTCAAGGCGATTTCCGAGTTCGAAGAGGAAATAGTTGCCAGAAAGAAAGCGGAAAAGGCTCTGAAAGAAAGCGAAAAACGCTACCGGATGCTCTCTGAGTCAATACAGGTCGGGATATGGCAGCTGGATCATAAAGGTTTAATAAAGTACATAAACCCGAAAATGGCTGAGATGCTTGAAACTGAAAATGCGGAAGATATCATCGGTAAAGCGTTTGAATCATATATTTCTGAAGAGACAATAAAGACGGTGGATTTCGATGCTTTTCAACAGACAGGCGGATTATACTCAAGTTACGAAGCTGAACTTTTAGGGGAAAAAGGTGTAAGGCGCAACGTGATTGCGACAGGGATTGGACTCTTCTCCGAAAAAGGGAAATTTAAATATTATATAGAGACCTTTACCGATATAACAGAGCGGAAAAATGCAGAAAAAAAAGCCCAGATGCATCATCAGCAGCTTATGCAGGCTGACAAAATGGCCTCTCTTGGCATACTTGTCGCGAGTGTGGCCCACGAAATAAACAACCCTACTAATTTCATAACCCTTAACGCTCCGATAATAAAAGACTCATGGCTAAGCATTCGGCCAATTACTGAAGAATACTTTAAACAGAACGGGGATTTCTCCATCGGCGGTCTGCATTATTCAGAAATGAGAGATTCTCTCTCGCAGCTTATTGACGGAATGATAGAGGGTGCCGACAGGATATGCGATATCACAAACTCTCTCAAGGATTATGCGCGACAGGAACCTGATTCCAAAATGAACGAAAAGGTTGAACTTAACCTTTCTGTCCAAAAAGCAATCGCACTCCTTTCAAATATGATTAAGAACTCGACTTCCCATCTTGAGGTAACCTATTCAGATGAGCAGCTTTGCTGTATAGGGAGTCGTCAAAAAATCGAGCAGGTCATCGTAAACTTGGTACAGAACGCGTGTCAAGCCCTTCCACGTCCGGAAAAGGCAGTCAGGATAAGGGTAGGCAGAGAGGATTCCGTGGGCATGATAAGTGTTGAAGACGAAGGGATAGGCATACCGGAAGAAAATATGCCTTATCTCCTGGATCCGTTTTTCACAACTAAACGTGATGTCGGCGGGACTGGCCTCGGCCTTCCCATAGCAGCCGGAATAATAAAGGAACACGCCGGCAGGATACAGATAGACTCAAAAGAAGGTAATGGTACTGTCGTAAAAGTATATTTTCCCTTATACGAGTATGACCAGGGCCAGCTCTGAGTCTGTGCAGAATTGCCGACTCAGTTCCAGACGGAGTCTATAAGTTCCCTATGTCCGGCCTCGCGCGCGCCGGAGTCGAGGAGCGAAAGGAGCTCCGCGGCGGTGAGCCTTTTTCTATGGTCTTTTAAAAGCATTCCTCCGATAGCATCTTCAATCTCCGGAGGAATGTTGTTTATAATCATTCTTGGTCTGGGCGGCTTGTCGTTTTTGATGGACGCAATTATTTCCGCAATATTTTCTCCGTAAAAGGGTCTTATTCCTGTAATAAGTTCGTAAACGAGCACGCCTGCGGCGAAGATATCGACCGGCGCCCCGATTTTCTCAAAAGAACTGAAGCATTCCGGGGCCATGTAGGCGGGGGAACCTCTGAGATTTTCCGTCTCCGTGTAATTCTGTGCGATAAGCGTTGATATTCCGAAATCGGTGACTTTAATCGATCTGGTATCGCGGTCAAGGATGATATTGGCGGGCTTTATATCGCGATGAAGTAGACCGGCCGTATGAATGGCAGAGAGCGCCGAGACTATTTCCCTTACTATTCTATATTTTTCTTCGGCAGAAAGTTTTCCGCTTCCTATGTAATGAGCGAGAGAACGGCCGGGGACATATTCAGTGACCATGTAAGGACTGTTTTTCTGGTTGACCGCATCGCTGTACTCGTGTATCCTTATTACATTCGGGTGCCTTATCCCGGAGGCACTGTGTACTACCCTCTGGAACTTTTTCATTATTGACTCAAGGTCTTCCGGTCTATCCAGTTTGTGAAAAATCTTCATGACGTAGTAGGCTGAATTCTTTTCCACGAGCATTACATCACAGATGCTGCCGCCGTGAAGGTCTTTGATATATTTATAACCGTGGAAGCTGTTTCCCATCGAGATGTTCTGAGTGGCGGTGTGCTCTAGTTCATCCATTATCTTCTTGTTTCTTGATCTTATGGCATCTCTGACTTTCTGGATCATTTTGTCGTTGTCAAACGGTTTAGCGAGGTAATCGAAGGCGCCTTCTTTGACGACATCCACAGCCGCTTCGATATTGGGACTGCCGGTCATGACTATAAGTTCGGTATATTCAATGTCTTTGTGGAGGTTATGGAAAAATTCCACCCCGCTCATGTCGGGCATTCCTACATCAATCATTATGAGGGAATACTTTTTTGACGAGATTTTGCGGAAGGCATCAGCACAGGAAAATACAGATTCGACATGATAGCGCTGCATTGTAAGAATCTTTTTCAGAAAAGAACTGAAATCCGGGTCATCGTCGACAATCAGTATTGATTCGACGAACTCCCGCCTGTCCATATTTTTTGAGTCCGTACCATTCTTCAATATAAGACTACTCATCTTTTCTTTCTTACAAGTTTGCGCAAACCGATATGTCACGACATAGGTATTATAATGTTTTTTTTGCAAATTTCAGAAAAAATTTCAGATTTAATGGAATTTTATGATAATTACTGAAAGCACGAGCGTTGATTTATGTATGACTCTGAAATATTATTCTTTCAAAAATAAGGAATGCGTCAATGTTTATTTCAAAGATTCTCTGTAATGGCAAGAGAACAAGTAAAACTCTCACACTGGCGGTTTCGGAGTTAAAAAAACTCGCAGCCGACTGTGGAATCAATTCCAAAAAAATTATCAGCGCGGAGTTCAGGCATTGTCCTGAGGCAGAGGGGTATTCCGCAAGAGTAGAAAGTAAAAAGCTGATTTTTGGGTACATGCAGGAAATTGACGCTCTTTATGCAGTATATGATTTTGCTTCGGACTATCTGGGATACTGTTTCTGGGGGCCGGGGAAGAGCGTCCTTGCTCCGGCAAGCGCCCTGAAGATAGAAGACGGTTTGCTTTTCGGCCCCAGAAAACCACTTATCAAAAGACGGGGCTTTATTCAGGAATTTCCATTCAATAAAGACAGCCGCATCCTAGCGGACTGGATGGCGAAAAATAAGTTGAACTACCTTCTTGTCTGGATGAAATACTATGACAAAATGAGTCCGCAGCTTAAGCAATATTTTAATGTCAGGGGAATTGAGATTGAGAGCGGCCATCACAATTTCAGCTATTGGATACCGGGAGAAAAGTATGCCCGTAGTAATCCTGACTTTTTCGCTATGAAGGATGGAGAGAGGATTAAACCGTCTCCAGGCAAAAGCGAACTGCTTCTCAGTGAGCAGCTTTGCACTACCAATCCTGAGTTACGCCGAGAAATCGTAAAGCGCATGGCCGAATACCGTAAAAATAATCCCGAAGTAAAAACACTTTCGCTGATACCCAATGACGGCTTTGGCTGGTGTGAGTGCGAAAAGTGTTCAAAATTCTATGACAAGAACAAGAAAGGCGGGTTCTACAGCGTATCCGAACATGTGTACAAGGCTGGCCGGATATACCACGATATGGTTGCCGATGTCGCAAGTCAGCTCAGTGAAAAAAGTTCGGGCACTAACCTCACGTTGTGTGCGTATGTTAACTACTGCGCGCCATCTCCAGGTTTCAAGCTTAAGGAAAATATGGCTGTGCACTTTGCCCCTTACTGGCGCTGCATCAATCACAGTGTCGGTGAAAAAAGCTGCTATACCAATAGTTCCTATCTTAAAGACCTCAAGGCTTGGCTTGCGGCAAAAAAAGGGGGCGAAGTCAATATATATGAGTATTATATGGGCGTGAACTTATATCTCTCGCTTCCTATGGTTCATCATGAACAAATTTTTGAGGAGGCAGCCCTTTACCACAAGTTGGGCGTTGACGGCCTCCTTACGCAGTTTCATCTGCCTCACTGGACAGCCTATGGTCTTAATTTTTATATGATGGCCAAAGCCTGTTGGAACTCCGATTCCGGAAAGCAAGAAATTGATGCCGCTTTTAATAAGATATTCGGTGCGAAAGCATCCGATGCGAAAAAATTCTACCGGATGCTGAGAAAGCTTCAGGAGAGCGCCGGAAAATGCCTGATACCGTATCCGAGGGCTTTGCTTCTCAGGACAAAGGCTTCCGATTACAGAAAAATCCACGACGCGGCAAAAAAACTTGCCGCGGGATTCCCTGAAGGTTCTCTGCCCGCAGAGCTTCCATTCTGGACCGAATATCTTCTGAAATTCAAGACACTTTTTGACGATTATCACAATGCGAAGGCTGGGGAAAAGGAAATAGAAGCTTTTATTCGCTGGTGTAAAAAGCTTAAACACAGCGTGCTGGTGGAAGGAAAACTTGATTATCTTTTCGGAGCCTGGCTTGAATGTTTAAAGAGCAATAAGGAATGGCTGCATTTCAATCTCGACTGGGAGGATGACTACATCCGCCGTCACGACAAGTCGCTTAACTGAATAATTCTTTTTACGCCCTTGATAAATTTCTTTTAATTGCTATAATAGCAATATGAAAAAACTGCCAGCACAACCAGTTTCAGGATTGATGGATGGGCTTGAGGTCCTTCGCGAACTGACGATATCCGCCAGTCCCGTATCCTGCAAGCATATTTCGGAAAAGCTGGGATTCGAACTGACCAGGGTCAACAGGATACTTAAGACCCTTGACTATATGGGCCTCGCCTGCAGGGGGCCGTCAAGGCGCTATCTGCCCGGTCCGGGCATCCACGTTCTTGCCATACAGAGCATGATTGGATCCGGACTGCTGAAGCGCGCTCTGCCTGTTCTGGAGGAACTCCGAAAATATAAACTTACCATAGCACTCGGCGTCCTGTGGCGCGATTCGGTATCGTATCTGTACCACAATGACCTGTCAAGGTTCAATGCCTATGATGCCATAGGCCGTCTTGCCGTTCATCCGGCTGGGGCTTCAAGCATTGGAATCGCACTCCTTTCAGAACTTGAGGATTCAGAAATACGTCAGATATACGAGGGGCAGGAGATAGCGCAGCCCATCGGCAGTCTCGAATCTCTTTTTAAGGAGATATATAAATCCAGAGAGAACGGATTTTCGAGCATAATGAATGCTAAGGGAAATCTTTCATTAGCGGTCAAGCTGGGAAATCCGGCATATGCGGGCATCGCGCTTTCTGGTATCGCTTCGGACGAAGACATAACCAAGTATATTAAAATACTTAATGAATCGGTGGATAAAATAGGGGCAGTCAAGTAAATGAAAACGGACAATCACAGGGTTGATTTTTGTGTTGTAGGCGGCGGACTTGCGGGCTTGTGCGCGGCGGTGTCATGCGCAAGGAAAGGTTTGAAGGTCGTACTGATGCATGACCGCCCCGTACTTGGAGGAAACGCCTCAAGCGAAATAAGGATGTGGGTCTGTGGAGCACACGGCGAAAATATGCGTGAAACCGGGATTATAGAAGAAATCCAGATGGAAAACCTTTACCGCAATAACTATCCGAGCTATGCAGTGTGGGACAGCATACTTTATGAAAAGGCCGCCTTTCAGGAAAATCTTACGTTGCTTCTCAACTGTTCATGCAATGACGCAGTCGTAAAGGATTCGCATATTGTCTCCATAAAGGGCTGGCAGCTTACCACCGAAACATGGCACATTGTCGAGGCCGATTATTTTGCGGACTGTTCCGGCGATAGTATTCTCGCCCCTCTTTCGGGCGCTCTTTTCCGCTACGGACGCGAGGCCTGTGGCGAATTTAATGAATCAATCGCCCCTGAAAAAGCCGATGATAAAACAATGGGCATGAGCTGCCTGCTTCAGGCCCGGGAGACGGACAGCGCTCAGAAATTCATTCCTCCTTCGTGGGCGTATAAATTTGAAAATGATGAAAAACTGGCAAACCGCCGTCATTTGCTCTCGGGCTATGAAAACTTCTGGTGGCTTGAAGTTGGCGGGGAAATCGACAGCATCCACGGCGCGGAGATTAACCGCGGTGAACTTCTCAAAATAGGCTTCGGTATCTGGGATCATATAAAAAATCATGGCGATCACGGTGCCGAAAACTGGGTGCTCGAATGGACCGGATTCCTCCCAGGCAAACGCGAGAGCCGACGTTATGTCGGCGATTATATATTGACTCAGAACGATGTGCGTGCCGAAGGCCGTTTTGACGATATCATCGCCTATGGCGGCTGGTCTATGGACGATCATAATCCGGCCGGGTTTTACCATCCCGGCGAACCTACGATCTTTCACCCTTCGCCATCTCCCTATGGCATCCCATACCGTTCGGTCTACTCTAAAAATATCGAAAACCTTTTCTTCGCGGGGAGAAATATCAGCGCGACGCATTCGGCAATGAGCTCAACGAGAGTAATGTCAACCTGCGCAATCCTCGGACAAGCCATCGGTACGGCTGCCGCGATTGCCGCGAAAAATTCCCTCTCACCTCGCGGGGTATACGAACAGAAAATCGGAGAGCTTAAACAGTCTCTTATGGAAGATGACTGCTATCTGCCCTGGAACTTTCGAAATATTAGTAAACTTAGTTCGGAAGCGAAACTTTCCGCCTCAAACGGCAATCCAGAGATGCTTAGGAACGGGGTTGACCGCCCCGTTGAAAATGAAATGAATTCATGGCAGGCAGCACCGGGCGACTTTGTCGAGTTCCGCTTTGATTCTCCGAAAAAGATTGAGAAAATGAGGTTCGTTTTCGATAGTAATCTTAAGGTGCGCCTATTGAATATGCCTGCTCTCCGCAAGCGCGAGGGATGGTCATTTAAAACACCGGAAACCCTCGTGTCGGACTTCCATATTGAGGTCTTTGAGAACAATAAATGGCGCAAAGCCCTTATCGTAAAGGACAATCATCAGCGGCTCCTGAAAATAGAAACCAGCTTCGAGGCGGAAGCCCTGAGATTTGTTCTCGACAAAACTCACGGCAGCGAAAAGGTGAACATCTTCGCGATAGATATTCAGTAAGTCAAAAGCTTAATCAATAAATCTTTTTACTATGAGGACGGAATTTATTCCGAGCATGCCGAAGGAAGTATTGAGGATGTAATCGACCTTTTCCGCCTTGACAGAGTCTTTTACTACCAGATTCGGGAGCGCACACTCAGGGTCAAGTTCGTCGATGTTGAGGCAGGGATGAACGATTTTATCGACGAATGACGGTATGTTTCCCGCCAGTTCAAGCGCTCCTGCCGCACCCATCGCATGGCCGATGAAGCCCTTCGTATTGTTGAAGTAAGGCTTGTGTCCGGGGCCTGAAAATACTTCACGGATTGCGGCGCATTCCTGTATGTCGCCCGCTTTCGTTGAGGTCGCGTGGGTGCTGACTATATCAATATCTTCAGGCGTTATTCCGGCGTTTTGAATCGCCTTTCTTATGCATTCTGCCTGACGCGCCGCATTAGGAAGTACCGGATCGGTCGCGTCGGAATTCATTGAGTAACCGGCGATTTCGCCATATATTTTTGCGCCACGCTTCAGAGCGTCGGAGAGTCGCTCAAGAAGGTATATACAGCCACCTTCGGAAATGACTATTCCATTGCGTGTCATATCGAAAGGCCTGCTGGCTTTTGTGGAATCTGCATGATGACCGAGAGCGCCCTGGCTTCTGAAGCTTGCGAATATCCCGAAGGTATGTATGCTTTCCGATATTCCTCCGGCGAGCGCGAAATCCACTTCCCCGAGCATAAGCTGCTGTGCCCCCTGAATGATTCCGGCGTTGCCCGCGGCACATGCGGCGCCTATGCAGTAATGGGGACCCGTTATATTCATATTCATGGTAACTTCGCCGGCTGGATTATTGGCTATCGAGCGCGGGTTGTGGTGATGTGTCCAGAACTTTACATCGTAATTGAAGGTGCTGAGATTATAGACTTCGTTTTCGGTTTCCACGTTGCCGTGTTCAGTGGTGCCGATATAGATTCCTATCTTGTCGCGGTTTGAGTTGTTTACTTCAAGCTTGGCATCTCTCACCGCCTCGTTTGAGCAGTAGATAGAAATGGAACCCGCGCGGGTGCCTGTCCTTAGTGCCTTCTTGTTCTGATATTTCAGAGTGTCGAAATTACATATACCGGCATGAACTGTTCCGACGTAACGGTGTTCCATATCGGAGATTCCGGATACCTTGTCAAGCAGGTTTTTCCTGTACTCGTCGAGCGAGTTACCGTTCGGGGAACAGAGCCCTATTCCCGTGATGACTATTCTTTCACGTATTGCAGACATGTCGACGCATTCCGTTTTTATTGTTACAATTCAAGGCCACTAATATCCACAATATTTCCACTTTTTTCAAACGTAACGCGCCGTTTTTTGAACTTTTATTCCATGCAGAGGAGAAAAAAATCCCCGTGCCGTCATTTCTGACGGCACGGGGCGTTCTTGATACTTATATTCAGATGCCCAATCAATACATGAAGAGCAGCTCGGAATATTTTGGAAGCGGCCAGAGTTCATCGTCAACGCTGAGCTCAAGCGCATCAACCGTAGTTCTTGCTGAAACAAGCTCTTTGAGGATCGAGGCTGTATCATGGGAGACTATTCCTTTTTCGAGTCTGGAGACGAGCGAACTCAAGTCTTCGATCGCTTTACCTACAAGTTCCAGATTTTTTTTCTGAGGCTCGGCTCCGGCCTTTATTCCGAGAGTCTTGAGTTTTATCAGATTCTCCAGCAGTATTGCTTGCTGTTTGACAGCGGCCGGGAATATCATCGTTTTGACGATGTTGAGACCGACTTTGCCTTCTATCATTATTGTCTTGTGGTATTCTTCCATGAATATCTCGTAGCGGGAATGGAGTTCCGTACCGCTGAGCACCTTGTACTTCTCGAAGAGTTTTATGTTCTCTTTTGACACGATGCACTTGAGGGCCTCCGGAGTGGTCTTCATGTTGTGCAGGCCGCGCTTTGCGGCTTCTTTTTCCCATTCTTTGGAATAGTTGTCACCGTTGAAGATGACTCTTCCGTGTTTCTTGACTATTGAGATAAAGATATCCTGAAGTTCTACGATGCGTTTTCCGGCGGGAGCCTTTTCAAGTTTTGTTGCGATCTCGTCGAGGGCTTCGGCGACTATCGTGTTGAGTACCATGTTCGGCCCGGCGCAGGACTGCTTGGAACCGGCGGCCCTGAATTCGAACTTGTTGCCGGTGAAGGCGAAGGGGCTTGTCCTGTTCCTGTCCGATGTATCCATCGGGAGGAGCGGGAGGGCATCGACGCCGATGTGCATGAAGCCGCCTGTTTTGGCTTTGCCTGAGGCTTTACCCTTCTGGAGTGACTCTATGACTTCGGTGAGTTCTTCGCCGAGGTATATTGAGATGATTGCGGGGGGAGCTTCGTTGGCGCCGAGTCTGTGGTCGTTGCTGGCGGAAGCTACCGAAGCGCGGATGAGGTCAGCATGAAGATCAACTGCCTGGATGATTGCTCCTAGGAATGTGAGGAATATGGCGTTTTCATGGGGGTTCGAGCCGGGCTCGAGGATATTCCTGCCGTCAGAGATGCCGAGCGACCAGTTGTTGTGTTTGCCCGAGCCGTTGATGCCGGCGAAGGGTTTTTCGTGGAGGATGCAGACGAGGCCGTGTTCGTCGGCGACCTGCTTGAGGGTTTCCATTACGAGCATGTTATGGTCGACCGCCAGGTTGGCTTCTTCGAAAACGGGAGCGATTTCGAACTGGGCCGGTGCGACTTCGTTATGTCTTGTCTTCGCGGGGATGCCGAGCTTCCAGAGTTGGGTATCGACATCGGCCATGAAGCTCAGTATTCTCGGTCTGATTGTGGCGAAGTAGTGGTCTTCCATCTGTTGATGCTTTGCGGGGACGTTGCCGAAGAGCGTGCGGTCGGTCTGGAGCAGGTCGGGCCTGGCCATGAAGAGCTCTTTGTCGACAAGGAAATATTCCTGTTCGGCACCGAGCGACGCATTCACTCTGACTGAGTTTTTTTCGCCGAGGGCCATGAGCAGTCTTTTCGCATGCTTGGAAACGGCCTGAATCGAGCGGAGAAGCGGCGTCTTTTTGTCTAGAGCTTCCCCCTTGTAGGAGCAGAATGCCGTAGGGATGCAGAGAGTGGCGCTGTTTCTGCCGCGCTTTATGAATGCTGGGCTTGTCGGATCCCAGGCTGTGTAGCCGCGCGCTTCAAATGTGGCGCGAAGTCCGCCTGACGGAAAGCTTGATGCGTCCGGTTCGCCTTTTGTGAGGGACTTGCCCGAGAAGTGCATCATTACGCCGCCTTCGGCATCTGGTTCGATGAAAGAGTCGTGTTTTTCAGCCGTCGCGCCGGTGAGCGGCTGGAACCAGTGGGTGTAGTGGCTTGCGCCTTTTTCGAGGGCCCAGCGCTTCATCGCGTTTGCTATATCGTCGGCGATGCTCTGATCAAGTGGAGCACCTTCGCGAATTGTATTGAGCAATTTAATGTAAACGGGTTTCGGAAGGAAATCTTTCATTGTCTTGAGGTTGAAAACTTCTTCCCCGTATATTTCAGTAACGGGTTTTTCCATTCCGCTGCCTTTGTCTTCGCATTTGCGGGAGGCAATGTTGGAGAGTGCGCGTCTTCTCTGTGAGGTCATTTTTAAATTCCTTTCTGTTTATGACAATTTTGTCATTCGCTCCTTATAAAAATACAATAATATCATTTTTTGGTTTTTCAAGCAGTAGAAACTAAGATGTTAAGGTTTTTTATAGGACAATGTCCGAAATTGACTCAAAAATATGGTAATAATGGGGGAGAAATGGAATTAAAGGTGCCTTCGGAGCAGACTAACTATTTTTTGCCCGTGCGGCCTTTTTCCATAAGGTCGATGCAGACTTTTGCTGCATTTGAACTGGCTATCTCTGAACCAGATGAGAGGGCTTTTGTGACATCCTCCATTTCCTCTTCGACATAGTTTCTGCGTTCGCCGCCGGGGAGTATTTTTTTTATCGCCGGTAAAAGATTTTCAGTTGTTACCTGGAATTGCACAAATTCCTCGAACACTGTTTTGTTGGCGATTATATTTACCATCGTGAAGAAGCCGCGGAAAAGTGTTATAAAAATGCGCGCCAGCTTGAACGTTAGGCTATTAAGTTTGTAGACGACGACCAGCGGCAGACCCGCGATTGCACACTCGACTGTAACAGTGCCGGAGGCGGCAATACCTGTTCCGGCCTCCTTGAGGATGCGCGGTGTCGCTCCGCAGAAAATTTTTATTTCAGGCAGGGCGTCGGCAACATGCTCCGCCTTAAATTTCTCAAGAATCCCTTCGCAAAGTTTTGAGATTTTTTCCCTCGGGGCGGATATGACAAATCTCAGTTCTCTGCGTTCATTGTAAAGGAGGCGTGCCGTTTCCAGCATAGGCTGGAGGAGGCGTGTTACTTCATGGGTACGGCTTCCCGGCAGAAGCGCCACTAGTGACGGGTCGCGTTTCAGCGATTCCTCATTGCGGCTTTTTACAATATCGACAAGCGGATGACCCACAAATTCAATGTCAAGCCCAGTTCCTTTGTAAACCTGCGGCTCGAACGGGAATATGACCATCATTTTTCGGCACCATGCCGCAAGTTTGGGGATATTCGACTTGCGCCATGCCCATACCTGCGGGCTTATGTACCAGATCACAGGGATATTTCTCTTGAACATTTGCTTCGCGAAACGTATGTTGAACCCAGGGTAATCTATAAGTACCACGGCATCAGGGCGTTCCTTTTCGGCGCGCTTGACCAGGGAAAGGAATATCCTTATAAAGACAAAGATGTGCTTCATAATCTCCACACAGCCGACAACGCCGAGTTCCGTTGAATCGACCATTATCTCGACCCCGGCCCCGCGCATTTTTTCGCCGCCCATCCCCGCTATACGGAGCTTTTCAGCCGGAAGTTTCTTTCTGAGCTCACATGCCAGCTCGGCTCCGTATATATCGCCAGAACTTTCTCCGGCGAATATCCATATGTTATAAGGCTTTTCCAAAATTTTTCTCCTGATTGCAAAGCCTTAATATAATGAACTGTCTCTCAAAAAAAAGGCCGAAGAAGTCCATTTTAGAAAATCTGCGGCCATGAAAGTATATTCTAATAATTGCCTTCCTTGATCTCAAAGTAGGCTTGGGGATGCAGGCAGGCGGGGCATTTTGCCAATGCGGAAGTTCCCTCGTGGACATATCCGCAGTTTCTGCATTTCCATCTTACAGGCGTTGATTTGTTGAAAACTGTAGCATTTTCTATATTCGCCGCAAGTTTCAAATAACGTTTTTCGTGTTCGACTTCGACTTTCGAAATCATGCGGAACGCGGCAGCTATCGGAGCAAATCCCTCCTGTTCGGCAACATTGGCAAATCCCGGATAGAGGATTGTGTGTTCCTCGTTTTCGCCTTCGGCGGCGGCCTTGAGGTTTTCCAGAGTGCTTCCAATTATCCCCGCCGGATAGCTGGCTGTTATTTCCACGCAGCCTCCTTCGAGAAACTTGAAGAAACGCTTGGCGTGCTCCTTTTCGTTGTCGGCGGTCTCCAGAAATATGGCTGAAATCTGTTCATAGCCTTCCTTCTTTGCCGCCGATGCAAAATAGCTGTAGCGGTTTCTTGCCTGAGATTCTCCGGCAAAGGCCTTTAAAAGATTCTGTTCGGTTTTTGTCCCCTTTAGTGATCCCATTTGCAACCCTCCTTGTTTGTATTTTTTCTGTGTAAAATTAATAATAGTTCCTATTTTCCTTTTTTCAAACTCAATAAAAAGCGCGACGCTGTAAATTTTTGAATGATATGTTAAGTTAAAAGACTTCTTTTACGGAAAGTGAAAAATGGATAAAGCTTATATACAGATATATACAGGGAACGGCAAAGGAAAGACAACCGCATCATTGGGGCTTTGTCTTCGGGCCCTCTCTTGCGGAATGAGGGTTTTTTACGGGCAATTTCTCAAGTCCGGCGAGAGTTCTGAATTTTCTATTTTGAAAGAGTTCGAAAAATTCGATTACCGCTCATTCGGTCCGGCGCGCTTCATCTGCGGAAGAGGCCCGTCGGAAGAGGAGCTCAAGGCCGCGCTGGAAAGTATAGAAAATATCATTACGTCCGTATCTTCAGGCAATTACGATATAATTGTTCTTGATGAGATCTTTCCGGCACTGAACGCAGGCCTTATTCCCGAGTCAGCAGTCGAAAATATCGTAAAATCCAGAAACGAAAGTACGGAACTTATCCTTACCGGGCGAGGCGCGCCGGAAAGCATTATCGCTATGGCAGACCTTGTAACAGAGATGCGGGAAATCAGGCACTATTGGGAAAAGGGAGTCTCTGCCAGGAAGGGCATTGAAAAATGAATAGAATAAATGAATCGTTTTTTGAATGGTGGGAAATCAATTCGCCTTCCTACAGCGCGCTTCTTTTCGATATCGACGGAACCCTTCTTGCCGGAAAACGTGCATTGCCCGGTGCGGTCGGGCTGCTTCAGTGGATAAGAAACAACAGTTATCCCTTCTATCTGCTGACCAACGACGGAAATCACTCGCTCCAGGAAAAAAGTTCATTCCTGAAAAGAGCCGGGCTTGAGATAGCCCCGGACGAAATCGTTTCATGCAGCTCGGCGATAAAGGAGTTCGTTGACGATAATTCGTTGAGGGGTTTTACTGCATTTGTGATGGGCGACCTGGGAAAGCCTGATTACGCCGAAGAGGCCGGACTTATCGTAACTCGGAATACCGAGAAAATAGAGGAGTGCAGCATCGTGATCGTCGGGGAAGGCGAGTACGACTGGTATACGAATATCAATGCTGTTTTGAATATGCTCGTCCGCCATCCCGAACGGACTTTGCTCGTTCCGAATCCGGATACCTACTGGCCTGACGGATACGGCGGTTTCGGTATCGGTGCGGGCGGCAAGGCTCGTTTTATAAAATCAATACTCGATGAGATGCACGCACCTGTTAAAATAGTCTACCTCGGCAAACCTTATAAGGCTATATTTGAGTTCACGCACCATCTGCTACGCTCAAAATACAATATGCCCGATACCGTTGAGGGAAAACGTATAATCATGATTGGCGACAACCTCCAGTCTGATATTCTCGGTGGGAACACCGCAGGTTTTACCTCCGTCCTGATGCTTACGGGCGTCACAAGCGAAACCCAAGCCATCCAGGCGGAAAAATCTTTAAAGGCCGACCTTATTTTTAGAGGATTCGCTTAAAACCTGCTATTTTTGATATAAATCAGGTGGAAGCACGTGATCCTCTCTCGGAAATTCGTGGCAGTATTTCAAAAGAATATGCTCCAGGTCTATTTTTTTGATAGGTTTTGTTATGATGTCATCCATTCCGGAATGGAAACATTCGTCTTTTTCCCCGTTAAGCGCATGCGCAGTCTGCGCAATAATCGGCACGCGGCGAAAAGTGCCTTCTTCTAGTTTTCTGATTTTTCTGGTAGCTTCATAGCCGTTCAGAAGGGGCATTTCTATATCCATGAAGATGATAGCGAATTCGCCGTAGTCCATGAACTTTTTCACGGCCTCCTCTCCATTCACCGCAAGTTCCACCGAGCAGTTTAGATCTTCCAGGACTGTTAGCGCGAGCTTCCTGTTTATCGGATTATCTTCGGCAATGAGTATTTTAAGTTTATTTCTGCGGATTTCTTTTTCCATCCCGCATTTTTCCTCTTTGGCGGAGGCGGTGGGTTGCCGTTTTTTCCTTTCCAATTCGGGCATCTCTTCTCTGTGGCAGGCAAAAGGTATTGAGAAAGAGAAAAGGGAACCCTTTCCTAGAGTACTTTTTACGTTGATTTCACCGCCCATGATGCTTACGAGCTGATGGCATATCGCAAGCCCGAGTCCCGTACCCCCGTATCTTCTGGTTATGGAGGACTCGGCCTGCGTGAATTTTTCAAAAATATATTCAATTTTTTCTTCAGGGATGCCTATTCCGCTGTCTTCAACGCAGAATCTTATAACACATTCTGCATCGTATTTTTCTTCACAGCTTATATTGAGAGATACGAAGCCCTTTTCTGTAAATTTTATGGCATTGCCTATAAGATTGGAAATGATCTGGCGGAGCCTTGTGTGGTCACCTTCTATCCACTGTGGCATGGACTTGCCGACGCTTAACCTTAGCGAAAGCCCCTTTTCGGTAGCACGTGGGGAGAAGAGCTTTATTATTTTGTCCATGACCATCGGGAGGTTAAACGGGGCAAGCTCAAGTTCCATTTTTCCCGCTTCTATCTTGGAGAAGTCGAGAATGTCATTTATTATCGCCATCAACGCTTCCGCTGAAATCATTATTGAATCGGCGAAATCCTCCTGTTCCTTCGAGAGTTTTGTTTCGAGCAGGAGTTCCGTCATTCCCATTATGCCATTCATAGGGGTCCTAATCTCATGCGACATGTTTGCTAGGAACTCGCTCTTTGCCTGGTTCGCGACAATTGCTTCCGCCGCCATTATGTTCGATCTGGTAATGGCCTGCTGAAGAGACTGCTCAAGATTTTTTCGGTCTGAGATATCTACCGCTGTCCCAACAATACCGCAGGAATGCCCGTCCTCATCAAGATATGGCGCCTTATGGAATATGAAAAGCTTTTCTATCCCGTTCTTTCGCAATTTCATCTTCCGCTCGTAGGTTTTTATTTCTCCGGAGGCTAGTATGTCTTTTTCGACTTCGTTTGTAAACCGTGCATCTTCCGGTTCTAATATGTCTTCAGCCCGCTTCCCTGTCATTTCCTCCTTCGTCAAGCCTAGCGTTTTTAAAAGAGCCTCGTTTGCCCCGGTGAAGCGAAGTTTGGAATCCTTGTAGAAAATGGGGACGGGGATAGTATCTATCAGTCTTTGGATGAAAGACATCTGGTGGATAAGCTTTTTCTTGGTCTGTTCATTCTCCCTGACTTTTTCGTGAAGCATCGATTCAAGTTTTTCTTGCCCCATTTTTTTCTGGTCCGCAAGGCATTTTTCCTTGCAACGACAGCGCGCGACACAGTTCCTGACCATACCTTCTACTTCCTGGATATCGGAATCAGGGTATATTATGAAAGAGGCCCCGGCATCAAACGCGAGCTTGACAAGTTTCGGGGACTTTCCTTCAAGCAGAGCGGCTGTCTCATATAACGAGCATGGGGAAGGCTTTTTCCCTCTTAGAAAATCCAGGCAATCCTTGTCCGACGGGTCAAAAAATAGAATAACAGGCGTTCTTTCGCGGAAAATATTTTCAGCATTATCCATCCCATCGGCAAAATAAATATCACAGACATCACTCAAGGCGAATTTTTCTATGATTGACCGAATGGCGCCGCTTCCGGCCAGTGCCATTGCAGGTATTTTTTTCATGCGTTTTTTCCTCTCCAACCCAAAACACTATATTAGTCTAGCTTGGAATAAAAATCAACAATGCCAGTAAACATTTATTCATGTATTGTTTTGGCGCCGGGAAATACTATATTGCAGGTTGTGCCTCTAGTATGAAAATTTTACTTTCGGAGTCCGGATAATGGAAAAAATTGATTTCAGCATCAGATGCCTAGGAGAGCCGCGCGTAAAATCACCCCTGAAAGAGGCCGACTTTGTCGAAGACTCGGAGAAGGTGATATACAGCAACGATCCCGCTGAAATCCTTGAGCAGCAAAAGGAATTTAATGAACTGTGTGCCTTTGAAAAGGCAGGTCCCAGAAGAATGATATATCACGACCCCTCCTGGTCTAAGGCTGCAATACTTACCGCGGGCGGCCTCTGCCCCGGACTCAACGATGTAATAAAATCTCTTACCATGACGCTCAAAAAGCGCTATCGCGTTCCCGTTGTTTATGGCATACGTTACGGCTATGCCGGGCTTAATCCCGACTATCGCTACGAACCGCTGGTTCTCGATGATGAAAATGTGGATGATATCCATTGCGACGGCGGAACAATACTGGGTTCCTCTAGAGGAAATCAGGACGAGAAGGTAATCGTTGATACCCTGATGAGAATGGATATAAATATGCTCTTCTGCATCGGCGGCGACGGGACACTTCGCGGCGCTCACGCAATAGCCGAAGAAATAAAAAAACGCAAACTCTCCATCAGCGTCATCGGTATCCCCAAAACTATAGATAACGATATCAGTTTTATAGACAAGAGTTTCGGATTCGAGACCGCCATCTATTCCACACACACCGTGATAAGCTCCGCTCACAACGAGGCCAAGGGCGCAGCCAACGGCGTAGGACTGGTTCATCTCATGGGACGCGACAGCGGATTTATTGCGGCATTCGCATCGCTTGCAAATTCGGTTGTCAACTATTGCCTCATCCCGGAAGAAAGTTTCTCTCTTGACGATGGCGGTCCTAATGACCTAATAAGAAGCCTTGTTCCGCGACTGAAGGAACGCAAGCATGCGGTGATTGTTGTAGCCGAAGGAGCAGGACAGGAATTTTTTGACGTGACCCAGAAGATGATTGACAAATCAGGGAATGTCCTCAATGGCAATATCGGACTTTTGCTCAAAGAGAAGATCAAGGAGGCAGGCGATAAATACGGAATAGAAATAAATGTCAAATATTTTGATCCGAGCTACATGATCCGAAGCGTTCCAGCGCATGGTACGGACTCGGTTTTTTGCCTTATGCTGGCCCAGCACGCGGCACATGCGGCAATGTTGGGCCGTACCGATATGGTCATCGGCCACTGGAACAGTGCGTTTACGCACGTCCCCATAGTACTTTCCACGAGTAAAAGGAAAAAAATCGAGCTCAAAAGCCAGCTCTGGCGCAGTGTTCTCGCTCTTACATGGCCCGAATACCAGTCCTGAGATTTGAATATATCGGCCTTTGGGCTAACTTACCTGTTTTCACAACTAACAGATACGGAGATAAAAAGATGCACAAGGAAAAAAAGAAGGCTCTCGACGCCGAAATAAATGATATGCTCCTCGACGATATCGACAAGTTCGAGCACTTCGCCGCCAACAACTGGAAGGGTATCATCATAGGATTTTTCGTCATGTTTGCCGCGGTCGTCGTAGTCGCAGTCGGTTATCAGGTCAACAACAGCATGAAAGCAAAGGCACTTAACGCCATATCCGCCGCCGACACAAAAGAGTCCCTCGAAAAAATAGTGAAAGATTACGCCTCATATCCAGCCGTAAATTCGGCAAGGATAAAACTCGCTCTCATCTACATAAATGCGAAAAACTATGACAAGGCAGCTGATCTATATAAGATTATGCAGAGCGCGTCAGGTATCCCAGATGAGATGCGTTGGCGCGCCGCCCTCAATGTTTCCTACGTGATGGAGCTCAAGGGCGAAAAGGAAAAAGCTGCCGCTTCTTTTGTCGAAACAGGAGCTCAGTCACTTCTGTCCGAAGCATTTAAGTCAGAGGCAAATTATTCAGCCGGAAGAATATACGCAGAGCTCAAAAATAATTCAAAAGCTTCCGAATTTCTTAAAAAAGCCGCCGTTTCATCTGTCGCTCAGGGTGCCGCAGGTTTCTGGGGAAATCAGGCAAAGATGCTCCTTGAGCGGATTACACTCGAACCCACAAAAAACTAAGAAGCAAATGAAAGAACTCAGCAGAAAAAATGAGTCGCTGCTGAGAAGCCTCTACACCAGGCATGGCAGAAAAAAACACGACATGTGCGTCTGCGAAGGACTGCGCTGTTGCCGTGAACTCCTGCTTTCCGCGCCCGACCTTCTCGAATTCGCTGTATGCTCCGAAACTTTTGACAGGAGTGCGCTCGATACTGATTTCTGCGTTGTCTCAGAAGAAAACTTCAACTCTATTTCCGCCACTGTCAATTCACAGGGCGTACTCTTCGTCGCAAAAAGGCCCGATACTTCGCCAGAAAACAAGGAAACGCCGTCAAGTCCTTTCATTACCGTCCTTGACCGGATCGGCGATCCCGGCAATTTCGGAACCATAGCGCGGACGCTCAAGGCCGCAGGACTTAAAGACCTTTGGATAACTTCGGGCACCGTGGACGCATTTAGCGACAAGGCAATACGCTCAGGCATGTCTGCCCAGTTCTCCATTAACATACGTGAGTTCAACGATCTGCCGGAACTTGCAGTATTTCTTCGCGCGCATGGTTATGACAGCATTTTCAGGACGGACCCTCATGAAGGTCTGAACTGCTTTACCGAAAAGAAACTATTCGACAAAAGCGCCGTAATATTCGGAAGCGAAAGCGGCGGCGCGGGTGAACTTGAAGGCTCAATGCCGCTTCGTATCCCCATGCCGGGGGATTATGAATCGATAAACGTAGCGCAGGCTGCAACTGTTATTATATTCGAATACGTCCGGAGGCTTTACACCTAAGAGACCGCAAAATGCTATAAGCTTCAAAAGCGAATGGTTAGATTTTCCAGTTCCGAGCCAATCCCTATTTCATATTCAAAGAGTAAAAGCCCGTGTTTTTTAACAGAGAGAACGGATGGGTTCAACGGGAGCGATATTTCAAAATCCGTCTTTATTCTGAATGTCTTGCCAAGATAAGGATAGCGCCCGGCATTTAATTTTGAAAAATCCAGAACCGCCGCCGAATCAGTAAGCGAAATCGGAAGCTTTTTTGAACAAAGGAGCTGTGTCCAGCAGTCAATTGAATCCTTTGCCATCACCCGGTCTTTTGACCGGACATAGTTTTTGTTAAGGTAGTCAGCCCAGCATTCGACGGTCAGTGAATTTTCCTCCGGAACCGGATTAAGAATATTCGGCCAATGCAGGCCGCAGATGGGGCCGTCCCAGTAAATTCCCTCAGGGGAAGCATCTATTACTTTCCATGAGATAAGCCCCCTGCCTCTGTTTACGAATGGAATACCGCCATCAATTCCGAAGGCGGGGTCTTCCGGAGCTTTTTCCCACACGGTAGCGTCGAAAGGATTGGATATAAAATTGATGCCATACGATTTAAGAATGGGGGTAATGCCGTTCTCTTCCGCACCGAAGCAGTGCTTAAACGCGGAAGGCACAAAAGATGTCGGAAAATCTCCCAGACTGTTTTGTTCCATAATTTTCCTGAACGCCTCGGTGTGCGCTACTATGTCAGAGGCAGGACGCATAACGCCATCCATATCAGCCCATTCAGCGCGTGAGAAGGGGCCGGGGTGCTTCCAGTATTCGTGACCTATCGCATGCAGCGCTATTTCAATATGCGGGCGATTTTTTATTATCACATCGGCAGCCTCATCGAGCCACGGGCCCTGATGCTTTGAATTGTCCCAATCCCCGCCCATCCAGGTGGATGAAGGGACATTCCTCAAAATGTTTTCCCTGTCCCATTCACAAAGGACAAACCCTGCCTGGATACGTGTCCCCGTCATTTTTGCAAGCTCGGCAATTGCCGTATAATCGTTGACGCAGTGATTACGGGAAATCCCTGTGCGGAAAGGCTCGTTTGAGAGGTGGGAGTCTTCGCCGCTCCACCAGCCAACATCATCCATTACGATTAAGAGCGGTGCTGGAATATTGAAATATATGGGTTTCATTATTTACTTAGTCGTTGGGGACGTTTCGGGTTTTTCCCACATTTTTTCAAGTCCGTAGTAGTCGTAAAAGGCTATGCCCCTGAACGATTTGAAATCTCCGGCTGTTTTAAGGACGCTCTCAAGGTCTTTGGTGAGCTTGAACCAGCTTTTGTCCGAAAGCGATTTTTCTTTGTCCGCTCCACCGTAAATGTCGACATACGTTCTTACGGCGACAAAGGCAGAAGCCGGTGATTTTATATTTTGGAGCGGTGTCTGGATGTTTTCTTCTATCTGAAAACGGTCGCTGAAATATGCCGCGATGCAGACCTTCGAGCATATCTTCATAAAATCGGAAGTTGAGCCGTGTACAAGCGAGCCATCTTTTATTCGGCTGTCGTAAAACGGCGAAAGCATCTGCGCTATTTCAAATTCGGGAGGAAACGCCTTTCTGAACTTTTCGGCAATATCAAGCGCACTTTTCATAAGGAGGTCATTATCTTTTCCCTTTCCATAGGAATCATCATCCCAGTGATAAAGAATATGAGACGTATATCTTCTTCCTGGTCCGAATATAAGATCAGGCCTCTGGTATATGAGAAGCCCCTTTAAGGAAGGATGCTCATTGCGGAACTTATTGACAGACGCCAGCAGCGTCGTGAGAAATTCATTTCCCGAATAAAGACTTGGCGAGTCGATATAGAGCCACACGTTTATCTTCGCATTGTCAAGGGATTTTATAAATGAGTCCAGATCATTGGAATCCTTCTGCGTATCAAATAATACTAAAACATCGGTAAAGCCGAGAATGGAACAACGCTCCGCAAGTTCATCCGTCCGACCATAGTAAAGCGTTATCGTCTGATGACTGATAAATACGGCGGACGCGGCACATTTTGAAAAAACACGTTCCCTGATATATTCTGCGCGCATCTTCATTATTGGCGTTACCGGAGTAGTCGCAAGTTTATCGGTCTTCATGACCGGGACCTCTACTTTTTTCGAAACACAGGAAATAAACAGTAATGGAATAAGTAATGCCAGACATTGTTTAGGGAATATTTTCATAGCCGGATGCCTTTTTTTAATTAGTGCCAATCACAATGGAAGAATTCCCGGATACGGTCAGTCATCTTCCTTCCCGTCTTACCATTCAGGAACGCATCTATATTCTGAATTATCTCGGTACCATCCTTATAACGCTTCTTCGGATTTTTCCTCAGCATTACGGCAAGTATCCGCTGAAGCTCCGGCGGAAAACCCGGAACGAGACGGGACGGTTCCGGCGGACGCGAATTAATTATTTTATTCATAAGATCGGTCAGTGTCGTCGCCTCAAAGGGCTTTCTGCCGACAAGCAGCTCATAGGCAACGACACCCAGCGAATAGATGTCCATCGCCTTGTCTGTTTTTCCATGTCTTATGTATTCGGGCGCCATATAGCCCGGGGATCCCATGAGTTCCGATGTTCTTGTCACGTCCGACGTAGGCAGATAACATATCCCGAAATCGGTAATCTTGACCTCAAGATCGTTGTTTACCAGTATATTGTCAGGCTTTATATCCCTGTGGCAAATATTGCGCTGATGTGCGGCGTAAAGACCCTCTGCTACCTGCGAGATTATCGAAAGCTTCTGTGCTATGCTGAGCTCTTTGACGCCTTCCATAAAATGCCTGAGGGACATGCCCTCAAAGTATTCCATAACGATGTAAGGCATCCTGTCATGACCAATCCCCGAATAGCCGAATTCAATAAAGTTTACGATGTTGGGATGGTTGAGCTGCGATATCGCGCTGCCTTCGTTAATAAGACGTCTTATGGATGAATCCTTATCGTCGTCCAGTGTCCGTAATCGCAATGTTTTAAGAGCATAGTGCTGCTTTGTTTCAGGGTCCTCGCAAAGGAATACGGTGCCGATTCCCCCTTCACCGATGACCCTTTTTATATTGTATTTTCCAATCATCTTTGAATAGGGAACTTTCAGGGATGCTGTTTGCGGATGTCCGAAGCGCTGAGTATCGTCCGCCATGTCCCGCGAGCTTCTCTGACCGGAGACTTTTTCAATCTTATCGAAGGTCGATTTCACTTTGGCTATTACATCGGGCATGAGGGGTTTATCTATAAACTCGTGACAACCGCGGCGGAGCGCGTTAAGCACAACGTCCCTGTCATCCTGTCCGGTAATGACAATCACAGGAAGGAAGATATTCCGCTCTTTTATTGCGTCGATGAGAGAGAAGCCATCCATCAGAGGCATCTCGATATCGGTAATAAGCAGGTCAAACGGCTCTTCAAGGCCGTTTACCGATGCATCGATAAGTTCAAGGGCCTTTTTGCCGTTGTCTACAGCTTTTACCTTGTAATCGTTTTTTTCCAGAAGAAGGGCCAGATATTTTCTTACGGCCTCTTCATCCTCAGCCAAGAGAATACGCTTCATGTCTTTATTATCGTGTTAGGCTTGAAAATCATCAGTTGTAAATATAGTTCCCCCGAGTGCTTTAACAAGGCCGTCAAGCATAAGAAAAAAGATTATCGTTATAACCGGGCAGGAGAAGCTTTGCCGATCATTCTCTGAATATCTAAGAGCCTTGCTGTCAATATTTATGCCTACAGCAATTTGCATACCGCCTCAAACTATAGTAAAAAGGGATTAGATGACGCGTATATACGGGCACTTTTTTCAAGAGGTGTCTTGACTTTTTTCGGAGCCGGAGATATAATTCACTAAAGCGCTTTAGTAAGGAGGGGCTATGAGTTTTCTGGGTTATATCAAACGGTACGAAAATGAACTGTTTAACAACGTAATACCCTTCTGGGAAAAAAACTGCGAAGATAAAAAATACGGCGGCTATTTCAGCTTCCTTAATAAGGACGGATCTGCCTACGACAGCGAAAAATTTATGTGGATGCAGTGGCGGATTGTCTATATGTTTGCCATTCTTTACCGCGCGTCCGAAAAGAAAAATGAAAACTGGCTCAGAATAGCAAAGCAGGGTTTCGATTTTCTCGAAAAAAATGGCAAAGACCAGGAAGGGTTCTACTACTTCGCCATTAACAGACAAGGGCAGCCATCTGTTGCCCCGTACAGCATTTATTCGGACTGTTTCGCGGCGATGGGGGCAGCGGCTCTTTATCACGCGACGGGCGATGAAAAATACCGCACCGAGGCAAACCACTCCATGAAAAATTACATCAGCCGCATGCACAACCCTAAAGGCAGATGGGAAAAAGGGCTTTCGGGCAGACCAGCCAGGCTCAACCTAGGCCACTTTATGATTCTTGCCAACCTCGGACACGTAATGAAGGAGTGTCTCGGAACAAATATATATGACGCCGATACGGCAAACGCGGTAGGGACAGTGATGGAGAAATTCTGGCACCCGGAATTCCGCATCCTTTTTGAGAATGTCAACACGGATGCCTCATTCGATCTTGAATCATGCGACGGCCGCCATGTCAATCCCGGACACGGTCTCGAGTCAATGTGGTTTGTACTCCAATACGCCGAAAAGGAAAACGATAAAAAGCTTATAGCAAAGGCCAGTGATTACATATCCGGCCTTCTTGATTTCGGCTGGGACAAAACTTTTGGCGGCATCTATTATTTTATGGATGTCCTCGGCAAACCCCATGTCGAACTTCAGGCGGATATGAAACTCTGGTGGCCTCACAATGAAGCTTGTATCGCCGTGCTTTATGCGTACAAGCTTACTAAAGACGACAAGTTCCTCGAATGGTTCAAAAGGCTCGACGAATGGAGTTTCTCGAATTTTCCCGACAGGGAATGCGGCGAGTGGTTTGCCTACCTTCACAGGGACGGACGTCCCGCCAATATGCTGAAAGGCGGTAAATGGAAAACATTTTTTCATCTGCCGCGTTTCCTGCTTGTATCGTTAAAACTTATGAAGGAAATAGAAGAGGCTGAATGAGTAAAACACTTACATTACAAGACATTGCGGACAAGGCAGGCATATCACTGACTACCGCCTCCATGTACATCAACGGAAAGGCCGGGAAATATAATATTTCTAAGGCCACCTGCGAGCGCATCGCGAACGTAATAGCGGAAAATAACTATAATCCGAATATTCACGCACGAGCGATAGCAGGAAAGAAAACATACCTCATCGGAGTAATCATCGCGGGCGGAATCGATAGTTCGTTCTGGCTCGACATTGTGGCAGGAATCGAGGAAAAAATAACCCCATGCAACTACCATATGATCCTTTCTGTCTCGCATTACGACGTGGAAACCGAGCGAAAAGCAATCGAATTCATGAATTCCAAGGGCGTTGACGGTTTCATCTACAGCCCGGCCATGCCGGATGCGAATTTTGATATAATCGAAAAACTTAAAAAGAAAAAGCCCTTCGTTAGTATTACTCTTCCTATTCCTGGAATTCCATCGGTCTATAATGACAATGCTGCCGGCGGCGAGGCTGCCGCAAAATGCCTTTTCGATAACGGACACCGCAAAATAGCCTACATCGGACAACTTAAAAACTGGGGTGACCCGCGAGGGGTATCTTTTGTTAAAATACTTAAAAATAAAGGAGTTAGCGTGACGGTTTTTTCCGATGTGAATTCCTTCATGCCAAAGGTCAGGGACTTTACCGCGGTATTCTGTTTTTCGGACTATCAGGTACTCGATCTTTATAACGAAGCCGCGAAAATCGGCATAAAAATACCTGACGATCTTTCAGTCATAGGCTACGACAATATGAGTTTTATCCAGTATCTTTCACCGCGCCCTGCCACGATCCATCAGTATAAAAAAGAACTCGGCAGCGAAGCCGCGGATATCATGATGGCCCGCCTTGAAAAAAATGAAATCCTTAAAGATAAAGTCTTTACGCCAAAGCTTATCGAAAGTTCAAGCATAAGGAGATGGTATGAATAGTTAGTGAGATTTCGGAGCTTGTTCTTGAAACTGTTGTAAATTATAGAAACATCAGTTCAGGAGCAGACGGGATACAGGCTGCATTTTTATGTGGGTACGTGATTCGAGAATCATGGAACCCGAAAAGGAGATTAGCGTCAGACCTGTTTCCGAAGCGCCACCGTAAAGACGGCAGAAGCCGGACTTTGTATAGGAGAATGTTTGGCCCGAAATAGCACGTCTGCTTCGATCTGAAAAGATCGGAGAGAAAAAATGAAGAAGTCAAAAAGGTATCTGGGCGTGGACTTGCACAGGACGCAGTTCACGGTGTGCGAAAGGAACGAAAAGGGCGAAGAAAAATTATGTCGTTATCACATCAAGGAACTGGAAGAGTTCGCTTCTAAACTGGACCGGAATGTTGAAATTGCGGTTGAAGCGACAGGGAACACGAAATTCTTCTGTGATGTGGTAAAAAAGAAAGCCGGAAAACTTGTAGTTATAAATCCGCATCAGTTTAAAGTGATAAGTAAATCGGTAAAAAAGACTGATGAAAACGATGCAAAAACAATAGCACTGTTTCTCGAAAAGGACATGCTGCCGGAGATAAGGATGAAAGACGATCTGCACGCGAAAATATCGAGTCTGGTACAGACAAGGGAGAAGCTTGTCCGGCTCCGTACCGCGCTCAAGAACAAGATCAATAACATCTTTTCTTCCAACATGATGCCGCTTGAAAAAGAAAGCATGAGCAGCGAAAAAGGATTGAGAAAAATACTTTCCGCGACCTTTGATCCGATAACCGATGTGGAACTCCGGGTAATGGTTTCTGAGATCCGGAATCTCAATAACAGTATCAAAGAACTTGACGACGCCATCGCCGAGAACGGGAATAAACTTGAAGGGCATAAAAACCTCACCAGCATCAAAGGAATAGGAGACAAAGGTTCGGCAATACTTCTTTCCGTAATCGGCAACGTTCATGACTTCAGCAATAAGAACAAACTTGCCGCATATTTCGGAATAGTTCCACGGGTGAGCAATTCGAATGAGACAGTTCATCATGGAAGAATCACAAAAAATGGGAGCAAAATAGGACGTTCGACACTTGTCCAATGTTCCTTGATTGCGAAACGCTATTGCAAACCGTTACGCGATTATCATGAGAGGATAAAAAGCCGACGCGGAGGCGGTAAAGTAAATATCGCGCTGGCTCGCAAGTTCCTGGACATCATTTACTATACGCTTAAAAACGATAAAGTGTTCGAAGACTTCCCGACTTTCAAACTGGTGGAGTCTTGATATAAAAACGTTAAAATTTTTCAGAACGAAGTAGAAAACTATCATAGGAGAATGATATTATGAGCAGTAGAAAGAGAATAAATGACGCATTCGTGCATAGGAAGCCGGACAGGACGCCGGTCTTTGAGTATGTTTTAAACTCTGATGAAATTACAAAGCGTATTCTTGGAAGACCTGTGTCTTATTTGCACTGGGAGGAATGCGTAAAGGAAAAAGGATGGGAAAAAGCCCTCAGGCAATATGCAATCGACAGACTCGATATAGCCGAATTTTTCGGGCATGACATGCTTTATCAGGTACGAAGTCCAGTTCCGCCCCGAAAAGAAAAAACTATCGAAGAAAAGCAGCCAGAAACTGACGACCCTGTCGAAAAATTGGAAAGAAGGAATAGGCTGAAACGCGAATTCCGAATAGAAATTGCTTCGGAATCGATGATCATATATGATTTTCTGAAAGAAGAAATGCTACGACGGAATATTGATCTGCCAATCCTGGCTCCCGCATATTGCCATGGAGTCTGGACGGATATTGATCTTATGCAGGTAATGCTGCTTGCTCCGGAGCTTGCCCATGAACACTTTTCACTGGCTTCTGAAACGGCTATACGCCTTATAGATGAATACCTTAAACATGGCATTGACCTATTCGGAATAGGCGGCGATTTTGCTGGGAACTCCCCTCTTATTTCACCGGAAAGCTACAGGACTTTCATAATGCCGGAACTGAAAAAACTTTCCAATAAAGTTCACGCATCCGGGAAACTCGCAATAAATGCAAGCGACGGAAATCTGTGGAGCGTGATCGACGATTTTCTCATCGAGTCAGAGGTCGACGGTTATCTTGAAATAGATCTTCATGCAGGAATGGAATTGAAAAAACTTAAACAGTCATATGGCGAACGGATAACCTTTCTCGGCAATCTGGACTGCGGAAATACTTTAAGCTTCGCATCGCCGGAAAAAATCCGGGATTCTGTTATCAAGTGCCTTGAAGACGGGACTGGAAACGGAGGGCATATTCTTACGGCAAGCAACGCGATAACGGAAAGTGTTCCGCCGGAAAACTATATAGCTGTGACAAATGCTTACAGGGAATATTTTTCACTTGAGAAAATTAAATTATAAAAGGAGATAGAAAAATGATTGATGGAAGGAAACTTAAGGAGAGTCTGAAGCTTAATATCGGGTGGTTCGAACAGTCGGGAGTAATGGAACCCGACGATGGTTCGTGGGGCGTCGCGGAAAGAATTCTTCTTACGGAAAATAATGACTCGCTGGAAAAAGCATTTACCGCATTTCCGGCGTATACAAATTACGGCAAATATGCAGTAATGGAGCACAGAAGGCCGGACTGTAATTTTGAAACGGCACTTATGTTTCTTCTGGCCGCGAAGGCGCTGGATGAAAAAAAATATTATGAGACGGCGGACAATATTCTCAAATATCTATATTCCCGAAGCGGTTCGAGAAATACCAAAGACGCATATCCCGAAGGCGTTTGGCGCTGGAGCCACGAACAATGGAAACCCGTGATTTATTTTGATGACAATGCATGGAATAGTGCCATTGCTTTGATAATAAGCAGGATGGAGCCTAAGCTCGAAAAGAAATATAATCTTAAAAAGAACGGCCTCGATGTGGCGTCGGCAATGGGAAAAGCATTTTACATACAGTCCGATTTTAAAGCGAAACCTGATGCCGCTACATGGGTATGGGCGGGCGATTTGAAAAGTCCGCACTGGGGGTCACTGGCGTGCATGGCATTCGCTTATGCGTACAGGGAAACTGGAGAGGAAAAATATCTGAATGCGGCATTGTCGTACAACAAATATCTTATTGAAAATATGGCAAATTTTTCCACAAGTGAATATGCGTATATTCTCATAGGTTCATCGGCATGCGCGGCTTTTATGGGCAAAAAAGAG